>JADMJR010000103.1 GCA_018780365.1 Acidovorax sp. | reverse complement strand
ATGGGGTCAAACTGCTCGGGACTGATGTCGCTGGGGTACTTGGCTCTCATGAGGCGCGCAGCTTAGCTTCAGTCACAGTCAGCCTGCTATCAGTAAGCAGCTCATCGGAAAAAAAGATTTTGAACAGGCTCTTATGCCACTTGGCTACTAATCGTGAGCAATATGGCTGTTGACCTTACGCCTCTTGATCCAGAGTCCCACCATGTCCGCGAGGTCTACGCGCACTATGGCTTAGCTATGTACTGGGCTCAGTGCCTTGAGCAATCCATCTTTCAGCATCTTTTGTTTTTCGATCACTTTCCTAAAGCAGTTAGGACCTACACGACTGCTGAGGATTGGGTGGCCGCAATTGATCGGTATGAGGCCCGAGAACTGAAACAAACAATGGGGAGGCTCATCTATCGCTTGCGTGAGGCTGGACAAACGACGTCCTCTATCGAGCAACTTCTTGATCGCGCGCTTAAGAACAGGAACTGGCTGGCTCATGCCTATTTTTCTGATCGCGCTGTCGATTTCATGTCTCCGGGCGGTCGTGATCGAATGCTTGAGGAGCTTGGTGCTCTCAAGGACTATTTCGTGTCCACCGCTACCGAAATCGACGAGATAACTATGCCAGTAGCTCAGCGCTATGGACTGACCGCTGAAAAGCTTGCGGAAATTGAAGCGCAGTTACTTGCTGGACAAGGAGGGACTCCGAGGGGTATTTAGCAAGGCACTTTTTGCTGCGGGTTTGGTAGCCTTTATCTGTCGCCGTTGTATCCCTTCGCCCACTCACCAAACTCCAACGGTCGAATCCCAAACCGCACCGCATTCCCCGCATGCAGCGCGCCAAACTCGGCCAGCGCCAATTGCACAAAGTGCTCTTGATCGACTGGGAGTACAGACACAGGCATCCTGCGCTTCACTGCCTCCTCTGTAGCCGCGTCCCCTTGCCGAACGATGGCGGCAATCACTTCGGCCAGTGCCAGCCGGTGGCGCAGTCGAAAAATGTCCGGCGGCACCAGGTTCTGTTTCACCGCCACGTATTGCTGGCAAGACCGTTCATACGCCCACACGAATACATCGCGCAGCAGGTCCACGCGGTTGAGTTCGTACACGCCCAGCATGGCGTCTACATACGCTTGCTGCGGCACGTCGATGAACGACAGCGGGCACAGGTTGTGGTGAATGAAGGGAATGTTGGCCGCCAGGCGCGAGACGCGTTTGTTCACGTCCTCAAACGGCTGCAGGTAGGGCAGGTGCACCATCAAAAAGAAGGCTTGCTCGAACGGGTCGGTGATCTCGGCGGCCATTTGGGTGACGATGCCGAAGAGTTCTTCGAGCCGCTGGGGCAGGGCGATGGGCAGGTAGAGGCTGCCGCCGATCTCAACGGCGCGGCGGCGGATGCGGCCCACTGCGGCGGGGTCGGCCATCAGGCCGTCGGACAGGAAGGCGTGGAGTGCGATCAGCGTGTCGGTGTGCACCTGCGCATGTTCTGGCTGGAGTACCAGGTATTCGATGGCCTGCTTGTGGTTCAGGATCATCTGGGTTTCCAGCGCGTTTTTGCCTTCTGCGGCCTGGCCGAACTCGATCAGGCGTTCGGTGTCGAGGCGGCTGTAGGTGTTGCCTTCGAGGTGGGACGAGGCCCAGGACAGGTCGATGAGCAGGCGGTTGAGGATGTCTTTGGCGAAGGTGCCTGCGGGGGTTTGTTCGGCGGGGGATCGGCCCAGCCCATGCAGTTGCTCGCGCAGGTCATGCGGCAGGTAGGCCGTGTCGTTGGGGTGGTATTGCGACAGAAAGTCCAGCTGGTAGCCCACCGGTTTGCGCAGGTGGCGCGGCTGGGAGATGGCGGCGCGGATGGCGGCACCTTCTGCGGAGGCGGGGACGTAGTCGGCGGTGCCGGCTGCTGTTGCTGCCACCGCTGGAGCAGTCGTTGGAGATTGCTGCGTAGGTTTGCTGGGCGGCGAGAGGCGGTGGTAACGGGTGGCCCGGCCTTCGCCGCTCACCCCTATGCGCTGTTGCTCCACCAGCAACGCCAGATGGCGCTGTAGCGTACGACGGGGGGTGTCGTTGCCCGGCTGTTGAAGGAGCGCGTCAATGCTCACCTCGGCGGGGGTGGCGTTGATCCATTCGGCGAGTTTGTCCAGCTCCTGGGGTGGCGTGAGGCGAGGCATGAACGGGGCTCCTGGTGGCGCGAACCGAAATCGCGCCAAATAAAGTGGCGCGAAAAGATTTTACGCGCCAAATAAAGTGGCGCGATAGCAGTTTGCGCGCCACTTTATGGAGCCGGTCTCCCCTGCAGATGCGCTTTCTGGAGCCCTCTGCACCACAGGAGGCTATTTGCTATCAAATGGATAGCTATTAAGGCATGGTGGTAGGGCGCAGGAGCCTATTTTTTATCCATTTTTTGGATATGGGCACCCCCACCCCCGTCTTCGGCACTCCCAACCTCGCCATACCCCGGGTACTCCGCCCCCGTGGCGTTCAACGCCGCACTCTCCTGTCGCTCCCGCGCCATCTGCTCCGCAAACTGGTTGCGGCCTTCGCGCGCCACGGCGATGAACTTGGCGCGGTCCTTGTGGTGCGGGTACATGCGGTCGGCCAGGGCGATGTTGTGGGTGCGAAAGCGCTGGGTGATGGCGGTGGCCTGCGCGGGGGGCAGGCCCATCAGCTCCAGCACGGTGTGTGCGCTTTGCAGGCTGGACTCGAACAGCTCGCGCTGCACCAGCGTCACGCCCAGGTCGCGCAGCTTGTTCCAGTGGGAGATGTCCCGTGCGCGGGCGACCACCTGCAGATGGGGGAAATGTTCGCGTGCCAGCTTGGCGATCTGGAGGGACTGCTCGGCATCGTCCACGGCCACCACGAGGATGCGCGCGTGTTCGGCCCCGGCGATGCGCAGCAGGTCGAGCCGCGTGGCGTCGCCGTAGAACACGCGGTAGCCGAAGGTGCGCGCCACTTCCAGCATGTCCACGCTGTGGTCGAGCACGGTGGTGGGGATGCCTTGGGCCAGCAGCACGCGCGAGACGATCTGGCCGTAGCGGCCGAAGCCCGCGATGATGATGGGCGCCTCTTGGGGTTCGGAGATTTCTTCGGCCTGGGGCGTTGTGTTTTTGAGCTGGGCGTAGCGGCGCAGCAGCACGCGGTCCATCACCACGAGCAGCAGGGGGCTGATGAGCATCGACAGCGCCACAGCGCCGATGAGCAGCGAGGCGGTTTCGGCCGGGAACACGCTGGCGCCCGCAGCGGCCTGGAACACCACGAACGCAAACTCGCCGCCCTGGGCCAGCAGCAGGGTGAAGACGGGGCGCTCCTGGTAAGGGATTTCAACCACCTTGGCCAGGGTGTAGATGACCACGGCCTTGGCCGCGAGGAAGCCGACCAGGATGGCGGCCATGAGGCCGGGCGAGCGCAGGATCACGCCGAAGTCGATGCTCATGCCCACGGCGATGAAGAACAGCCCGAGCAGCAGGCCCTTGAAGGGCTCGATGTCGGCCTCCAGCTCGCGGCGGTATTCGCTGTCGGCCAGCAGCACACCGGCGAGAAAGGCGCCCAGCGCCATCGACAGGCCCACCAGCACCATCAGGTAGGCAATGCCCACCACCAGCAGCAGCGCGGCGGCGGTGAAAATTTCGGGGGTGTTGCTCTTGGCGATCCAGCGCAGCACGGGGCGCAGCAGCAGGCGCCCGCCGAGGATGATGGCGGCGATCACGCCGACGATCTTGAGCACTTCCAGCAGCATCTCGCCTGGGGTGTGGCCGGCCCCGTCGCCCGCTGCGGCACCCAGCACCGGCAGCAGCGCCAGGATGGGGATGGCCGCCACGTCCTGGAACAGCAGGATCGAAAAGCCTGCCTGGCCGCTGCTGGTGCGCATCAGGTTGCGTTCAGCCAGCACCTGCAGCGCAATGGCTGTGGACGACAGCGCCAGGCCCAGTGCGCCCACCAGGCTCACGCGCCAGGGCAGGCCCGCCAGCGCGCCCAGCGCAAACAGCGCGGCCGCGCAGCCCAGCACCTGGGCGGTGCCGGTGCCAAAAATGGGGCGGCGCAGCGCCCACAGGCGGCTCGGTTGCAGCTCCAGCCCGACCAGAAACAGCATGAGCACCACGCCGAACTCGGCAAAGTGCAGGATGTCCTGCACGTTGCTGACCAGGCCCAGGCCCCAGGGCCCGATGGCGATGCCTGCCGCCAGGTAGCCAATGATGGCGCCCAGACCCAGCGCCTTGGCGATGGGCACGGCCAGCACGGCGGCGGCGAGGTACAGGAAACCGTAGGTGAGCCAGGTGGGGGCGTGTTCCATAGATAGGCAGAGGGCAATGCAGGCGGTGGCGTGGGGCAGGCGCCGCAGGGTGCGGGCGGGCGTGGGGCTGTCAGGATTCTGGCATTGCCGCGGCGCTGCGGGAGGGTGCGCGCGGCATGGGGCTCTTTTGCTTCAATTTTGATAGCTTATGGGGCAATATGGGTGCGCGGTAGCGGGCATTTTCATTCAGATTTTGGCGGCTGTGCAGGGCGTTGTTAAGATGCTTGCCCTTCTTCGCACACGGGCTTGTTGATTCATGGACTTGCAGACTTGGCTGGCTTTTTTTGCGGCATCGTGCCTGATTGCGGTGTCGCCAGGCTCGGGGGCCGTGTTGTCGATGAGCCATGGCCTGTCGTTTGGCGTGCGCAAGACGGGCGCCACCATCCTGGGCCTGCAGCTGGGCCTGCTGCTGATCCTGCTGATTGCCGGGGCGGGTGTGGGTTCGCTGCTGCTGGCGTCCGAGCTGGCTTTCAGCATCGTGAAGGTGCTGGGCGCCTGCTACCTGATCTATGTGGGCTTCAACCAGTGGCGTGCGGGTGATGCGCCCATGGCGCAGGGCGACGAGGCCGCAGCGGCGGGCACCTGGCAAAAGCGCTGCCTCACGGGTTTTTTGACCAACGCCACCAACCCCAAGGGCATCATCTTCATGGTGGCCGTGTTGCCCCAGTTCATGACCGACACGCGCCCGCTGTGGTCCCAGTTGCTGGTGATGGCCGCCACCACATTGACGGTGGACGTGGTGGTGATGCACGGCTACGCTTTTGGGGCCAGCGCGCTGCGCCGCCTGATGCGCAGCGCCCGTGCCGTGCGGGCGCAGAACCGCGTGTTTGGCGGCTTGCTGATGGCGGTGGGGGCGGGGCTGTTTTTCGTCAAGCGCGGTGGCCAGCACGCCTGAGGGCGTGTTGCTTGCGCACAGTGGTGCCTTTTTGCTCTTAATTTGATAGCTCGGAGCGCTTGCCCATCAGGCGCAGAGGGCTGATTTGGCTTGTATTTTTTCATGGACCTGCAGATTCCAAGGAGCTTGTCATGCCAGTAGTTGTTGTCGCCAACCCGAAGGGCGGCGTGGGCAAGTCCACGCTGTCCACCAACATCGCGGGCTACTTTGCCAGCCAGGGGCATCCCGTGATCCTGGGCGACACCGACCGGCAGGAATCCGCCAAGCTCTGGCTGGGCCTGCGCCCACCCGCTGCGCGCGCGATTGGCGGCTGGGACACCAGCTCGGACGTGATCAGCCGCCCGCCCAAGGGCACGACGCATGCGGTGCTCGACACGCCCGCCGGGCTGCACGGCTGGCGCCTGAACGATGTGCTCAAGCTGGCCGACAAGATCATCGTGCCGCTGCAGCCCAGCGTGTTCGACATCTTCGCCACCCGCAGTTTTCTGGACCAGCTGACCGAGCACCGCCGGGCCGAGGGCGTGCAGATCGGCATTGTTGGCATGCGGGTGGACGCCCGTACCAAGGCGGCCGAGCAGTTGCACCACTTTGTGGACAGCCTGGGGTTCCCGGTGCTGGGCTATTTGCGCGACACGCAGAACTATGTGCACCTGGCGGCGCATGGCGTCACGCTGTTTGACGTGGCGCCGGGCCGCGTGGCGCGCGACCTGGAGCAGTGGCAGGGCATCTGTGCATGGCTCAATTCTTGAAGGACAGCGTGAAGCAGAACGTACGACCAGCCCCCCGGGAAAACACCTGTCACCCGGCAGACAAGGCGCGCCGGGACGCGGGGCTACATTGCGACGATGAAAATCTTCCGCTCTTATTCCGAAGTCAGCGCCTGCGTGGGCCAGGAGGTCGCCGTGACCGACTGGATCACCATCACGCAGGAACAGGTCAACCTGTTTGCCCAGGCCACGGGCGACCACCAGTGGATCCATGTGGACCCCGAGCGGGCCAAGGCCGGGCCGTTTGGCGCGCCCATTGCGCACGGGTTTCTCACGCTGTCGCTGATCCCGCAGTTTTTCGAGACGGGCCTGACCATCGAGGGTGCGCGCATGGGCGTGAACTACGGGCTGAACAAGGTGCGCTTCACGGCGCCGGTGCCGGTGGGCAGCCGCTTGCGCGCGCGCCTCACCCTGCAGGCTGCCGAGCCGGTAGCGCCCGATGGCATGCAGATGACCTGGCTGGTGACCGTGGAGCGCGAGGGCAGCGACAAGCCGGTGTG
>JADMJR010000260.1 GCA_018780365.1 Acidovorax sp. | reverse complement strand
CGTGACGGTCAACACCGTGAGCCCGGGCTACATCGGCACCGACATGGTCAAGGCAATCCGTCCCGACGTGCTGGAAAAAATCGTCGCTACCGTGCCGGTCAAGCGCCTGGGCGAGCCCAGCGAGATTGCTTCGATCATTGCCTGGCTGGCATCGGAAGAAGGTGGTTACGCCACCGGCGCTGATTTTTCGGTCAACGGCGGCCTGCACATGGGCTGATGCCGGGGGCCATAGGCCCCTTGGAAAACAAAAAACCCCGCATTGCGGGGTTTTTTGTTGGGAGGAGCAAGAGGGAAGGGGCTGCCAGGAGACCTTTCTTCGGTCGGCTCAGGCCATGGACCATTGGGTGAAAGCGCTAGCCGTACCTTGGTACGTTTTGTGCATCACTGTGGTGGGCATGGAGCGGGCCTGCGAATGGAGAGACGGGCTGCCGCGCCTTCAGAAGCGGGCCGGGGCGCGCTTGCGATCGCGTTCGTCTTCGGGCCAAGCGGACAAGATTGCGGTGGTGTTCATGCTGAAAAACTCCTGTGATGTACCAACAACGCGGCCCATTCACAGTCCGTTGACAGCGTTTCGCAAAAAAATGCAACCGCAAGTACCTGGATGTTTAGATCGCAATTCGCTATCAAACAAGGAGCATCAATCGTTTGTGGGGCAGGCGATAGAACCCTGAAACGTAGTTGTTTGTTTGCAAAAAATTACATCTTCAACCCGCCGTGGCCGTCGAAATTTCTTCGAGTGCCGAAGAAATTTCCAGCCAACGTTCCTCCAACTGGGCTGTTTCGTCGTTGCCGGCCTTCAGGCGCCGGCCGCACTCGGCAATCTCGGCGGGTGGCAGGGGCTCGGTCAACTTGTGCTCCAGAGCTGTCCGTTCGATGGACAAGGCTGCCAGGCGTTTGTCGATCTGCTCCAGCTCCTTTTTGAGAGGGCGGGTTTTCTCGGCCTGCTGCTGGCGCGTCTGGGCGTCGATCTTGCGCTGTTCGCGCCCATCCCGCGAGGGTGATGGTGCTGCTGCAGAGTCTGGTGAAGACGCCGGAGCGGCGGCAGGGGCGGGCGCGGCTGCTACCGGCGAAGGCGCTGCAACCACTGGTGCGCCAGCACTGGCCGCCGACGTCTGGGCTTGCTCGGCCAGGCGTGCTTCTTCGCGCAGGCGCTTGGATTCCTCCAGCAGGTAACGCTGGTAGTCGTCCAGATCGCCATCGAAGGGCCCCACCACACCTCGGCCCACCATCCAGAAGTCCTCGCAGACCGAGCGCAGCAGCGACCGATCATGGCTGACCAGCATGACGGTGCCGTCGAAGTCGTTGAGCGCCATGGCCAACGCCTCGCGGGTGGCCAGATCCAGGTGGTTGGTAGGCTCGTCGAGCAGCAGCAGGTTGGGGCGCTGCCAGACGATCATGGCCAGCACCAGACGGGCCTTTTCGCCACCGCTCATGGTGCCCACGGCCTGCTTGACCATGTCGCCCGTGAAGTTGAACGTGCCCAGGTAGCTGCGCAGGTCCTGCTCGCGGCTTGGCTGTTTGAGGTCGGGGCCCAGCTCCTTGGCCAGGCGGATCATGTGCTCCAGCGGATTCTCGGCGGGGCGCAGCACGTCGAGTTCCTGCTGCGCAAAGTAGCCGATGTTCAGGCCCTTGCCCTCGGTCACGCTGCCGCCCAGGGCTTTCATGGTGCGGGCGATGGTTTTGACGAGGGTGGACTTGCCCTGGCCGTTGGCACCCAGAATACCGATGCGCTGGCCGGCCAGCACCGAGCGGTTGACGCCCGTGAGGATGGTGGTGGGCGTGCCTTCTTCGTCCAGGTAGCCGAACGAGGCATCGCTGATGGCCAGCATCGGGTTGGGCAGGTTGGCTGGCTCCTTGAATTCGAACGTGAAGTCGGCCTCGGCCAACACCGGTCCAATTTTCTCCATGCGTTCGAGCTGCTTGACGCGGCTTTGCGCCTGCTTGGCCTTGCTGGCTTTGGCCTTGAAGCGGTCGATGAACTTTTGCAGATGGGCCATTTTCTCCTGCTGCTTGGAGAAGCTGGCCTGTTGCAGTTCGAGCTGCTGGGCGCGCAGTTCTTCGAACTTGCTGTAGTTGCCGCCGTAGCGGTTCAATTCGCCCTGCTGGATCTGCAGGGTGACGTTGGTGATGGCATCGAGGAACTCGCGGTCATGGCTGATCACGATCATGGTGCCCGCATAGCGCTTGAGCCAGGCTTCGAGCCAGACCAGGGCATCCAAGTCCAAGTGGTTGGTGGGTTCATCCAGCAGCAGCAGGTCGCTGGGGCACATCAGCGCCCGCGCCAGCTGCAGGCGCATGCGCCAGCCGCCCGAGAAGCTGTTGACGGGGTGGTCGAGCTCGCTGACGCGAAAACCCAGACCCAGGATCAGCGCCTGTGCGCGCGCCACTGCGTCGTGCGCGCCGGCATCGTGCAGGTCCGAATAGGCATGGGCGATGGCCATGCCATCGTCGCTGGCCTCGGCCTCGATCAGCTGCTGCTGCACCTCCGCCAGGCGGGTGTCGCCCTCCAGCACAAATTCGGTGGCCGATTGGTCGGTCTCGGGCATGTTCTGCGCGACCTCCGCCATGCGCCAGCTCGTGGGGATGTAAAAGTCACCCCCGTCTTCGTGCAGCTTGCCGCTGAGCAGGGCGAACAGGCTAGACTTGCCCGCGCCATTGCGGCCCACGAGTCCAACGTTTTCGCCGGGGTTGATGGTGGCGGAAACGCTGCCGAGCACGACTTTGGCGCCGCGTCGCAGGGTAACATTCTTAAGGGTGATCATCCGGAGCTCAGAAAAAAGCGCACCCGCGCTGGGCGGGTGGCATGAAAAATCAGGGGGGCCAGCGCAATTGCAAACGGCGTAACCGATGCAACAGGCAGTGGCGCGCAACCCTCTATTGTGCCGTGAGGCGGGCTTGGGCGGCCAGGGCCTGCCGGGTCACCAGCAAAACCTGGTCCTCGCCAGCGCTGGTATCGACCCAAAATATCGGTAACTGAGGGAAGGCCGCTTCAAAGTACGCGCGCTCGTTGCCGATCTCCAGAATGATCACAGCCTCTTCGCTCATGCAGGCGGGCGCGGCGGCGAACAGCTTGCGCACGAAGTCCATGCCGTCGGTGCCACCGGCCAGGGCCAGTGCGGGCTCGGCCAGGTACTCGCTGGGCAGAGCGGCCATGCTCGCGGCATTCACATAAGGTGGGTTGCACAGGATCAAATCCCACGGGCCGGGCAGGGCGGCGAGGCCGTCGGAGATCTGCAGCTGGATGCGGTCCTGCAGGCCATGTTTGTCCACGTTGATGCGGGCCACGGCCAAGGCGTCGGGGGAGATGTCGGCACCGGTCACCAACACCTCGGGCCAGGCCATGGCAGCCAGCACGGCGAGGCTGCCGTTGCCGGTGCACAGGTCCAGCACCCGGTGGGTGTGGTCGCTCAGGAAGTCGTCCACGCTGCCGTCGGCCAGCAACTCGGCGATGAAGCTGCGCGGCACGATGGCACGTTCGTCCACGTAGAAGGGCACGCCCTGCAGCCAGGCCTCTTGCGTGAGGTAGGCGGCCGGTTTGCGGGTGGTAATGCGTTCTTTAAAAAGTGTAGCAACCAATGCAAGCTGGTCGGGCGCTACGGGCTTATTTTTTATGGATTCTGGGTTGTCGGACAGGTCGCTGTCCAACGGCAGGCCCAGGCGCCACAGCACCAGCCAGGTGGCCTCGTCGTGCGCGTTGGTCGTGCCGTGGCCAAAGGAAACGCCGGCCGAACTGAGGCATTGCGCGCCGGATTCGACCAGGGCACCGATGGTGTCGCCCGAAAGGGCGGAGAGGGGTTGTGGCGTGTTCATGCTGGCACCGAGCCTGACGCCAGGGCCTGCGCGTGCAGGTTTTCCAGCGTGCGGCGGTAAATGTTCTTGAGCGGCTCGATGTCAGCCACCACCACATGCTCGTCGATCTTGTGGATGCTGGCGTTGGGCGGGCCCAGTTCAATCACCTGCGGGCAGATCTGGGCAATGAAGCGGCCGTCGCTGGTGCCGCCGGTGGTGGAGAGTTCGGTGGTGATGCCGGTCTCGGCGGTGATGGCCTGCTGTACGGCATGGACCAGTTCACCCGGCGTGGTCAGGAAGGGCTGGCCGCCCAGGGTCCAGCGCAGGTCGTATTCGAGGCCGTGGCGGTCCAGCACGGCGTGCACGCGCTGCTGCAGGCCTTCGGCGGTGGACTCGGTGGAGAAGCGGAAGTTGAAGTCGATCACCACCTCGCCCGGGATCACGTTGGTGGCGCCGGTGCCGCCATGCATGTTGCTGATCTGCCAGCTGGTGGGCGGGAAAAACGCGTTACCGTTGTCCCACACGGTGGCGGCCAGCTCGGTCAGTGCAGGCAGGGCCTGGTGGATGGGGTTGCGGGCCAGTTGCGGGTAGGCGATGTGGCCCTGGATGCCACGCACGCTGAGTTTGCCGCTCAAGGTGCCGCGCCGTCCGTTCTTGATCATGTCGCCGGTTTTCTCGACCGAGGTGGGCTCGCCCACGATGCAGTGGTCGAGCTTTTCGCCACGTGCCTTGAGCCATTCGACCACCACCTTGGTGCCATCCACTGAAGGGCCTTCTTCATCGCTGGTGAGCAGGAAGGCGAGCTGGACCAGGGGCTCGGGTGTGGCCGCCAGGAACTCCTCCACCGCCACCACAAAGGCCGCGATCGATGTTTTCATGTCGCTGGCACCGCGGCCGTAGAGTTTGCCTTCCTTGTGGGTGGGCACGAACGGGTCGCTGCTCCATTGGGCCAATGGACCTGTGGGAACCACATCGGTGTGGCCCGCAAATACTACGGTTTTGATAGCTGTTTGGGCAAGCTGGTCGCGCGGTAGAGGCCTTTTTGCCCACAAGTTGCTGACGCGGAAGTCGGCCGGGCCGCTGTCCAGGCGTTCGCACACAAACCCGAGAGGCGCCAGCCGCGCGGCCAGCAGGTCGAGACAGCCCCCGTCCTCGGGGGTGACGGAGGGCAGGGCAATGAGCTGTTCGGCCAGGTGCAGAGTGCGGGACATAGGGCAAGAGTAAAGAGGGAGCTTGATCAATGAGTGGCTCAGGGCGCTATCGCACCCACTGACGCAGCCCAGGCAGGGGGGCGCCCCGCAGCGAGGCCGTCGTTCTCCTTGGGGGAAGGCGTCGCAGGCGACTCCAGGGGGCTTCACATCAAGCCGCTGGCTTGACGTCGAGCACAATCTCGGTGAACGAAGGTTGGTCGTCGGGTGTATCGCGGGCTTCCTTCTGGGCCTTGGCTGCGTTGGCGGCCAGGGAGAAGTCGTTTTGCAGGCGCCACATGAGGTTGGTGGGCGAATCGGCGTAGGCCATGCCTTCCTTGCGGTCGATCTTGGCGTCCATGATGAGGTGGGCCAGGGCTTCTTCAAAGGTCCGTGAGCCTTCGGCCATGGATTTTTCCATGGCCTCTTTGACGCCGGAGAAGTCGCTTTTTTCGATCAGGTCGGACACGAGCTTGGTGTTGAGCATGACCTCCACTGCCGGCACGCGGCCGCCGTCCACCGTGCGCACCAGGCGCTGGGACACGATGGCCTTGAGCGCCGAGGCCAGGTCGCCCAGCATGGTGGGGCGCACTTCGACGGGGTAGAACGACAGGATCCGGTTGAGCGCGTGGTAGCTGTTGTTGCCGTGCAGAGTGGCCAGGCACAGGTGGCCCGACTGGGCGTAGGCAATGGCGGCCGACATGGTTTCGCGGTCGCGGATTTCGCCGATCAGGATCACGTCGGGCGCCTGGCGTAGCGCGTTTTTCAGCGCCGTTTGCAGCGACTGGGTGTCGCTGCCAATTTCGCGCTGGTTGACGATGGATTTTTTGTTCTTGAACTGGTATTCGACGGGATCTTCAATGGTGAGGATGTGGCCGGTGAGCGCTTCGTTGCGGGTGTCGATCATGGACGCCAGCGAGGTGCTCTTGCCCGAGCCCGTTGCGCCGACCATCAGGATCAGCCCCCGTTTTTCCATGATCAGATCGCGCATCACGGGCGGCAGGCCCAGCGTGTCGAATTCAGGAATCTGTTGCGAGATGAAGCGAATCACCACCGCGTAGCTGCCGCGCTGGCGCATGGCACTGACACGGAAGCGCCCGACGCCACTGAGCGGCACGCCCATGTTGAGCTCGCCGGTTTCTTCCAGCTCCTCGATCCGGTCCGGGGGGACCACTTCGGAGAGCAGGTTGCGCGGCGCGTCTGGCGGCAGGATCTGGTTGTTGATCGGCACGCACTCGCCGTTGATCTTGATCAGTGCCGGGGCGTTGGCCGACAGATAGACGTCGGAGGCTTTTTTCTCTGCCATCAGGCGGAGAATTCGTTCCATCGTGCTCATGGTGTGTCCCTCTTGTTGTCGGTTTCTGCCGGTGGGGCGAGCGGCCGGGGCCGCCCGCTGGCTCACGCCAATCAGTCGCGCAGCAGGTCGTTGATGCTGGTCTTGGAGCGCGTTTGCGCATCGACCTGCTTGACGATGATGGCCGCATACATGCTGTAGGGCGTGCCATTGGCGGCCGTCTTGGGCAGGTTGCCGCTGACCA
>JADMJR010000184.1 GCA_018780365.1 Acidovorax sp. | reverse complement strand
TCTTCACTTCGAGGTCGGCGGCGGAGGCAAAGGTTTTGACGGTGCTCATGGTGGTAATTTGTTAATGGTGAATGCGTTTATCTAAACGGAATATGTTGATGTTAGGCAAGAAATTCGTTGATGTCTAACGCATTTGTTTAGGTGTAAACCCGAAGGGCTGGGTGGTGCCGCGCTGCGTGGACAATCGCCCCATGCCCACGACGACCCCCGACCTGCCTCCCGCCGAC
Source organism: Acidovorax sp. (assembly GCA_018780365.1). GTDB lineage: Bacteria > Pseudomonadota > Gammaproteobacteria > Burkholderiales > Burkholderiaceae_C > Acidovorax. The sequence continues at coordinate 32,181 of JADMJR010000184.1, read as the reverse complement.
GACGAAGACACGCCTCGCAGCCCGCGCGGCATCCAGAGCGTGGAGGTGGGCGGTCAGCTGCTGAAGGTGCTGGCGCGCACCGGCCGCCGCATGGCGCTCAAGGACCTGGCCCGCGCGGCGGACATGACGGCCGCCAAGGCGCATCCCTACCTGGTGAGCTTTGGCAAGCTGGGCCTGATCGAGCAGGACGCCGTGAGCGGCCACTACGGCCTGGGCCCCTTGGCCATGCAGCTGGGCCTGATCAGCCTGCAGCAGGTGGACCCGGTGCGCCTGGCCATTGCCGAGCTGCCCGCGCTGGCCCAGCGCATCGGCTACACCGTGTCGGCCTCGGTCTGGGGCGACAACGGCCCCACCATCATCCGTGTGGAAGAAGGGCCCACAGCGGTTTATGTGGCCATGCGCCACGGCACCACGGCCTCGGTGCGGCACACGGCCACGGGCAAGGTGTTTGCAGCCTTTGGGCCGCGCGAACGCGCCGCCGCTGCTTTGGCGGCCGAAGGGTTTGCGGGGGCGCTGGACGAGCCCGCGTTTGCGGCCGAACTGGAGGCTGTGCGCCAGCACCAGGTGGCGCAGGTGACGGACCAGTTGCTGCCGGGCATCAGCGCACTCGCCACGCCGGTGTTTGACGGATTTGGGCAGCTGGTGCTGTGCCTGGCGGTGATCGGGCCCAGTGCGACGCTGCAGACGGGGCCAGACAGCGCCGCTGCGGGCCATCTGCGTGAGGCTGCGCGGGGCCTGTCGTTGCGGCTGGGCGCCGCCCAGGGCGCAGCGCGCGCCTGATGTGCCGGCTTAGGCCGCGCGGGCGAGTGCCTGGTCCACATCCCACAGGATGTCATCCAGGTCTTCAACCCCCACCGACAGCCGCACCATGTCCGCGCTCACGCCCGCGCGGGCCAGCTCTTCTTCATTGAGCTGTCGGTGCGTGGTCGATGCAGGGTGGATCACCAGCGTCTTCGCATCGCCGATGTTGGCGAGGTGGCTTAAGAATTCGCACGCGTCGATGAACTTCTCGCCCGCCGCAGCGCCCCCCTTCACGCCAAACGTCAGGATGCCCGAGGCGCCAGGGTTGCCGTCCACCGCACGGAACTGCTTTTGCGCCAGGTCGTAGTACGGCGAATCCGCCAGACCCGGGTAGTTGACCCACGCCACCTGCGGGTGGCTTTGCAGAAACTTCGCCACGGCCAGCGCATTGCGGCAGTGTTCGCGCATGCGCAGGTGCAGCGTTTCGGCGCCCTGCAGCAGTTGCCACGCGTTCATGGGCGAGAGCACGCCGCCAAAGGTGCGATTGACCTCCATGCGCGCCTTCATGGTGTAGCCGAAGTCGCCAAAGGTCTCGTAGAACTTCACGCCGTGGTACGCGCGGCTGGGCTCGACCATTTCGGGGAACTTGCCGTTGTCCCACGGGAATTGGCCACCCTCCACCACCACACCGCCCATGGTCGTGCCGTGGCCGCCGATGTACTTGGTGGCGCTGTGCACCACGATGTCGGCGCCGAGCTGCAAGGGGTTGCACAGGTAGGGGCTGGCCACCGTGTTGTCGATGACGAGCGGCACGCCGTGCGCATGCGCCACCTCGGCCACGGCGGCGATGTCGAGCACGTTGACCAGCGGGTTGCCGATGGTTTCGCCATACACGGCGCGGGTGTTGGGGCGCATGGCGCGTGCAAAGTTTTCGGGGTCGGCCGGGTCCACGAATGTGGTCTCGATGCCCAGGCGCGCAAAGCCCACGCCCAGCTGCCCCACCGTGCCGCCATACAGTGTGCTGGCTGCCACGATGTGGTCGCCGGTCTTCAGGATGGCCAGCAGCGCCGCCATCTGCGCGGCCATGCCGCTGGCACAGGCCAGAGCGGCGCGGCCGTTTTCGAGGCTGGCGATGCGCTCCTCAAACACCGCCACCGTGGGGTTGCTGATACGGCTGTAGACGTTGCCAAAGGTCTGCAGGTTGAACAGGCTGCTCGCGTGCTCGGCGTTGTCGAACACAAAGCTGGTTGTCTGGTGGATGGGCGTGGCGCGTGCGCCGGTCACCGGGTCGGGCTGGGCACCGGCGTGGATGGCGCGGGTGCCAAAGCCAAAGGCGCGGTCGGCGCCGGAGGGTGGGTTGGAAGACATGGTTTATGAATAAAAAAGGCTGTTTGCGCTCAATGGATAAGCGGTTGCAGCTATCAAATTGCTAGTAAGGCAGCTGTCGCAAGCGCTTGGCGCTGATCACGCGCGTGTTCACGCCCATCCAGCCCAGGCCGCCAAACAGCCGCGCGTGTTCGATCTTCACGCAGCGGTTCTGGATCACCTGCAGCCCGGCGGCCTCGGCGCGCTGGCCTGCCGCTTCATTGAACACGCCCAGCTGCAGCCACAGGCATTGGGCGCCGATGGCGATGGCCTCCTCGGCCAGCGGGGGGATGTCCTCGCTCTTGCGAAAGCAGTCCACCATGTCGATCTTCTGGCCCTGTGCCGCCAGCGCCGCCGCCGCCTCGGTCACGCTGGCGTAGGCCGTCTCGCCCAGGATCTGCCCGCCCTCGCGCGCCACCAGCGGGTTGACCGGCACGATGCGGTAGCCATGCGCCTGCATGTACTTGGCGGCAAAGTAGCTAGGGCGGTGCCATTGGGGCGAAAGGCCCACCACCGCGATGGTGCGGCAGGTGGTGAGCAGGTGGCGCAGGGTGCTGATGGTGTCGGGGGTGTGGAGCATGCAACCAGTGTACGCATGCAGTGGTGCGGGCCTTGCGCCTGCCAGAGGGCGCGATCAGGCGGGCGACTTGTACTTGATGCTGCACCCGTACGGCGCCGTCGTCGCCGCCGAAATCGGCTTGCCCGCCAGCGCTTCGGCCAGCCCCACCTTCACGTAGTTGGTGGCCTTCTCGATGTCGGCCGGGCGGGCCGAAGGGATGCTGTCGATGCCACCCGCGTACACCAGCATGCCCTGTGGGTTGACGATGTACAGGTGCGGTGTGGTGCGCGCGCCGTAGCTCTTGCCCACGGTGCCTTCCTCGTCCATCAACACGGCGGTGGGGGCGGATTTGCGTTCCTGCTTCCAGGCCATGAGCTTGGCGGGCTCCAGGTAGTCGCTGCTGGCTTTTTCGGTGGAGTTGATGGACAGCCACACCACACCTTTGCCGGTGGCGTCCTTCTGCGTGGCGGGCATGTTGCCGCTGTCGTAGTGCTTGCGCACAAAGGGGCAGCCGGGGTTGGTCCATTCCAGCACCACGTGTTTGCCTTTGAAGTCCGACAGGCGCACGGTCTTGCCGCTCGTGTCTTTCAGCGTGAAGTCGGGCGCGGGCTGGCCCGCGGTGGCGGCGGCCTGGGCGCCCAGGGCGACCAATGCGGCGGTGGCGATCAACGTACGGCGAAGCAACTTCATGGCGGGGTCTCCTGAAGGGTTGGCGGGTGGTCGAAAGCAGGGAGGGCTACAGCTGGGCGATGGTGGCGCGCACCTCGTCCACGCTGAGCACTTCGGTCAGCACCACCGGCGGTTTGCCGGGGCGGTAGAACACGTACACCGGCACGCCGCTGCGGCCCAGCGACGCCAACGCGGCAGTGATGGCGGGGTCGCGGCGCGTCCAGTCGGCGCGCAGCAGGGCGACATTCTTGGTTTGCAGGTCGGCGATCACATCGGTGTTGGCCAGCGTGGTCTTCTTGTTGTATTGGCAGGTCACGCACCAGGCGGCGGTGAAGTCCACAAACACGGGGCGGCCCGTGGCCACGATCTGCTCGGCCGCGCCGGGCGCCCAGGGCTGCCAGCCGGTGGCCGAGGCCTGCGTAGACGGTGTGGCGGCCTGTGCGGTGGGAATGTGGGTGATGTGCGGCGCAAAGGCCCAGACCAGCAAGGCCATGGCCGCCAGCGACACGCTGGCCATCCACACCCGCGCGCGGCCGTTGAGCGACAGTGCCCACACCACCAGCGACAGCCCCACCAGCAGGATCAGCAGCGCACCCGCGCCGTCGATGCCACTTTGCTGGCCCAGCACCCACACCAGCCAGACGACAGTGGCCAGCATGGGGAAGGCCATCAGCTTGCGGAAGGTGTCCATCCATGCGCCAGGCCGGGGCAGGGCGCGCGCCACGGCGGGCACAAAACTGGCCGCCAGAAACGGCAGCGCCAGTCCCAGGCCCAGCGTTGCAAACACGGCCAGCGCCTGGGGCGCAGGCAGCGTGGCCGTGAGGCCCAGGGATGCGCCCATGAACGGCGCCGTGCAGGGTGATGCCACGGCCACGGCCAGAACGCCGGTGAGAAAACTGTCGGCCACCGGGTGGCGCGCCTGCAGGCTGGCCACGGAGGACGGCAGGAAATGCCCGAACTCGAACACGCCCGCCAGGTTCAGCGCGATCAGGGTGAACAGCGCCGCCAGCGAGGCGACCACGGCGGGGGACTGCAGCTGAAAGCCCCAGCCCACGGCTTCGCCCGCCGCACGCAGGCCCAGCATGAGCGCGCCGAGCAGCATGAACGACAGCACCACGCCCGCCGTGTAGGCGATGCCGCTCACGCGGTGCGCGCGCCGGTCTTGCGCGTGCTGGGTGAAGCCCACCACCTTGATCGCCAGCACCGGGAACACGCAGGGCATGAGGTTGAGGATGAGCCCGCCGAGCAAGGCGCCCAGCAGCGCGGCGGTGAGGGTGAGGGACGAGGCGCCCGAGCCCGCAGCCGAGGTTGCCGTGCCGCCTGCCTGCGCCGCATTGGCCTGGAGCGCAGCCTCCAGCGCGGGCGATACAGCCGCCATCGACGCAGCTTGCGGCCAGGTGCCCAGCACCTTCAGCTCGGCGCGGTAGCCGGTGCGGGTGTCGGGGCCGGCGGCATGTGCGGGCGACTGCTCGGCCAGCACCACGGGCATCAGGTGGGGGCTGGCGCTGCGCTGGGCCGACAGGGGGATCTGCGCGGTCCAGACGCTGCCGTTCCAGCTCTGCTTCCAGCTCGCCGCGTTGTCGATGACCTCGGCGGTTTCGGGGAACAGGTCCAGTGTCTTGCCACGCAGCGCCACAGGCAGGCCCTGCACGCTGACGTTCAAGGTGTTGCCCTCGGCTGCCAGCTGCGCCTGGCTGTCGGGCACGATGCCGGTGGTGCCCGCCAGCACGGGGCGGGGCTGCGCTTTGGCGGCGGCGTCGAACGCAGCGCCGTTCAGCGCGGTGGTGCTGCGGATGGGCAGCTGCAGTGTGAACTCGCCTTCTTCGGGAATGCACTCCTTGCGGCAGACCAGCCACGAGGCGCGCAGCTGGATGGTCGCGTCCTGCACCAGCGGGCCCGCCGCGAAGGTGCTGGCCACCGTGACGGGGATGGGCAGCAGCACCGTGCCTTCATAGCCATAGTTGGCCAGCGTGCCAATGGGGATCTTCTTGGGCAGGGGCCAGGCGATCTCGCCCGCGTCCAGCCCGGCGGGCAAGGTCCAGGCCAGGTCGGTGGGCAGGCCCGAGTCGCCGGGGTTTTTCCAGTAGGTGTGCCACTCGGGCTGGTGGGTGATCTGCAGGCCCAGCCACAGCGGCTGGCCGGGCGCCACGCCCTGGGGCGCATGGGCCAGCAGCTCGGCACGCACATAGGGCGTGGTGACCACGCTGGTGCCCTGGCCGCTGGTTTTGGGGCTAAATTGGGCGTTTGCGCCCGTCCATAAAGCGCTTGCAGCTATCAAAAACAGAGTAACTGCGAGGCGGTAAAGCGGGCGTGAAGGCATGGTGCAGTGTGGGAGCTGGCAGGGCGGGTTTGGTTCCGGCGCCCCTGTGCTCTGCCTGCGGGGCGATCAGACTGGCGGAGGGGGATTCCCCGGAACCTTCCGCCAGCCAGGCGCCTATTGTGTCGCCAGGCTCAAATCCGCACGCGGGGTCCACTTTTCGGGCTGTTTGCCCGCTTTCGGGGCCGCCACAAAGAGGCGTTCCACCGGCAGCTTTTGCGCCACCAGATAGGCGCGGATCGCCTGGCCGCGCTGCGTGGCCAGCTCGGCGGCCATGGCCTCGGTGGCGGCCTGGTTGGCCAGCAGCAGGGCTTCCATCTCGGGCACGGTGAGTTCCTTGGCCAGGCCGACCAGGTTGCGCGGCTTGGGCATGTCGGCGCGGCGGTACACCTCCTTGAGCAGGGCGGGGTATTCGGAGGCCGATACGGGGCCGGTGTCTGCTGGGTTGGCGCGGCGTTTTTCGGCCAGCACCCGTTGCTGCAGGCTTTCGCGCTGCAGGCCTTCGCGTTCGTCCTGCAAGCTGGCCGTGCCGGTCACGGTGATCTTGAGGGCGGGGCGGTCGGCCAGGGCCTTGACCACCTTGCCCAGGTTCTGCTGCGCCTCGGGCGTGAGCGTGGCGCTGCCGGGGGCAAAGGGCACATGGCTCATCTCGTCGCCGCCGCCGAAAGCACTGGCCAGCAGGCTGAAGGGCGAGGTCAGCGCCTTGCCGATCAGGTTGATGATGATCTTGAAGATCACGGGGCCGACGCGGAACTGCGGGTCGTTGAGCGAGCCGCTGATGGGCAGGTCCAGGTCGATCACCCCGTTGCGGTCGGCCAGCAGGGCCACGGCCAGTTTCACGGGCAGGCTGTTGGGCGCGCCCTCCACGGGTTCGCCAAAGGTCAGCTGGTGCAGCACCAGCCGGTTGCTGGCCGTGAGCTGGCCATTGGGCAGCACCTTGTAGTTCACGTCCACGCTGAGTTTGCCGCGTTCGATGCCATGGCCCGCGTACTTGACCGCGTACGGCGTGAGCGGTGGCAGCTCCAGGTCGCGCACCTTGCCCACGATGTCGAGCGCCAGGGGCTTGGCCAGCGGGTTGAGTTTGCCGGTGACTTCGAGCGACGCCGAGCCCTCGGCGCGGCCGCGCAGCTCCAGGTCGGCCAGCAGGGGCTCGCCACCGGGGGCTTCGGACGAAAACGCGCTGAGCTTGCCGGTCAGCTCGGAGAGGTCGGCCGAGTAGTTGGGCTTGATGAAAAAATCCGAAAACAGCACCTTGCCATTGACCAGGCTCACCGGGCCAAACACCACCACGGGGGCCAGCGGGTCGGCCAGGGCCACGGCGGCGGGGGCAGACGCTGCGGTGGTCTGGGCGGCTGTAGGGGCGTTGGCGCTGGCCGCATTGGCAGCCTGGGCCTCGGCCGGGGTCTTGGCGATGTCGCTCAGGTTGATGCGGCCCGCTTCGTTGATCGTGATGCGGGCGAAAAAATCGACCAGGCTGGTCTCCTTGACCTCCACGCGCGGCGCGGTGCCGGGGGCGGTGGCCACGGCCAGGCCGCGCAGGTTCAGGCTCTTCCAGGCCAGCAGTTCCTCGCCCACCTGGGCTTCGGTCTTGGGGGTGGATGCGGCGGTGCTGTTGGCCTTGAGTTCTTCGACCACCGCATCGCCCGCCAGGCGCAGGCTGATGCCTTTGTCCGTCTGCGCCAGGGTCACCTGACCGCGATAGCCCACATCGGCGCGCAGCAGCTCCACCGCGAACTGGCTGGCCAGGTAGCCGTCCAGTGTGTGCAGGGGCAGGCGGGTGGCGTCGAGCTTGCCCTGGGTGGCCAGCGGCTGCAGCGCCAGCGTGCCTTGGTAGTCGATCTGGCCCGGTGCTGCCTTGTTGCTGCCGCCCTTGCCCGGCGCCGCTGCGCGGGCCGTGAGCTGAAAGGCCTCGGGCTTGCTGCCGTCGGTGGCCAGGTTGCGGGCGGTGATGCCCAGGGCAGTCACCTCCAGCGCCACGGGGCGCTGTTGCGCGTTGTCGGCCAGCGAGACGGTGCCGCCTTGCAGTGAGAAATCGGCCACGCGCAGCTTCCACGCGGGGGTGTTGGGGGCAGGCGCCGTCTCGGTGGCGGAGGGCGCCGCTTTCAGCCAGCGCTCGAACATCCAGCGCCCGTCCGCGCCCCGTTCCACCGCCAGTTGTGGCTGGCTGAGCGCCAGGCGCTCCAGCGTGGCGGTGCGCGCGTCCAGGGGCACTTCGGCCCCGGCAATGTCGAGCTTGCCCAGGCTGGCCAGTGTGGTCTTGCCTTGCTTGATGGCCAACTGCTCCAGCGCCAAGGGGCCTGCCTTGACCGTGACACCCGTGGCGCCGGCCTGGGCGGCAGCCGCTGTGGGGGCTTGCCACACCACCCCCACATCGCCGCTGAGCTGGCCGGTCACCACGGGCTCCAGCGCCTGGGCCAGGTAGGGCGCGGCCAGTTGCAGCGCCAGCGCGTTCAGGGTGGCGTTGGCCTGGGCTTTCTGGTCGGTGGCTTCGCCGGTAAAACTGAGGGCGCTGCCTTGCAGCTGAAGCCCGCCTTTGAAGGTGACGGGTTTGGGGTTCTCTTTGGCAAAGGGCAGGGCAAGGTCGGCCGCCTCCAGCGTGACCTCGGTGGCCTGCAAGGCCGCTGCGGGGCGCGTGGTCTGGTCGGCCCAGCGCAGGGTGCCGCCGCGCACGGCGGCGGTGGCCACTTCCACCACCCAGGCGGGCGCGGCCTTGGCCTTGGTTTTGCTGGAGGAAGCGGGCGAGGCAGCGGCTGATGCGGCGCTGGCGCTGGCCGGTGGCGAAGAAGACGCAGGTTCTGCAGAAGATGCGGGCGCCGCAGGGACGGTGGCTTTGCCCTTGGCCGCCGATGGCGGCGTTGCAGGCGGTGCCAGTTGCGCCAGGTTGATCTGCCCGGCCGCATCGCGCGTGGCGGTCACCACGGGCGCCGTCAGCTCGATGTGCTGCAGGCGCACCACCTGGTCCAGCGGCCGCACATCGGCCATGTCGATTTTCAGGCGCTCGTAGCTCAGCAGGTCGGCGCCCTGGCGGTCGGTCACGCGCACGCCGCTGGCTTGCACGGTGCCTGTCAGCTTCACGGCCATGCGCGGGTGCTGCTCGAAGGCCAGCTTCACATCCGCGTCCAGCGTGGCGCCCAACACCTTGATGGGCAGGTCGGCTGGCAGGTAGGCCAGGTAGGGGGCCAGGTTCAGCCCGTCCAGGCGCAGCTGTGCATCGGCCTTGCCGGTCTGCGCAAACGGGGTGCCCTGGGCGGATGAGTCGAACCGGCTGCCATCGAGCGTGAACGCCAGGTGGGGTTCCACCTTCACCTCGCGCTGCGAGGGCAGGGTGCTGATGAAGGGCACCGTGAGGGCCAGCGCGCGCACCTCGTGGGTCTTGTCCACGGCTTTGTCGGTGAAGTCGATGCTGCCGCCCGTCAGCGCCAGGTTGTACAGCGCCAGGCGCGCGGGGCCGGTGTCGGGCTCGGGTTCGCTGGGGGGCGCGGTGACCTTGGCAATGATGTCGTCCACATCGTAGTGGCCGTTGCCCAAGTGGGTGAGGCGCAGCACGGGGTTTTCGATGGTGAAGGCGTCTACCACGGGCGCCAGGCGCAGCAGCGACTGCAGTTCGCCATCGGCGTAGATCCGGCCAATCGTCAGCTGCGGGGGGGCACCGTTGGTGCCCGCCACGGCCACATCGCGCAGTGCGAATTCCAGGCTCCAGGGCTCAAAGTCGATGCCCCCCACGGTGACTGTGCGGCCCAGCTGCTCGGAGGCAATGCGCTCCAGCGGCCCCTTGACCAGGGGGGGGAGGGCCAGCCAGGTGAGCAGCCACAAAACGATCAAAGCCGCCAGCGCGCGAACGGCGGGGCGGAACCAGCGGTGCTGGCGCAGGGAGGCAAAGGAGACGGAGCGCAGGGAGATCGGCATGGCGGCAGGCAAAGGTGAGCGCCGCAGTCCCAGAAGGCCTGGTGCAGAAACCAGAGAGGAGGCCGCGCGCGCGAGCCGCTATTGTCCGTCTTGTGCGTCAGTCGGGGTAAGCCATTGCAACAGGCGGCTGTGGTGGCTCAAGATTGTTGACATTGCGGGGGTAGGGCGCATGCCTCTGCGCTCACGGGGCAAAGCCCAGCACCACCCGGCGGGTGGTGGTTGATTCCAAGGCTTTTGGTGCGCACTCACTTGCGTTGCACGCAAATGAGTGCGCCCCGGGCAACGCTGGACCGGTCCGCCGCGCGTCGCGCATCCCCGCCTTGCGCGCGCTGCAGCGTTGCCAATGCTCGCAATAGCGGTGCTATTGCTGTGCTTGGCGCCTCGCATCCCATCGCAATGCAGGGCGCGCGCCGTCGCAGCGGACCGGCCCAGCGCTGCCAAAAGCGCTTTTCGCTTCGCTCACTGGGCGAAGCCCAGCACCACCCTGCGGGTGGTGGCGCTTTTTTTTTCAATTTTGGTCACGACCACGGCGCCGATCTCGGCGGTATTGGCCACATGCGTGCCACCACACGGCTGCAGGTCGATCAACGGTGCGTTGTTGTCGCCCCCGATGCGGATGGTGCGAATGCGCCCCGTACCACGTGGGGGTTGCACGCTCATGCTTTTGACCAGGGCGGGGTTGGCGTCCAGTTCTTCGTCGCTGATCGAGGCCACGGTGAGCGGGTGCGCGGCGGCCACCAGGGCGGCGATGGCGGCGGTGAGCTGCTCCTTGTCCAGCGGGTCGGTCATCGCAAAGTCCAGCCGCGCGTAGTCGGGCGTGATGGAGCAGCCATTGACCAGCTGGGGCACCACATGGCACAGCAGGTGGGAGGTGGTGTGCAGGCGCATCATGCGGTGGCGGCGCTCCCAGTCGATGCGGGCCGTGACGGTGGTGCCTGGTCCCTGTTGGGCCAGCTGCGCCACGCGCTCTTCCTGCCCGGGCGCGGGAATGTGCACGATGTCGCTGGTGGGCTTGCCTTCGGCGTCCTTGCCCTTGCGGGTGTCGGCAATCGCGATCTCGGTGCCGTCCGCCAGCACCAGCACACCGCTGTCTCCGGCCTGGCCGCCGCCCAGCGGGTAGAACACCGTGCGGTCCAGAACGATGCCGGCGTCGGTGGCGGCGGTGGTGTGGGCGCTGCATTCGCGCAGGTAGGCGTCTTGTCGGAAGAGGTCGTGGGTCATGCGGTGATGGTAGCGGGATGGGCGGCGGCGCGCGGCTGGACGGCAGGCGATATGCTGGGCTGCACGGCCTGTTGCCGTGCCACTGTGGTGTTGTTGTTCATGAACCTGCCTGCGCGCCCACAACCCTCTGCCCCTTCCTCTTCTGTGCAGCCTGCTTCCCGCTCAGCGGTCTGGTGCTCCCGTGCGCTGGATGGTTTGCTGCTGGGCCTGTGCGCGCTGCTGGTGGCGCTGTCGTACTACAGCTTCACGCTGTATTGCGAGAACTTCGGCTGCCTGGGCCGGGGCCTGATGTGGATGCTGTGGGCCGTGTTGGCCGCCGTGGGCTGGGTGGTGGCGTGGGTGGTGCGTGCGTGGCAGCGGCGCCGTGGCCTGGGCACCCGGGCCAGCGGGCTGGCGTTCACACTGGTCTCGGTGATGGGGGTGGGGCACTTGCTGTACTGGCTGGGCACCACGGTGCTGCGGTAGCGCAAGTCACCACCGCGCGAGCGCCTGGGCGGGCGCCGCCGCTGCGACTACCATCTCGCCATGACCGTTGCCGCCTCGCCCCCATCCGCCCGCCCCACCTTGCCCTCGCGCTTCTGGGCCGACCTGTCCACCCGCGACTTTGCCGCGCTGCACAGCGCGGGCCAGGCCGACCAGGTGGTGGCCGTGCTGCCCGTGGCGGCCGTCGAGCAGCATGGGCCGCACCTGCCGTTGTCGGTGGATGCCACCTTGCTGCAGGGCGTGATCGACGCCGCGCTGCCCCTGCTGCCCGCCGATCTGCCCGTGCTGTTTTTGCCCCCGCAGAACCTGGGCCTGAGCCCGGAGCACATCCGTTTTCCGGGCACGCTCACGCTGTCGCCCGCCACGGTGATCGCGCTGTGGACCGAGATCGGCGAATGTGTGGCCCGCGCGGGCGTCAAGAAGCTGCTGCTGTTCAACGGCCACGGCGGCCAGGTGAGCGTGATGGACATCGTGGCGCGCGAGCTGCGCACCCGCTGCAACCTCATCGTCTACAGCGCCAGCTGGTTCAGCCTGCCGCTGCCCGATGCGGTGGCGGGGCAGTTCAGCGCGCAGGAGCACCGCTTTGGCATCCACGCGGGCGAGATCGAGACCTCGATGATGCTGCACCTCGCGCCCGGCACGGTGCACATGGAGCATGCGCAAAACTTCCGCTCCACCTCGCAAGACCGGTCGGAGCGTTACGCCATTCTGGGCAACGGCAAAACCGCCAAGCTGGGCTGGCAGATGCAGGACTACCACCCAGCAGGCGCGGTGGGCGATGCCGCTGCTGCCACGGCCGGCAAGGGGCAGGCGGTGGTGCAGGCGGCGGCGGTGCAGTTGGTGGCGCTGCTGCAGGAGCTGCAGGCGCTGCCGCTGTCGACCCTGGTGGATGGCGTGGGGCCGCTCTAGCCCGCGTGCGCCCCATGTCCAACACCAAGCTGCCCTCCTTCAAGTTCCTGATCGGTTTCGAGGCGGCTGCGCGGCTGGGCAGCTACTCGCGCGCGGCCGAGGAGCTGTGCGTCTCGCAGTCCGCCGTCAGCCACCAGATTGCGCAGCTGGAGCAACAGGTCGGCCAGCCGCTGTTCCGGCGCAAGGGGCGGGGCGTGGAGCTGACCGTGGCGGGCAGCCTGCTGCAGGACAGCGTGGGCAAGTCGCTGGAGCAGATCCGCAACGGGCTCAACCGCATCGACACCTACCTGGACGAAGGCCTCGTCACGCTGGTCTGTCCCGCGCCGATTGCCAGCGGCTGGCTGCAGCCACGCCTGGACCAGCTGCTGCAGGCGCACCCCGCGCTGTGCCCGATCATCTCCGTCGACGAAAGCGCCCGCTTCATTGACGAGCTGGACGTGGACATTGCGATCACCCGCGAGCCGCTGCGCCAGAGCGGTGTGCTGGACATGCCGCTGCTCACCGATGCGCTGGTGGCCGTGGCCACGCCGGGGCTGGCCGACGGCGCCGGCCTGCTGTGCCTGGAGGAAGACCTCACCAGCGACCGGGTGGGCCCCTTCATCCGCGCGCACTGGGGCCACCTGCGCAAGACCGCCATCTACGACGACCCGCGCCTCTTGCTCGATGCGGCGCTGCGCGGCCGGGGCGTGGCGCTGGTGTCGCGGCTGCTGGCCGACGAGGCTTTGCGCTTGGGGCAGCTCGTGCACATGGAGCAGTCCCCGGGCCTGCCGCTGGGCACCGTGTGGATCTCATGCACCGAAGGCGCGCCGCGCCTGCCCCTGGTGCGCGAGGTGTTCGACAGCCTGCTGCAGTTTGCCCAGGGGGGCCGTGCGTCCGCTGATTTTGCTGATATATGAGCTACATGGATCAATTTCGTTAAAAAACATCAGTTGTGTAGATGATTGGCGCTCCGCAAAATCGGGTTTCTTTGTTTCGTAACCCTGTTCTGCATGACAACTCGACGCACTCTCCTCGGCCTGGGTGGCCTGGGGCTTTTCAATGGACTTTTGAGCGGCTGTGGCGGCGGCGATGACCCCACGGACACCCCGGCGCCCCTGCCCACGCCCGCCCCGTTGCCCGCGCCCGGTACCTCCTGGCAGATGCCGGACGAAGGCAGCGCCCAGCGTGCCGTCTGGATGGCGTTTGTGGCCCGCGAGTCCATCTGGTCGGCCGAACTGCGCACGCCGGTGCACCAGGCGCTGGCGCGCATTGCCAACGCCATCAGCGTCTACACCCCGGTCAAGATGCTGGTGAACCCGGCCGACGCGGCCACGGCCCGGCAGCTGTGCGGCTCCAATGTGCAGCTGATCGAGCACGCCATCGACGACCTCTGGATGCGGGACACGGGCTGTGTTTTTGTGCGCAACGCTCGGGGCGAGCGGGCCGCCGTGGGCTTCAACTTCAACGGCTGGGGCAACAAGCAGCCCCACGCCCGCGACGCCACGGTGGCCGCCCGCATGGCCGAACTGGCGGGCGTGCCCCTGCTGCGCAGCCGCCTGGTGCTGGAGGGCGGCGGCATCGAGGTCGATGGGGAGGGCACCGCCCTCATCACCGAGAGCTGCGTGCTCAACGAAAACCGCAACCCTGGCGTGAGCAAGGCGGCGGCCGAGGACGAACTCAAGCGCCTGCTCGGCCTGCAGAAGATCGTCTGGCTGCCGGGCATTGCCGGCCGCGACATCACCGACGGCCACACCGATTTCTATGCGCGTTTCCTCAAGCCGGGCGTGGTGGCTGCGGCGCTGGACAACGACAGCCGCTCCTTCGACCATGCCGTGACCCGGCGCCACCTGGAGCTGCTGCGCCAGGCCACCGACGCGCGCGGGCGGGCCTTGCGCATCGTGACCCTGGAGACACCGAACCAGGTGCGCCCGGCGTATGCTGGCAAGGAGTTTGCGGCGGGCTACGTGAATTTCCTGCTCACGGACAAGGCACTGTTCCTGCCTCAGTTTGGCGATGCCGTGGCCGACCAGGCCGCCCGCGCCGCGCTGGCGGCCGAGCTGCCCCAGCACCAGATCGTGCAGCTCAACATCGACGCCATCGCGGCGGGCGGGGGCGGCATCCACTGCACCACCCAACAAGAGCCCGCCTGATCTACCCAGGCTTTCATGAGGAGCGCGACCCCTATGCTTTTTTCCCCCACCCGCCGCCACCTGCTGGGCGGCCTGAGCCTGGGCCTGGCGCCCTGGGGCTGGGCCGCGTCCGCGTCTGTGGCTGACGCAGCCCCCGCCGGGGCGCAGGACACCTGGCGCATGCCCGACGAGGGCGACCCGCACCAGGCCACCTGGATGTCCTTCGGCGCCAGCGAAAAGGTCTGGGGCCGGCACCTGCTGGCACCGGTGCGCGAGCAACTGGCTGGCATCGCACGCAGCATCGCCGCGTTCGAGCCCGTGCACATGCTGGTGCGCGAGGATGAATACGACCTGGCCAGCCGCCTGTGCGGCAGCCGCGTGCAGCTGGAGGTGCAGCCGGTGGACGACCTCTGGATGCGCGACACCGGCCCGGTGTTCGTGCGCAACGCGGCGGGCCAATGGGGTGGCATCGACTTCAACTTCAACGGCTGGGGCGGCAAGCAGGCCCATGCGCGCGATGCCGAGGTGGCCGCGTATGTGACCGAGGCCGCAGAGGCGCGGCGGCTGCGCACCCGGCTGGTGCTGGAGGGCGGCGGCATCGAGGTGGACGGGCAGGGCACGGCCATCATCACCGAGAGCTGCGTGCTCAACGCCAACCGCAACCCCGGCCTCAGCAAGGCCGCCTGCGAGGCCGAGCTGGCGCGCCTGCTGGGCCTGCGCAAGATCATCTGGCTGCCGGGCATCGCGGGCCGTGACATCACCGACGGGCACACCGACTTCTATGCCCGCTTTGCCGCGCCTGGCGTGGTGGTGGCTGCGCTGGACGAAGACCCGGACTCGTACGACAGCGCCGTGACCCGCCGCCATCTGGAGATCCTGCGCAAGGCCACCGACGCGCGCGGCCAGTCGCTGCGTGTGGAGGTGCTCAAGGCGCCCGGGACGGTGCGCAGACGCTTCGAGTCGGACGAATTTGCGGCGGGCTACGTCAATTTCTATGTGTGCAACGGCGCCGTCATCGCGCCGCAGTTTGGCGATGCGCGGGCCGATGCCAATGCCCGCGCGCTGCTGCGCGAGCTGTTCCCGAAGCGCGAGGTGGTGCAGCTCGACATCGACGCCATAGCCGCAGGCGGCGGGGGCATCCACTGCACCACGCAGCAGGAGCCGCGCTGAGGTTGGCGCCCGGGTCTGCGCGCCGGGCCAGGCCTTTGGAGTGGGCTGGCACCTGCTGAGAGGTGGGCGCTGCACCGTGCCATATATGAATGCTATATATTTAATAGCAATAAAGGCATATCCAGTGCGCGGTAGGTGCCAAAAATAGTGCTATCTGCCCGCTCACGCATGTGTTATCCACCCCGCATGCTCCACCCCGTTCAGGTGCGGCAGGGTGTTGAAGGTCTGCAGCATCAGCCGCTTGGGCGCAATCGAGAATTCCGTCACCGCGCTGTTGCGGATGCGCATGTTCAGCGCAATCGTCACTTCGGGCGCGGTGCCCAGCACCTCGCCCACGGCGGTGGAGATGGGGCCGCCGCTGCTCACCAGCAACACGTTCTGGCCCGCGTGGTGGTGGCGCACATGGTCGAGCGCGCTGCGCACACCGGCCGAAAAATCGTTCCAGCTGGGCATGCCCTGGGGGCTGATGACACCGGCCATCCACTGTGCCAGCGCGTCGCACAGGATGCGAAAGTGTTGGCGGTACAGCTCGGGCGTGTCGGCCTTGCCCAGCGGTTGGGGGTGGATGGCCGCGATGAGCGCGTGGCTGTCGTACTCGTTGAGGCCGGGCAGGCGCAGCGCCTCGGGGACGGCGCCCAGGCCTTCCACGATGCCGTCCAGCGTCTGCACATGGCGCTGCAGCGTGCCGGTGATCACGGCGTCAAAGCGCTGGCCGCGCTCGCGCCAGAACTGGCCCAGCCGCACCGCCTGCTGGTGGCCGACGGGGCTGAGCTGGTCGTAGTTTTCTGCGCCAAACGAGGCCTGGCCATGGCGCACAAGGTAGAGGGTTCCCATGCGCCGGATTGTGATGAACCCGGCGCGGGGCGCTTGTCGCGCTTGCGACCGGTGCTATCAATTTGAGAGTTTTGATGCTGCGCTGCAGCAGGTGAGCGCTGCAGCGGTTGGATGCTTCTCAGCGCAGCGCCAGCATCCCAATCACCAGCACGCACATGGCGCCGAATCCGATCACGAGGCCGCGCCCCTGCCAGCCGCCGTTTTTCCACCAGTGGCCCAGCAGCCCTGTGCTCCAGGGGCTGTCGGCCATGTGCATCTGGGGCAGGCGGCGGATGATGTCGCGGCGCAGCGCTTCTTCGTCGAACAGGGCCTCGCCGTTCAGGCGCAGCGGCACGGCGCCCAGGCCGATCAGCAGCTGCTGGCGCGTGCAGGTGACCTGGTGGGCCGGGGCCTGGTAGTGTTTCTTGCCCACCCGGGCCTGCACCTGTTCGCCGTCGGTGCCAATGCGGATGCCCTCCAGTGCCTTCAGCCTGCGCCGTGCGGCCACGGACATGGCCAGCGGCAGCAGGGCCAGCGCGGAAAGAGCGTAGGGCAACCATGCGGGGCACGCTTTGCCTGGCGCGCAGTCCTGTTGGTAGAACTGAGGCCATATCCAGTACAGCATGACCCCCACGGCCACCAGCGCTATGGCCTCGGTGACCAGCAGCATGCGGCGGCGCGTGCGGGTGCTGCCGGGCAGCGCCTTCACCATCGTCACGCGGCCGCGCTCGGCGGTGGGCGACGGGGGCTGGGTTGCGGGCGGGGCGGGGGCCGGGTCGTCATCCTCCAGAATGGTTTCGGCGGGGTCGCTGCGCCACGCCGTGCCGCGCAGCTGCCGCAATTCGCCCGCCTTCCAGGCCAGCCACACGCCCACCAGCATCAGCAGGCCCATGCCGGACAGCAGCAGCGTGGGCATGCGGCCCGCCCACTGGGCCTGGTTGCGCGCCGCCTCCAGTTCGGCCTGGAAGCCGGCATCGCCAAACGGCCCGAGCACGCGGCCGTACAGGTCCAGCCGGCGCACCAGGAAGTGGGTCATGTCGGTGAGCAGCATGTGCTGCTGGAACAGGGCGATGGCGTTCGGGTCCTGCTTGGCGGCGAGCGGAATCACGCGGTCGGGCTGGAGCTGCGGGCCCATCACGAGCAGGTCGGCGTTCTGCATGTCCACGCTGGCCACCAGCACCCACAGCTGCCCACCCGGGTCTTGTGCCATGGCAAACGGGAACGCGCGCCCGGGCCGCAGGTCGGGGTGGGCGATGGGGTGCTGCTGCCGCACGGTCTTGCCGTCCGGGCCGGTGCGCAGCTGCACGATCTGGTGGCGGTTGGTGTTGGCCACCCACAGGGCGTCGCCCACCTGCAGGGTCTGGTTGGGGAAGCGCATGCCCTGCGCCTCGGTGCGCGCCAGCGTGTAGCGCGCGGTGATGGGGTCGCGCCGGTACACCAGCACGCGGTGCTCGGAGGCGTCGGAGACGGTGATTTCCGACTCGTCCGCACTCACCCGCACCCAGCGGTAGCCCCGGCGGGTGTCCAGCCCGGCCAACTCCACCGGCAGGCACTGGCGCTGCGGCAGGTCGCAGCGGACCACGCGGCTTTCGTCGTGCACCCAGGCCACATGCTCCTGCGTGAACTGCAGGCTGGTGGGGCTGTCGGAAATCTTCAGCGCGCCCAGGGGGATCTGCTGCAGCCGCCGGCCTGTGGCGTCGAACTGGTGGAGGGCGCCGTGGCTTTCGAGCCAGAGCGTTTCTCCCTGCACGGCGGGCAGGCGGGGCCCGAAGGGGCCGGGGGCAGACAGCCCCCGGTAGACGAACGCGAGAATCAGCAGGCACTGCAACGCGATGACTGCGCGCAGGCCCCAGCGGTAGCCGGACGGTGCTTGGCTTGCCATGGACACTCCCTCAACGGTGTTGTTATGTCACGGCCACCATGGCGGCGGCCGTGCGAGGGCATTGTCCAGCAGATGCCCAGGGATCCTCTGCACAAATCACCGCGCCGTGTGCATCTGCGGTCTCGGTCGGTCTGCCGCGTTGCAAATACTCGCAATAGCTACGGCTATTGCTGCGTTTTGCGCCTTGCAGCCCATCCCGACCCGCAGCGCCCACTTACCGCTCGATTCGTGCAGAGGATCCCTCGTGCTTGGCGAGGGTGTTTGCAAACATGGGCGCATCGACGTTGCCACCTGTCAACGCCAGGCCCACGTTCTGGCCCTTCAGGGCATCGCGCTCCTGCAGCGCCGCCGCCAGGGCTGCTGCGCCCGCGCCTTCGGCCACGTTGTGCGTGTCGGTGAACAGGGCGCGCATGGCGGTGGCCACCTCGGCGTCGCTCACCTGCACGATGTGGTCGATGTGTGGCGCCATCACGGCCAGGGCCTCGGCATCGGCCACCCGGCAGGCCATGCCGTCAGCGAGCTGGGTTGTCACCGGTGCCTCCACGACGCGTCCTGCTGCCAGCGAATCGGCATAGGTGGTGGCATGGCTGCTGACCACACCGACCACGCGCACGGGGTGCTGCAGCGCCAGTTTGGCGGCGATGGCCGAGCACGCGCCCGAGCCCTGGCCGATGGGCACGTACACCACGTCGAGCTGCGGCACGGCGCGCAAAAATTCCCACCAGTAGGTCGCCACGCCGCGTAGCAGGTCGGGGTGGAAGCTGGGCACCATGTGGGCGCCGCGCTGGGCGGACAGGCCGATCGCATGCTCGCGGGCTTCCTGAAAGTCATCGCCGTGTTCGATGAGCTTGACGCCTAAAGCGCGCATGGCGGCGTTCTTCTCCACCGAGTTGCCACGCGGCACGACGATGGTGCAGGCCACGCCGTGGCGGCGCGCGGCCCAGCCCATGCTCTGGCCGTGGTTGCCGCGTGTGGCGCTGATCACCTCGGCGGGCAGGGCGCCGCGCTGGGCGAGCTGGTCGAAGTAGGTGAGGCCGCCCCGGATCTTGAACGCGCCCACGGGCGTGTGGTTCTCGTGTTTGAGCCAGCAGTTGGTGCCCAGCCGCTCGCTGAGCAGCGCCCAGCGGTACTGGGGCGTGGCGGCGAAGTCGCGGTACACGACCTCTGCGGCGGCTTCGATGTCGGCCAGGGTGGGCAGCAGGGTGGTGGGGTCCAGAGGTGTGTGGAGGCGGGCGTTCATGGGGCGGCTTTCTTTTCGGTGAAGGACGACAGGGTGACGGGGCCCCGCGGCGTGGTGAGCTGCGCCGTGAGCCGGGGCACACCGCCTGCAGTGACGGTGACCTGGGGCGCAACGCCGATGGCTTCACACGCCGTTTGCAGCGTGGCCGCCTGGGGGTGCTGCAGCGCGAGCCGCAACAGTTGCACGCCACTCGCGGGCAGGCTGTCGCAGGGGTGCACGGCGCCCCACTGGATGAGGGTGGGCAGGCAGCCGTCCATCAGGCGCAGGCCGTCGCTGCGCACCGTGATCTGCCACTGCAGCAGGCCGTTCGGGATGGGGCGGCTGGCGGTAACGACGGCGCCACGTTCAATGTCCAGCGCAGACAGCGCGGCGCAGCGCCCGGCCACGTCGGGCACGCTGGCCACCCAGTGGATGAGCTGCGGCCCGTGCTGCGCCACTTGCTGCTGCAGGGCGGCATCATCCATGTCAAACCAGCGCCTTGCGCCTGCTGGTATTGCGGGAGCAGCTATTGAATTAATAGCGATAATTTCCAAATAGGCGCGCGGGTGCGCGGGGCCGGAGATGTTGAAGATGCGGTTGTGCGTGCCCATCAGCGGGTGTTCGCCGCCTGCCGTGGGGGTGATGCCCAGCGTGCGTTCACACCAGGCCACGCCGCTGGCGAGGTCGGCCGCGAGCACGACCAGGTGGTCCACGCAGGGTGGGGGCGCGGTGGGGGTTGCGGTCACAGCAGCACCTCGCCCGACACGCAGGTGACCGAGCTGCCGCCCACCCAGAGGGTGTCGCCGTCCTGCTCCACCAACACGCGCCCCGCGCGGCCCAGGCAGGTGCCTTGGGCGGCCACGTACTGCGGGGGGGCCAGCCCGGCGCCGATGAGCCACTGCGCCAGCGCGGCGTTCAGGCTGCCGGTCACGGGGTCTTCGGCCAGGCCGTTGTTGCCGGGGAAGAAGGCACGCACTTCAAACGCGATGCCTTCGGCGTCGGTGCTGCCGATCACGCCGACCTTGCCACGCGGCCCGACCACGCCCACGTCGAGTTGGCCGAGGAGGCTGGCGTCGGGTCGGAGCGCCAGCACCTGTTCGGCACTTCGCAGCATCACGCCACGCCAGTTGGGGCCGTTGTCGCACCAGGCGTGGTGCAGGATGTCGCTGCGCGCCACGCCCAGGCCCTGGGCGATCAGCGCCACATCCTCTTCGGCCAGCGGGCCGCTTTTGATCAGGGGCGGCGCGGCAAAGGCCAGGCGCTCGCCGTCCTGCCGCAGCGTGACCAGGCCCACGCCACATTCCTGCACGACCTTGCCCGCCACCTGGGGCTGGCCGCCTGCCTTCAGCCATGCGTGGCAGCTGCCCAGCGTGGGGTGGCCGGCAAAAGGCAGCTCGCGCCCGGGGCAGAAGATGCGCACGCGGTAGTCGGCCCCGGCGGCGCGGCCCTCGGGGGTGGGGGGGAGCAGGAAGGTGGCTTCGGACAGGTTGGTCCAGTTGGTGAACTCCTGCATGGCCTCTGTGCTGAGGCCGGAGCCGTCCAGCACCACGGCCAGCGGGTTGCCCCGGTAGGGGGTGGCGGTGAAAACATCGACTTGCTGGAAGGGGCGTTGGTACATGGTGGTCACAGTCCTTGAGGTCAAAAAAGTGGCGAAGGTGGCGGCGGTTGGGCACGCCGGGGGTTCACCGGGGTGTGGCCCGGTGTGTAAATGGGTTGTTGTGGCCCGGCGCTCTGGCGAGGCCGAGGGGGAAATCAGCCGCTGGGGCGTGGTGCAGCGCAGCGCGGGCTCATAGCAGCACCGTGCCTTCGATGCAGGTGACGGCGCGGCCGCCCACCCACAGCTGGTGGTCGTCGTCCTGGCGGATGTGCACGCGGCCCGCGCGGCCCAGGCATTCGCCCTGGGCCACCAGGTAGCTGCGGGGGGCCAGGCCGTCGGCAATCAGCCACTCGGCCAGGCTGGCGTTGAGGGTGCCGGTGACCGGGTCTTCCGGGTTGCCCATGGGGGCGGCAAAGGCCCGCACCACGGCGCCGGGCTGGCGGGTGTTGCTGGCGGTGGGGCTGATGTGGATCACGCCCACGTCCTGGCCCAGGTCCTTGAGGCGGGCGTGGTCGGGGTGCAGGCCCAGCACGGTGTCGGCGCTGTCCAGCAGCAGGCCCAGCCACACGGGGCCGTTGTCCAGCAGCTGCGCGCCCAGGATCTGGTGCGGGCGCAGGCCCAGGGCACTGGCGATCAGCGGCACCAGGGCCGGGCTGGGCGCGCTGCGCTTGAGGGGCGGTGCGGCAAACGCCAGGGTGTCATCCGCCTGCGCGATGCGCACCAGGCCCAGTGCACATTCCTGTATCACCATGCCCGCTTGGCGCGGGGTGTGGCCCGCCTGCAGCCAGGCGTGGCAGGTGCCCAGCGTGGGGTGGCCGGCAAAAGGCAGCTCGCCGCCGGGGCTGAAGATGCGCAGGCGGTAGTCGGCCCCGGCCGCGCGCCCGGCGTCGGTGGGGGGCAGCAAAAAGGTGGTTTCCGACAGGTTGGTCCAGGCGGCAAAGCGGCGCATGTCGCTGTCGCTCAGGCCTTCGGCATCCAGCACCACGGCCACGGGGTTGCCGTAGCCGGGGCGGTCGCTGAACACGTCGATCTGTTTGAAGGGGCGCTGGTGCATGGTGAGGCTCAGGCGAGGGGCTGGTCCAACACGCCCCGGGCGCCGGGGCGGGTGCTGACTCTGTTGTACCACCGCTCCAGATGTGGCCGTGCGGCGCGCGCCTGGGGCAGGCCCCACCAGCGGTGGATTTCGCAGCCCACGGGGATGTCGGCCATGGTGAATCGCTCACCCGCCATGAAGGGCTGGCGCGCCAGGTGGGCGTCCAGCATCGCCATCAGCGGCTCGGTCACCGCGACCGAGGCGGCGATCAGTGCATCGCTGCGCTGCGCGGCCGGTGTGCGGATCCACTGCAGGAAAGCATCGCGCCCGGCGGGGTTGAGCGTGGTCTGCTGCCAGTCCATCCATTGCTCTGCGGCAAAACGCGTGGGCAGGTCTTCGGGGTAGAGGTGGCCCGGCGAATGCCGGGCGCACAGGTAGCGCACGATGGGGTTGGACTCCCACAGCGCCACGCCCGTGTCCTCGTCCTCGATCAGCGGCACCAGGCCGTTGGGGTTGAGGCCCAGGAAGCGCGCCTCGCGCACGATGCCGTACTGGCCACCCGCATCGGTGCGCTGCAGCGTGATGCCCAGCTCTTGCGCGGCCCACACGACCTTGCGCACGTTGATGGACGACAGGCGACCCCAGAGCCTCAGCATGCCGGATCAGCCCTTGTGGCTGCGGATGGCGGCGGCCAGGGCTGCGATGCCGGTGGCGATCTGCTCGGCCGTGGAGGTCACGAACGACAGGCGCAGCGTGCGCGGGTCGGCGTTGTCGGCATAGAAGGCCGCGCCGGGCACAAAGGCCACGTTGCGCTCCACCGCCTGGGGCAGCAGTTCGACAGCGCTCATGCCTTCAGGCAGGCGGACCCACAGGAACATGCCGCCGTCGGGGCGATTCCACTGCACACCCAGGCCCTGCATTTCCTTGTCGAGTGCCGTCAGCATGGCCTCGCACTGCTGCTTGTACAGCGCGCGGATGGTGGGCACGTGGCGGTCCAGGAAGTTGCCCTTCATGACCTCGGCCACCAGGCGCTGGTTGTAGCCGGGCGTGTGCAGGTCGGCCGCCTGCTTGGCCTGCAGCAGCTTGGGGTACACGGCCTTGGGGGCCACCACAAAGCCCAGGCGCAGGCCGGGGGCCAGCACCTTGGAGAACGAGCCCATATAGATGCAGCCTTCGGGGTTGCGGGCGGTGAGTGGTGCGGGCGGTGGGTTGTCGAACCACAGGTCGCCGTAGGGGTTGTCCTCCACCAGCGGCAGGTTCAGTTCGGCGGCAGCCTGCACCAGGGCGGCGCGGCGGGCTTCGCTCATGGTGCGGCCCGTGGGGTTCTGAAAGTTGGGCAACACGTACAAAAAGCGTGCCTTGTTGGCGCCCGTGCCCACCTTGGCCTTGAGGTCGTCGATGAGCACGCCTTCGTCGTCGCTGGCCACGGACACCACGGCAGGCTCCATGGGCGTGAAGGCCTGCAGGGCGCCCAGGTAGGTGGGGGTCTCGACCAGCACGCGGCTGTTTTCGTCAATCAGCACCTTGGCGATCAGGTCCAGCGCCTGCTGCGAGCCGGTGGTGATGAGCACCTGGTCGGCATCCACATCCCAGGGCAGGAAGTCGGCGATCGCTTCACGCAGCGGGGCGAAGCCTTCGCTGGCGGCGTATTGCAGGGCGGCGGGGCCGTCATTGGCCAGCACGGCGGCCGAGGCGGCTGCAAAGGCCGACACCGGGAAGGTCTTGGGCGAGGGCAGGCCACCGGCCAGGCTGATGATGCCGGGCTTTTCTGTGACCTTGAGGATTTCGCGGATGACCGAGGGGTTCATGCGCTCGGCGCGGCGCGCCAGGGTCCAGGTGCTGGTGGTTGGAAGGTCGTTCAGTTTCACTCTCGTCTCCTGCGGGCGGCCGCCTGGGCCGCTACGGTTGCAAAGTCGTCGTCAAAAAATGGGGGGGCAGCAGCCCTGGTGGGCGCTGCGGCAGAAGGTGTGAATGAGTCCGGCGTGGACGAGCGAGCCGCTAAAACGTGCCCCATCAAGGCGCAAAGCGCAGCCATAGCTCGGGCTATGGCGAGTATTTGCAACGCCGAGGGGGTGCGTTTTAGCGGGACGAGCGGTCATGGCGGGTTCGTTCACACCTTCTTAGTCCACGATGAACAGGGTGGCGCCCTGTGGCGATGTGGACCGATGGGGTTCTGCATTGTCCGCCACCTGGTAACTCATGCCAGGTGTCAGGGTGTACTGGCGGCCATCCGCCAGCTCGGTGTGCAGCGTACCGCTCAGGCACAGCAGCACATGGCCCTTGGTGCACCAGTGGTCCGATACATAACCCGGCGTGTACTCGACCATGCGCACGCGCATGTCGCCAAACTGCTGGGTGCGCCAGAACGCCTGGCCTGCCTGTGCGCTCTTTTCTTCGCGTGCCACGGCGGCCCAGTCGGTGGTGGCAAAGGGGATGTCGCTCATCTTCATGTGGCGGGTCTTTCTGCAGTGTGGACGGGCATCCTCTTGCCCACGAACACCGTGGCGATCACGGCGACGGCAAATACCACGGTGGTGGCATCCAGGTGTTCCCCCAGCAGTGGCACGGCAAACAGCAGGCTCAGGAAGGGCTGGATGAGCTGGATCTGGCTGACCCGCACAGCACCCAGTGCCAGGGCGCGGTACCAGGCAAAAAAGCCGATCCACATCGAGAACAGCGCCACGTAGGCAAAACCTGTCCAGCCCATGGTGCTGATGGCCGATGGCACTGCCGGGGCAAACCACCAGGCCACCGGCAGGGTGAGCGGCAGGCAACACACCAGCACCCAGCAGATGACCTGCTCGGCCCCCAGGCGGGGCGTGAGGCGGGCACCGCCGATGTAGCCCAGGGCACCCGTGGTCATGGCAATGAGCAGGTAAATGTTGGCCGCGCCCAGGTACAGGCCGCCCGCGCGCCACACCATGAAACCCAGCACCAGCCCGCTGCCCAGCACCGCGCAGGCCCAGAAGCCGGCCGAGGGCCGCTGCCGGTACCACAGCGCACCGAGCAAGGCAGTGGACAGCGGCAGCAGGGCGGTGACCACAGCGCCATGGGTGCTGGGCACATGGCGCAGCGCCAGCGCCAGGAACAGCGGAAACCCCACGATCACGCCAAACGCCGTGATGCCCAAGAGCGGCCACTCGGCCCGGGCTGGCAGGTTCAGGCGCCCCTGCGTGCGCTGCCACAGCAGGTAGCCGACGGACAGCAGCCCGGCTACGGCGGCGCGCCCGAAGGTGACGAACCAGGGCGAGAGCTGGGGCGCGTCGGTGGAGCCCACCGCGAGCCGTGTCATGGGCAGGGTGGCGGCAAACAGCGTGACGCCGACCAGGCCCCAGAGCAGGGCTTCTTTTTCCTGGGCACGGTTCATAGCGTGAGCATCCAATAGGCAGTGAGCACCAGCACGAGCGCCAGGGCACGGTTGAACCACAGCAGGCGGGTGCCCTGCGCCAGCCACTGGCGCAGCAGCGAACCGACCAGTGCGTAGACAAAATTGCTGGTGAACGCAAACACCATCATCACGCCGCAGATGATGGCCAGGCGCTCGCCCGGGTTGGTCGCGGGCTGTCCGGCGGCGTTGACCACCCAGCCCGCGCTGAGCGTGAGCGCCAGCATCCAGGCCTTGATGTTCACAAACTGCAGGCCCACGCCCTGCCAAAAAGTCACGTTCAGGCGCGAGGTGTCGATGGCCGTCATCTGGCCCGCGCGGCTGAGTTTCCAGGCCAACCAGAGCATGTAGGCCACGCCCAGCAAGGTGACGGCCCAGCGCAGTGCAGGCACGCCCGTGATCAGCGCCCCCAGGCCCAGGCCGCTGCCCAGCATCAGCAGCGTCCAGCCCGCAGGCACGGCCAGGCAAAAACGCAGTGCGCGCTGGAGGCCCAGGTTGGCGGCCAGCGCGGTGGACAAGGTGGTGTTGGGCCCCGGCGAAAAGCTCATGGCGGTGCAAAACAGCAGCAGGGTGGTGAGTTCGGCGGCGCTCATGGTGGGGTGGTTTTTGGGCGGGCTTGTGGGTTGTGTGGGTTCAATGTAATCTTGCAAACCAATACATCACCAGTACAGTCAGTCAGCGCAGTGTTGAATCTGTATTGGTTGCGAAGACAGTACACCGCCCGGGGCCTTTGCCATGCTGATGAAATCCTCCACCCAGTCGCTCACCGAGCAGTTGTCCGCCCGGATCTCCGAGCGCATCCGCAACCGCCTGCTGGCACCCGGCGCGCGCCTGCCGTCGGTGCGTCAGTGTGCGCAGCAAAACGGGGTGAGCCCGTCCACCGTGGTAGCCGCCTATGACCAGCTGTTGGCACAGGGGCTGGTGGAGGCGCGCAAGAACCGGGGCTTTTTTGTGCGCGAAAGTGGCCGTGCCGCCCACGCGGCCGAAGACGAGGGCGCCCCCCCCGTGGACCCGGCGCTGGAGAGCGCCGCCGCCAACTGGAGCACGGCCCACTGGTTTGCGGCGCGCGCGGCAGGGCGCGGTGGGCGCGGGGTGTCGCCCGTCAATGCCACGGCGCTGATCCGGGGCATGTTCCACAAGGTCAGCGACAAGCCCCAGCCCGGCATGGGGGTGTTCCCGCCCGAGTGGCTGGAGTCCACCTTCATGCCTGCGGCCGTGCGCAAGGTGACCAGCTCGCGCAACCTGCAGGATTTTTCGCTGCAGTACGGAGAGCCGCTGGGTGACGCCGGCCTGCGCCGCCTGCTGGCCAAGAAGCTGGCCACGCTCAATGTGCACACGGTGCCTGAGCACATCATCACCACCGTGGGCGCCACCCATGCGCTCGACATCGTGAGCCGCACCCTGCTGCGCCCCGGCGACCCGGTGATGGTGGAGGAGCCTGGCTGGGCGGTGGAATTTGCGCGCCTGGCGGCCCTGGGCATGCACATCCTGCCCGTGCCGCGCCGCGCCGACGGGCCCGACCTGGAGGTGATGGCACGCTACTGCGAGGTGCACAAGCCCAAGCTCTACGTGAGCGTGAGTGTGTTCCACAACCCCACGGGCTACTGCCTCACGCCGGGCAGCGCGCACCGCATCCTGCAGCTGGCCAACCAGCACAACTTCCATGTGGTGGAGGACGACACCTACAGCCACATCGCGCCCGAGCACGCCACGCGCCTCACGGCGCTGGACGGCCTGCAGCGCACCATCTACGTGAGCGGTTTTGCCAAGATCCTCGCGCCCAACTGGCGCATCGGCTACCTGGCCGCGCCGCCCACGCTGGTGGAGCAATTGCTGGACACCAAGCTGCTGGCCACGCTCACCACCCCCGCGCTGCTGGAAAAGGCCCTGGCCCTGTGCATCGAGCAGGGCCAGCTGCGCCGCCATTCCGAGCGCATCCGCACGCGGCTGGATGCGGCGCGGGCGCGCAGCGTCAAGCTGGCGCTGGGTGCGGGCTGCAGCTTCGCGGCCGAACCCGTGGGCCTGTTTGGCTGGGTGGAGACGGGGGTGGACACCGATGCGCTGTCACAGCGCATGCTGGACGAGGGCTATCTGCTCGCGCCCGGTGCGCTGTTCCATGCCGAACGCAAGCCCAGCACGCTGATGCGCATCAACTTTGCGACCACGCAGGACGCGGCGTTCTGGCGCATCTTCGAGCGCGTGCGGGCAGAGCAGGGGCGGTGAATAGGGGCGGTGAGTAGGGGCGCTCAGCGCCCGGCGGGCGGTCGCTCTACTTCCAGATCGGCCAGCACCCGCAGCAGGGCGCGGTTGACCTCTTCCAGGTCCAGCTCGTAGGTCTCGCACAGCTGGCGGATCGCGCTGGCGTCATCCGTCTCCAGTGCACAGGCCATCTGCAGGCCGCTGGTGTAGGGGCCGGTGCGCAGCACGGTAGCGTCATAGATGCGCTCGGACAGGGGCAGGCGGCGCAGGATGGTGCCCAGGGGCTCGCCCAGCAGGTCATCGAGCTGCGAGAACAGGCCACACAGGTAAATTTCGCGGCGCAGGTCGTTCTCGATGCCTGCGTCCAGCAGGTGGGCGGTGAGCTGCGCGCGGATCAACATGGCCTGGCGCAAGGGCAGCATGTTGGGGTCGGTGCTGGCGTGGGGCAGCTGGTCGGACAGCCAGCGTTTGATGGAGCTGTAGCCCATCATCACCAGGCCCCGGCGCAGCGAGTCGATGCCGGTGCGCAGGCCCAGGGCAGCCGAGTTGGTGTAGACCATGAAGCGGTACGCGAGCAGCGGGTCTTCGCCCATGATGTCTTCGAACGTCTCCAGCGACTGCTCCGCGTCGATGGCCTTCATGAGCTTGAAGATCACGGCGTGGGACGGCTGCTGCGGGTGGTGGCGCAGGCTGTAGAGCACATCTTCCGATGGCCAGCCCGCCAGGGCCATGGCGTTGCCCTGGTCCAGGCAATGCTCCATGAGCGCGCGGCTGGCCACGTTTTCGTACATCTGACCGGCCAGCACGGGGCTGGTGGCACGCGCCGGTGCGGCGGGCGCACCCGGGCGCGTGGGCGCGGTCTGCAGGGCCGCCACCGCGTCTTCGGGGCGCAGGGTCAGCAGGCTGTTGTCAAAGCAGCGTGCAATCTCGGGCTCCGGGAGTTTGCTGGCGTCGCCGCGCCACACGAGCCGCAGCCCGCGCTGGTGTGCGGCTTTCACCCGGGCGTAGATGACCGAGTCCGACAACCATTCGCCACGCACCTCGATCCACGGGGCGCCGCGCGGCGCGTGTTCGAGCAGGTCGCACAGCAGCTGGCGCGTCTGGGCGGAAATCAGCAGCGGTGGGGAGCTGGCGGACCACAGCTCCTGCAGGGTGCGCA
Source organism: Acidovorax sp. (assembly GCA_018780365.1). Lineage (GTDB taxonomy): Bacteria > Pseudomonadota > Gammaproteobacteria > Burkholderiales > Burkholderiaceae_C > Acidovorax. Next base: position 3,446 of record JADMJR010000184.1, on the reverse strand, counting down.
GCAGGTGGGCGGCGTCGACCACGGCCGATGCCTCGTTGTGGGCATACAGCTGGATGCCGGCCAGCTTGCGGGCTCGGTTCCACAAAGGGCGGTAGCCCAGAATCAGGCTGCCAAGGACAGATTGGACCATGTGCTCTCAGGCGTTGTCTCGTCGTTGGGGCCTGTCCCCCGCCTGGGCTGCGCGGCGTGGGAAGACCCGCTTTAACTGATGAAATTGAACAGCGACAACTTCTGAACCTGGGCATAGGACTTGAGCGCTGCCTCATAGCCCACCTGCTGGTTCTGGAAGTCCGAAATGCCCTTGATCATATCGAGATCCTCGGCCCGCGAGCGGTCGCCTTCGAGCTGGATGGAGCGCTTGTCCTGGTCGCCCGTGATGCGGTCTGCGCGGTTGAGCAGCTCGCCGGCATAGCTGCGCATGTTGTGCACGCGCTCCAGCCCGGTGTCGATGTTGGCCAGCGCCTGCCCCACGGCCTGGATGGCTGCGTTGTTGTTGGGGGCATTGCGGATGCCGTTGATCGCGTTGTCCAGCGTGCTGAACATGCTGGCGCTGGGCTGCAGGGTGACGGTGTCGCCGTTGGCGGGGTTGCCCTTGATGTCGAAGGCGAGCCCCGGAATGCCGGCAACTGCAATGGTCACCGGCTTGTCGGTGGGGTAGTCGGGCACCACCACCGGGGCCGACACGGCGCCAGTCGTTGTGTTGGTGAGGGTGTAGGTGGCGGTGCTGGTGCCGGTGGTGGCTCCTGGGCCCACGGCGCTGAAGGTGATGCTGTAGTTGTCGCCCGTCACCAGGGCCAGGTTGGTGGGCGTGACCGCCGTGGTCGTGAGCTGCCGGCCGACCGGGATGTTGCTCACGCCTGCGGTGTAGACGCCGTCGCGGTTGGGGTCGAACATGAAGGCCGAGTCGCCATCGAGCGTGCCAGGAACGGTGACACCGGTGCTCGCTGTCTGGCCGGGCAGGCCCTGGAAGCTGTAGTCGGGCGAGCCGCTCAGCGGGCCCAGGAACGGCGCCAGCGCGCTGCCCAGCGCACTCAGCAACGGGATGCCATTGGTGTCCTTGCGGTTGGCGACCTCCAGCAGCTGCTCGCGCAGCCCCTGCAGCTGGTTGGCGACCGTGACGCGGTCATTGGGGGTCATGGCGGCGTCACCCGCGCTCACCACCAGCTCGCGGAATCTCTGGACCAGGTCCACCGCATCGCCCAGCGAGGACTCGCCCTGGACGATGGCGTTGCGCTGGGTCTCCAGCGCGCGCTGTTCGGTCTGGATGCGCGACAGGCGGTTGAGCGCGCGCTCAGCCTGCGCGGCCGAGACGGGGTCGTCGCTGGCCCGCACCACGCGTTTGCCGGAGGTGAGGTTCTCCTGCAGGTTGGACAGGCTGGTCTGCCGTGCGCCCAGGTTGCGCAGGGCGTTGTCGTACATGTTGGCGGTGCCAAGGCGGTAGATGCTGGTGCTCATGTCGAACTCCTGGAAGGCGGTTAGCGGCCAAGGCCCTGCAGCAATGAGTCAAAAATGTTCTGCGCAATCTGGATCATTTTCGACGATGCCTGGTAGGCCTGCTGGTACTGGATCAGTTTTGCGGCTTCTTCGTCCAGGTTCACACCCGACACCGCCGTGCGGTCGCGCTCCAGGTTGGCGGCGATGGTGGTGGACATCTCGGCCGCGAACAGCGCGCTCTGCGTGCGGGTGCCCACCTGGGCAATGGCGCTGGCGTAGCCGTCGCTGAGCGTGGATTCGTCGAACATTTTCACATCGCGCAGGCTCATCAGCGCGCTGGCGTTGCCCGAGTTGCGGGTGAAGGTGTCGCCGTACTGTGGGTCCAGCGCATTGCCGATGACCACGGTGTCGCCCGTTTTGGGCGTGCCCTGCAGCTTGATCTCCCATCCGTTGATGGAAATGGGTGCACCCGAGGTGTAGGGCTGTGCCGCAGCCAGCACCGTGGGCGGCGCCGTGCCCCGGTCGAGCACATCGTAGGTGGTGGGGGGGCCGGCAGTGAACTGCAGCTGCACGCCGCCCAGGATGGGTGGGAGGGCGGCGGGGTTGGCGTTGGCGGGCAGCACCAGGCCGGGCGGGTTGGGCAGGCCTGTGGCCTTGAGGCCCGCCAGCTGCATCGTGCCGCCGTTGGAGGTGCCCATGGCCGCGTTGATGGGGTTGGCCACCGCCAGGTCGCGTGGCGAATACACCAGCGCCTGGATGTTGTTGGCAGCCGTGCTGAACGGCTTGAACAACATGCGCTCGCCCGGGTTGCCGGGCGTGGTCAGGTTGAAGTTCAGTCCGTCGATCTGCAGCGTGGCCAGGTTGGCGGCATCGGTGAACGGAGTGGACTTGCCATCGGACAGGCGCACGACCTGGCCGGCCGTGCCCGTGGTGAAGCGGATTTCGTAGTCCGAGGCCGCAAACTGCGTGGGGCCCGTGAACGACACGGTGCCGACCCCGGCGCCGTTGGTGTAGCCGGGCATGCTGGCAGGCACCGCGAACAGGTCCTTGCCGGGCAGGCCGTCGAGCGTGAGGCCCAGGTTCTGCTGGTCGTTCATCGTCATGCCGATGGCCATGGCCATCCGACCCAGCAGGTTGCGCCCTTCGGTCAGGTCGTTGTTGTTGAAGCGCAGCAGGCCCGATACCGAGCCCCCGCCCAGCACGTTCTCGTCCATCTCGACCGGGGCGGCCCCGGGGCGGTTGAAAAACAGCTTGATCTGGCCGCTGGCCGGGAACTGGGTGGCGTCGTCCACCGACAGGCTGGTGGCTGTGGTGCCCAGCACCAGCGGCTGGCTGCCCGCCACGAACAGGCCCACCGTGCCGTCATCGGCCGGGATCTGCGTGGTCTGCACGTACTGGTTGATGTCGCGGATGATCTGGTCGCGCTGGTCCAGCAAGTCGTTGGGGCTTTGGCCGTTGCCGTTGGCGCGCGCGATCTGCTCGTTGATGTTCGCCATCTGCTTGGCCAGGCTGTTGATGGCCGTGACGCTGCTTTGCAGCTGCTCGGTGACGGTGTACTGGATTTCGTTCAGGCGGTCTGCGGCGGTGCGCATGCGTGACGCGGTTTCATCCAGGCGTGTGAGCACCACCGTGCGCGCGGTGATGTCGGTGGGGGCGCTCACCACGTCCGAGAACGCGTTCATCATGTCGTTGATGGCGGCTCCCAGGCCCGCCGTGCCACCGCTGAAGACCTCCTGCAGCTGGCGCAGGCGTTCGGACCGCACGATGTCGGAAGCCTGCGTCGAGCCCGCTGCCGCCGACTGGCGCGTGAGCAGCTCGCTCTGGTTGCGCAAGATGGTCTGCACATCCACACCCTGGCCGATGTAACCGCCGCCCGTGAACTGGCCCTGCACGGTCTGCAGCACCACCGTCTGGCGCGAATAGCCGGGCGTATTGACGTTGGCAATGTTGTGGCCCGCCGTCTGCAGGGCCACCTGGTTGGCCAGCAGGGCGCGGGCGCCGACGTTGAGCAG
>JADMJR010000163.1 GCA_018780365.1 Acidovorax sp. | reverse complement strand
GAGATTTCTTTGAATTCGTGGGCCATGTCGTTCTCCGTCAAGCCTTCTTGTCTTCACCGATCACGAGGCGCGTGTCGGACAGGTACATGTGCGGAGGGACTTCAAGGTTGTCGGGCGCGGGCTTGTTCTTGAACACGCGGCCGGCCATGTCGAACGTGGAGCCGTGGCAAGGGCACAGGAAGCCGCCCTTCCAGTCGTCGGGCAGCGAAGGCTGGGCACCGGTCTGGAACTTGTCGGAGGGCGAGCAGCCCAGGTGCGAGCAGATGCCCACACCCACAAAAATCTCGGGCTTGATGGAGCGCGCTTCGTTGCGGGCGTACTCGGGAGTCAACTCGGAGGGCTTGCGCTCCGACTTGGGATCGGCCAGCTGGCTGTCGAGCTTGGGCAACTCGGCCAGCTGCTCGGGAGTGCGCTTGATGATCCAGACGGGCTTGCCGCGCCACTCCACGGTGACTTTTTCTCCGGGCTTGAGGGTGGATATGTCCACCTCTACCGCAGCCCCGGCGGCCTTGGCGCGCTCGGAGGGCTGGAAAGTACTCACGAAAGGAACGGCGGTTGCCACGCCGCCCACCGCACCAGCACATGCTGACGTGATGATCCACGTCCGCTTGCTGGAGTCGATTGGAGTGTCACTCATGGGGATCCTCGATTGATCATCGCTAGATTGGGGTCAACCGCGAATTGTAGCGGAGTGAAAATGGTTATTTCAACGCGTGTGTCTGTCTTGACAGGGCAATGTGCTGAGCAATACTCCAGGATCAACGTCCATTCACACAAGGAGCAACAACATGGGAATGATGCAAGAGTTCAGGGAGTTCGCGGTCAAGGGCAATGTAGTGGACCTTGCGGTGGGCGTGATCATTGGCGGCGCGTTCGGCAAAATCGTGGATTCGGTGGTGTCCGATCTCATCATGCCGGTGGTGGGGCTGGTGTTCGGCAAGCTCGATTTTTCCAACCTGTTTGTGGTGCTGGGCAGCGTCCCTCCGGGCACGGGTACCACGCTGGATGCGCTCAAAAAGGCCGGTGTGCCCGTGTTTGCCTATGGCAACTTTCTGACGGTGGCCGTCAACTTCCTCATTCTGGCGTTCATCATTTTCATGATGATCAAGCAGATCAACCGCCTCAAGCGTGAAGCCCCGGCCCCAGCGCCCGAAGCGCCTGCAGCCCCCGCAGAGGACATCGTGCTGCTGCGCGAAATCCGGGACAGCTTGAGGAAGTAAGCACCCCCTGAGTCGCTTCGCGCCTTCACCCCTCTCTCGACTCGCTGCGCGATTCGGGAGGGGGACGCCCCCGGCGCGGCGGGGCGGCCCTTGCGCGGGGGCACTCGCCTTGGCCGCGCCAGTTGCATAGGCGGCATGCGGCTGGCAGCCCATGGGTCACTGCAAAACAGGTGCAGGAGCGCTAGGCGGACAGCTGGCGCGCCATGCGCACGGCCTCGATGAGGCTGGCCGCATCGGCCACACCCTGCCCCGCAATGTCAAAGGCCGTGCCGTGGTCAGGGCTGGTGCGCATCAAGGGCAGGCCCAGTGTCACGTTCACGCCCTTGTCCACGCCCAGGTACTTCACCGGGATCAGGCCCTGGTCGTGGTACATCGCAATCACCACATCGAACTCGCCCGCGTGCTGCGGCGTGCTGCGCGCGCGCATGAACACCGTATCGGGCGCGAACGGGCCATGCACATCCAGCCCCTGCGTGCGCGCCAAGGCAATCGCCGGGGCAATCACCTCCAGTTCCTCACGGCCAAACAACCCGCCCTCGCCCGCATGGGGGTTCAGCCCCGCCACCGCAATGCGCGGCACGCGGCCCAGACTGCGCAACAGCGCGGCATGGGTGATCTGCAGCGTTTGCAGCACATTGCCTTGCGTGACGGCCGCCAGGGCGTCGCGCAGCGACACATGGATGCTGACCAGCACGGTGCACAGTTCGTCATTGGCCAGCATCATGCGCACGGGCATCTCGGCCAGCGGCACGCCCTGGTGGGCTGCGGCTTCGGCCTGCAGCAATTCGGTGTGCCCCGGAAAATCCACGCCCGCCGCAAACAGCGCCTCCTTGTGCAAAGGTGCAGTGACCAGCGCCGCCACCTCCCCCCGCAGCGCCGCACGCGCCGCCCAGGCCACGCTGTCGGCGGCCGCACGCCCGGCCAGCGCACTGATCCGTCCCCAGGGCTGGGGGCCGGCGATGCCGGGCAAAGGCAGCACAGGCACACAACGGGGCGGCACCTCCAGCGCCTCTCCTGGCGCGCCGATCTGCGCCACCGGAACACCCGGCACGCCGGGGCGCGCAATGGCCTGGGCCGCACGCCGCAGGGTCGCCACATCACCCACCACAAAACAGTGGCGCAGCACATGGGGGGCGTCACGAAAGGCCTTGGCCACAATCTCCGGCCCGATGCCGGCGGAGTCTCCCTGGGTGATGGCGATGGTGTGCATGATTTTTTTGGAGCTTTATTTGCCGCTGGCGCGCTATCAGCAAGCCTTAGATGCTATGAATAAGTGAGTTCATCACCACATGCCGCCTGGTGTGGCCGCCACGGGAATGCAACGGCGCCACCCGCTGCTACGCCGGGTTGTCGATCTCGATGAACTGGTGGCCAAGCCCCAGCTGGGCTGCCACCTGCGCCGCCACGGCCGGGGCACCATAACGCTCGGTGGCATGGTGCCCGGCGGCGATGAAGCTCACGCCCATCTCGCGCGCCAGGTGGGCCTGGGGTTCGGAGATTTCGCCGGTGATGAACGCATCGGCGCCTGCGGCAATCGCCGACTCGAAATACCCCTGCGCCCCCCCCGTGCACCAGGCCACGCGGCGCACAGGGCGCGGTGGCGTGCCGCCTGCAGCCGTAGGCTGCACCAGCGTCACGGCACGGCCCAGCGCCTGTGCCACATGGTCGGCCAGCGCCTGGCCGTTGTCAAAAACCGCCGGGGCGGCAAAACCCAGGTCTTGCTCGCCAAACCGCGCGTCGGCGGCAAACCCCAGCACGCGGCCCAGCTGTGCGTTGTTGCCCAGCTCGGCATGGGCATCCAGCGGCAGGTGGTAGGCAAACAGGTTGATGTCATGCGCCAGCAGCAGCTGCAGCCGCTGCTTCATCCAGCCGGTCACGCGGCCGTCCTGGCCACGCCAGAACAGGCCGTGGTGCACAAAAATGGCATCCGCCTGCGCAGCGATGGCCGCTTCGATCAAGGCACGGCTGGCGGTCACGCCGCTCACCACATGCCGGACCTCGGCACGGCCCTCCACCTGCAGGCCGTTGGGGCCGTAGTCCTTGAAACGCTCGGGCTGCAGCAGGCCGTCAAACGCCTGCAAAAGTTGGTGGCGGGAAATGCTCATGCCGCTATTGTCGCGCGTGGCCCCGGCCCCCACATGGGGGACAATGCCGCCGTGGGGACGGCCCCGGGGCCGCAACTGCGGCCACCATCGCCCCTCCACCCTCGCCCACCCCCTGTATGTGCACTGGCACGTGAATTTCATGAAACGACTCTGGCTGCTGTTTTCCCAGACCGTGACGGTGCTCGTTGCGGCCTACTTTGTTGTTGCCACCCTCCAGCCCGACTGGCTGGGCCGGGGCACCACCCGCTCGGGGGCCGGCATTGCGCTGCTGGAGGCGCCGACCACGCCCCCAACCCAGCCGGCTGCGGGCAGTTTCAGCGGCGCGGCGCGCAAGGCGGCTCCGGCCGTGGTCAGCATCAACACCAGCAAGGAAGTGCGCCATCCGCGCAGCAACGACCCCTGGTTCCAGTTTTTCTTTGGCGACCAGGGCAGCCAGGCGCAGGCGGGCCTGGGCAGCGGCGTGATCGTGAGCCCCGACGGCTACATCCTCACCAACAACCATGTGGTCGAGGGCGCCGACGAGATCGAAGTCACACTCACCGACAGCCGCCGCGCCCGCGCACGTGTGATCGGCACCGACCCCGACACCGACCTCGCGATCCTGAAAATCGAACTCGACAAGCTGCCCGTCATCGTGCTGGGCAACTCCGACGGCCTGGACGTGGGCGACCAGGTGCTGGCCATCGGCAACCCCTTTGGCGTGGGCCAGACGGTGACCAGCGGCATCGTGAGCGCACTGGGCCGCAGCCAGCTGGGCATCAACACCTTCGAGAACTTCATCCAGACCGACGCGGCCATCAACCCCGGCAATTCGGGCGGCGCCCTAGTGGACGTGAATGGCAACCTCATGGGCATCAACACCGCGATCTATTCGCGCTCGGGCGGCAGCATGGGCATCGGCTTTGCGATCCCCGTGTCCACAGCGCGCTTGGTGCTCGACGGCATCGTGAAGGACGGCCAGGTCACGCGCGGCTGGATTGGCGTGGAGCCCAACGAACTCTCGCCCGAGCTGGCCGAAACCTTCGGCGTGAAAAAGGCCACCGAGGGCGTGATCATCACCGGCGTGCTGCAAGACGGCCCCGCCGCCCAAGCCGGCATGCGCCCTGGCGATGTGATCGTGCGGGTGGATGGCAAGAACGTGGGCAATGTGTCCGAGCTGCTGAGTGCCGTGGCCGCACTCAAGCCGGGCACCGGTTCGGCATTCCACGTGCAGCGCGGGGACAAGCAGGTGGAGCTGAGCATCAACCCCGGCGTGCGCCCCCGGCCGCAACAGCGGAACATCCGGCGATAAGCGGGGCGGCGCGGCGGGCGGGCCCTGGAGCCCGTCATGCACCGAGGGGACCGCCATTGCACAGACGGCCACCGCCATTGGCACACCCGGATGCTATACAAAATATAGCAATAAATCCTTTATGGATGCGCGGAAGCAGCCAATTTCACCCGAAGAATCAGCCAGAAGAATCGCGCAAGAGGCACAGACCACAACCTCTCTCGCCCTGGCGTGCCCTGCCCCGCTGCGTATCGTTGCGCGTGGGCAGAAACAAGCGCCCCGAGGGAGTCAGGAAGCCGAGGCGGACTCTTCCGCTTCTTCCGGCGCCTTGGTGTGTTTGATGAAAATCTGCGCGGCCCAGATGCCCACCTCGTACAGGATGCACATGGGGATGGCCAGCGACAGCTGTGACACCACGTCCGGCGGCGTGACGATGGCGGCGATCACAAACGCGATCACGATGAAGTAGCCCCGGAATTCGCGCAGCTTCTGCACACTCACGATGCCCATGCGCGCCAGCACCACCACGGCAATCGGCACCTCAAAAGACAGGCCAAACGCAAGGAACATCGACAGCACAAAACTCAGGTAGGCCTCAATGTCTGGCGCCGCTGTGATGCTCTTGGGGGCAAAACTCTGGATGAACGCAAACACCTGGCCGAACACCAGGTAGTAGCAAAACGCCACGCCGATGAAGAACAGCAGCGTGCTGGAGACCACCAGCGGCAGCACCAGTTTCTTCTCGTGCGAATACAGGCCTGGCGCCACGAAGGCCCACACCTGCCACAGCACAAAAGGCAGCGCCAGCAAAAAGGCCGACATCAGCAAAATCTTGAGCGGCACCATGAACGGCGAGATCACCGAGGTAGCGATCAGCGTGGCGCCCTTGGGCAGGTGCGCCACCAGAGGCGCCGCCAGAAAGTCATACAGCGCACCAGGGCCGGGAAAGAAGAACAGGATCGCCGCCGCAATGGCGATGGCAATGATGGCCTTGACCAGCCGGTCGCGCAGCTCCATCAGGTGCTGCACAAACGGCTGCTCGGTACCGGCCAGCTCGTCTTCTTTGGAAGGGGTTTCGGACATGTTGGATTTTCGTGGGCGTCAGGGCCGCCGCCCATGCAGCGCGCAGGGCGCGGCAGGCTGCATCAGTGGAATTTTTGGGGACGGTAGCGCGCCACACGGGCCGCGCCGGACTGCGCCTTGGTGCGCACACCGCTCTTGGCCTTGTACCACTGGGGCACGGCACCCCGCTTGAGGCGCCAGTTCTTGCCCGGGTGCTTGTAGGCGGGCACCACGGCAGCCTGCTCCCGCAGGTCGGCATTGTTGGTGGCATCGGTGGCGTCTGCCCAGTCCTTCTCGAACTCGCTCGCGCTGGTCTGGATGGAACTTTGCACGTCGCGCGCAGCGTTCTCCACCGTGTCCTTCATTTTCTTGAGCTCATCGAGCTCCATGGACCGGTTGACCTCGGCCTTCACGTCGGACACATAGCGCTGCGCCTTGCCCAGCAGGGTGCCCACCGTGCGGGCCACGCGGGGCAGCTTTTCGGGGCCGATGACGATCAATGCCACAGCGCCAATCAGCGCCATCTTGGACAGGCCAATATCAATCATGGATCAAGCACAAAGGCAAAACAACGTGCAGCGGGTGCCGGTCAGCAGCCACACCGGCTCAGCTCTTTTGCTTGGCTTCGACATCGATGGTGGTCTTGTCGGCCGCCTGGCTGTTGGCAACCTGGCCTGCGGGCGGTGTGGCGGCGGTGTCTGCAGTAGAACCGTCCTTCATACCGTCCTTGAAGCCCTTGACGGCCCCACCGAGGTCAGAACCCATGTTCTTGAGCTTCTTGGTGCCGAACACCATGACAACGATCAACAGCACGATCAGCCAGTGCCAGATGGAAAAAGAGCCCATGAAATATCTCCTAACGAATTGCAATCATTTTAGACGGGG
>JADMJR010000128.1 GCA_018780365.1 Acidovorax sp. | reverse complement strand
TCTGCGTGCTGGCCTTCCGCCGGGGCATCATGGGCGAGATCATTGCGTGGCTGGCACAGCGCCGCGGGGGCAATGCCGCCAAGCATTGATCCGATTGTTGCCCGCCGGCGGGCTTGGCGGAGTCGGCATCAACCCACTGGAAACCGCTCACGCTGAGCGTGTCGAAGCGCTGCGCACGGCTTCGACACGCTCAGCCCGAACGGGTGTTTCCTGTTCAAGGTAGCCGACTTGATACCCCGGATAGCGCCACAGAAACCGCTGCCGCCCTCACAGGCGCAGCGGTTTGGCATATCCGGTCATCTCGAGGTAACCCCGGCCCACGGGCTGCCCTGTGCTGTCGATCAAGTCGGACAGACCCTCCCAGTAGATCGCACCGGTCGATCCGCTGCTGTCCAGCTCCTGGTGGTCCAGCAGGGCGCGCACCTCAAACAGGCCCACGGGCGTCACCACCCGCCACTGCACCGGGTAGCGCGCGCCGCTCTGCGGGCTGGTCCAGACGCGTTGGGGCGTGAACACCACGGCCTGCGCAGCAAACACCTGCACCGGCTGCCCCGGTGCGCGCCACGACCCCCCGGCCCACAGCGCCGATCCATCCGCACGCCGCAAGCGGAACGCCGTGAGCGCGCTGCCATCGTGCAGGTTCATGCCAATCCAGTCCCAACCTTGCGCCTCGGGGTGCAGCAGGGCCTCGCTCCACTCATGGTCCATCCACGCGCGACCCGTGCCCGGGGCCACGGCCATGCGTTTGCCTGCGACCGTCAGGGTGCCCTTCACAGCGAGTTGGGGCTGGCTGTAGTAGTAGCTGGCCTGCTCGGCATCCGGCCCCTTGCGTGACAGACCTTGCTGGCCTTGTAGCAGCACGGGCTGGGTGCTGTCGAACTGCAGGTCCAGCCCGAACTCGCTGCCCGCAATCTGGGCGGTGTAGCGGCTGGTCATAAAGTCCGGCTTTCCACGCGTGGTGTCGCTGCGCTCCAGCGTCCAGTCCTGCAGCCGGATGCGCGTGTCGGCTTCGCTGGCCTGCGCCACGCCAAAACCGGCACGCGCAATGCGCTGGTCATGCCGCAGGCGCTGGCCCTGCACGTCGGTGATGGCTGCGTGCGCAAACAACAGCTGCTTGGCCGCAAACGCAGACTGCAGGTTTTGCGTGGCATCCACCCGCGAGCGAAAGAACGTGAGCTGAAACCCCCAGGGCTGGCCCTGCGCTTGCGCATGGCCCGTGATGTACCACCACTCGGTGCGTTGCTCCGGGTGGCTGCCATGGTCGCGCGGAAAGGCCAGGCGGCGCACGGGCAGGGCACGGGCCGATTCGGGCAACCAGCAGGCCGCACCCGTCAGCGCCATGCCCAGCGGCACCTGCGCGGCCAGCCACTTGCGGCGTGTAGCACCCACGGGCAATGGCCCGGCAGGGCCTGGTGGCAGGGCGGGGGGCATGGGGTGCTTGTGGGCGTCAGCCGATGAGTGCGTCGATTTTCTGCTGCGCCGCCGAACAATCGCCAAACGTGCGGTCCACCCACTCGGTGTCGAAGTACGTGGGCAGATACCGCTCGCCCGCATCGCACAGCAGCGACAGGATGGAGCCGCGCTCGCCCCGCTCGCGCATCTCGCTGGCCAGCGCCAGCATGGCCACAAAGTTGGTGCCCGTGGACGGCCCCACGCGACGCCCCAGCAGCTGCGACAGCGCACGCATGGCCGCAACAGATTCGCAGTCCGCCACATCCACCATGCGGTCCACCAGCGTGCGGATAAAGCTGGGCTCCACACGCGGCCGGCCAATGCCCTCGATGCGCGAGCCCGGCGCTGTCAGCGTGGTGTCGCCCGTGCGGTGGTAGGCGCTGAACACCGATCCCGCCGGGTCGGCCACACACACCTGCGTGGCATGGCGCTGGTAGCGCACATACCGGCCAATCGTGGCGCTGGTGCCGCCCGTGCCCGCGCCCACCACAATCCAGCGCGGCACGGGGTGCGGCTCGCGCGCCATCTGCGTGAACATGCTCTCGGCGATGTTGTTGTTGCCGCGCCAGTCGGTCGCCCGCTCGGCATAGGTGAACTGGTCCATGTAGTGGCCGCCCGTCTCCTCGGCAATCGCCCGGGCCGCGTCATACACCGCGCCCGCGCTGTCCACAAAATGGCAACGTCCGCCGTGGAACTCGATCTGCGCGATCTTCTCGGGCGAGGTGCTGCGCGGCATCACCGCCACAAACGGCAACCCCAGCAGGCGGGCAAAGTAGGCCTCACTCACCGCCGTGGAGCCGCTGGACGATTCGACGATGGTCGAGCCCTCATGCACCCAGCCATTGCACAGCGCATACAAAAACAGCGACCGCGCCAGCCGGTGCTTCAGGCTGCCCGTGGGGTGGGTGGATTCGTCCTTGAGGTACAGGTCAATGCCATGCGCGGCAAACGCGGGCAGCCGCAGCGGGATCAGGTGCGTGTCGGCACTGCGCTGGTAGTCGGCTTCGATGCGGGCGATGGCTTCGTGGAGCCAAGGGGTGGGGAGGGTCATGGGGGTTGAGAGTTCTGGGAGTTCGGGCCGACGATCTATCTTGAGAGACTCGGCTGCTGGCCTGAAGTTTTTGTTTTAAAGGCAGGTTAGCTCGCGTTCAATCCTAACCATTCGTTGGCTGCGCGTTCTGTATTCGCCGGTGCATCAAGGATTCTGATTAGAAAAGTTGCTACTGCCGCCTGCGGCAGGTTCTCTGCTGACACTTCAACGGTCATCTGTCCCCCTGTGGGTTGCGATTGCACATTCGTGCAAACTTTGAAAGAGAACTCTTGAGGCTGAATGCCATGACGCATGGTCTCGCATGCCCAGACCCACTCTGTGTCTGCGTTTTCTCCTGCCTTTAAGTAGAACTCGTCTCTTTCCCGATGTATCGGTGTTTCTGGCATGTTTGGAGTGCGGTAAGGGCGAATTTCATCCATTGTGCCAATGCGATCTAGAAAATTGCTTTCTCGCGGCTCTGGTGGATTGGGCGCGCGGGGTACTACGAATAGTCCCTTTACCTGCTTATCAAAATATTTGGGTGTGATGTTTAGGAGTCCATTCCCGACTCTGATTGCAATATGAACGTGTTCACCGGGAACAGTCCCACGATTTGCGACTAAAAGACTAACGTCTGCAGTCGAATCTCTGAATCGGAGTTTTAAGTGGAGGCGCTCGAGTGCTTCGCGAAGTCGTCGCTTCCACTCTGGGTACTCCTCTTGATGGTATTTCGCGACCTCTTCTGTAGTAGGCATACGCAGCCGAAACATGCCCAGCCTTTCTGTCGAAAGAAATTGCTCGCGAGAGGAGGGGGAAAAGTCGGTCTTTTCAGGAAACTTCGAAGTCATCGCCTCTATGAGGCGATCTATTGTTGAAGGCGCTAGCGGTTCGTAGTTTGGGACAACGATTTCAATCTCGTTGTTTTCGCTAAGCGCAATTGCCATATTCGGTGTCTGTTTCTTGAGAAGCGCAATCTCCTCTTCCATTCGCTTCAGTCGCTTTTCGCGGTCATCTGGTTCTGGGGGCAGTAACCATTCATCGGGTACAGAAAAGAAGCGCAGATTTTTACGTTTAGCCTTTACCTTTAGGTTCGTGTCGTGCGTTATCAGGCTCACGGCGCTGTTGCCGAGTTTGCGCGCCATCTCTTCAACTTCGGACAAGATGGAATCGTCATTGGAGGAACTTATCTCTCCAGAAGCCTCTGGAGCGAATTGAGCAATCACCTTGATGGGGGCTTTACGGATGGTGACCGTGTCGTCTGGAGCCTCTAGGAGGGAATCGAGGAATTTGATCGCGCGCCTTGCTCTTTGTGCCCTGCGACTGTTTCCATCGGCTTTGTGCTTATCAAGTTCTGTCAGCACAGCGCTGGGCACTAATAGGGTCACATCTTCTTTCTCTGCGATGCGTTCCCAGTCTAGATCTTCCAAGGGGCGGCATTGAAGGAAAAGATTGCTATCTAGGAAGACGTACTGCATTTCAGCAGTGTATGCGGCGCCCTGAGCGTTGTTTCGGTCTGCAGATTGCGACTTCTACCAATCCTCCTTCACCGCCATCACCGCATCCCTCCCCGCCGCCGCCCGCCCCGCCAGCCATGCGGTAACCGTGCCCGACACCACCACCACAGCACACAACCCCAGCAGCCTCCCTCCCGGCACCGCCAGATCCATCGTCCAGTGAAAACTCTGCGGGTTGACCACGTGCACCAGCACCACCGACACGGCCAGCCCCAGCAGCACGCCCGCCGCCGCGCCCACGGCCGTCCATGCAGCGCCTTCGCCCGCGACCACGGTGAGGATCTGCCGCCGCGTGAGGCCCAGGTGGGCGAGCAGGCCGAACTCCTTGCGGCGTGCCAGCACCTGGGCGCTGAAGCTGGCGGCCACGCCGAACAGGCCGATGGCGATGGCTACGGCCTGGAGCCAGTAGGTGACGGCGAAGCTGCGGTCGAAGATGCGCAGCGAGCGGTCGCGAATGGCGCCGGAGGAGGCGAATTCGACCAGGGCTTCGCCGTTGTCGCCCGCGCCCGCCGTGCGGCCTGCGTGGGTGGCGGCCAAATTGCGGATGGTGGCCTGCAGTGCGGCGGTGTCGGCGCCCTCACGGGGCCACAGGGCCAGGTCGCTGGTGCGGGCGTCGCCGGTCAGGCGCAGCCACGCGGCGCGGTCCAGGGCCACGGCGCCGGACTGGCGGGCATAGTCGCGCCATACGCCTGCTATGTAAAAGATAGCTGCTTGGGCATGTCCATCGCGCGCAAACGGCCTAAAAGACTCTGAAAGTGCGGGCCATTCCATGCCGGGGCGCACACCATACAGGTCCACCACCGCCTCGCTGATGTAAACGCCGGTGCGGCCTGCAGGCACGGGCAAGGGCTCGCCCACCAGGGGCAGGCTTTGGGCGGGGTTGTCGCCCAGCGGGCGGCTCAGCACCGCCAGGGCGGGCAGGGTGGGCGAGAGCTGCACGGGGCTGGCGCGCAGGGGCTGCACGCGTTCCACGCCGGGCAGCTGGGCCACGGCTTCGGCAAAACCGGCGGGCAGCAGGGCGGCCTCGCTGCCCGTGGTGCTGCCGGCGCTGAGGGCCGAGCGCACATACAACGGCGACGGCAGCACGGCGTCCAGCCACTGCGTGACCGAGCCGCGAAAGCTGGCCACCATCACCGTCAGCGCCACGGCCAGGCTGAGCGAGGCCACCACGCCGCCCACCGCAATGGCCGCACTGCCCCGCATGCGGCGTGCGCGCTCTAACGCCAGCAGCGGCAGTGCATGGCGCGCCGCCAGCGGCTGCAGCACGGCCAGCAGCCGTGCCATGCCCCAGGGCAGCAGGGCAATGCCACCCACCAGGAGCAAGGCGATGGCTGCATAGGCTGCCAACGGAATGCCAAAAACCGGTGGAGCGCCTGCCAGCATTGCCCCTGCAGCTATCAAAAAAATACCCATTACCCCTTTGCTCGCCTGGCCAGCCGTGGCGCCCAGGCCCTTCAAGGTTTGCGCAGGCGGCAGCATCTGCGCCGCACGGGCAGGCCACCAGCCACCCGCCAGCGCTGCGGCCACGCCCAGCGCGCCGTACACCAGCGCGGCGGGGGCGCTCCACTGCAGCGCGGGCTGCACGCCCGCAAAGTAGCCACCGCCCAGGTCGCCGCCCAGCAGTTGCAAGGCCGTGGCGGCCAGGGCGGTGCCCAGGGTGATGCCCAGCACGCTGCCCAGCAGCCCCAGCGCAGCCGATTCGGCCAGCACCAGTGCCAGGCGTTGGCGCGGCGTGGCGCCCAGCACGGCCAGCAGCGCAAACTGCGGCCCGCGCTGCGCCACGCTGAGCGCCAGCACCGAGAACACCAAAAAGGCCCCGGTGAACAGCGCCACCAGCGCCAGCACCGTGAGGTTGACGCGGTACGCGCGCGAGAGGTTGCTGATGCGCTGGGCCGCATCGCCCGGCTGCGCCAGCACCAGGTGGGCGGGCCAGCCGGGCTGGGCGCGCAGGGCGCTCTCCCACGCGCTGCGGTCGGTGCCGGGCTGCAGCTGCAGGTCGATGCGGCTGAGGTCGCCCGCACGGCCAAACAAATCCTGTGCGGCACCGATGTCCATCACCGCCAGTGGCGCGCCGCCCGCCGCCACGGTGCCTGCCACCTGCACCACCAAGGCCTGCTGCAACCCCACCTGCAGCGTGAGCCGGGGCAGGGGCGATGGGGGCGCGGTGGGCAATCCCAGCGCCTGCAGCGCCGCTGTGTTGAGGAACACCGTGGCGGGCGCGAAGAGGGCCAAGCGGTCTGCGCCGTCCCAGGGGCGTGGCATCAGCGCTGGGGCCGTGGCGGGCAGCAGCAGGGCGTCGGCGCCCAGCACGCGCAGCGGCACGCGCGGTGGTGAGGGTGAGGGTGTGGCCAAAGGCTTCCCGGCCCCAGCCGCGGCACTGCCCGCCACCTGCGCCACGGCCGACAGCTCCAGCAAGGGGCTGGCGCGCGCCACCTGCGGATGGGTGGCCAGGCGTTCGTACAGCGCCTCGGGCAGGGGGCCCTGCATGGCGCGCAGTTCCAGGTCGGGCTGGCCGTTGACGGCGCGCACGGCCTGCGAAAACTCGTCCAGCGCCGACGC
>JADMJR010000335.1 GCA_018780365.1 Acidovorax sp. | reverse complement strand
GTGCAGCTGGGCGCGATGATCGAGGTGCCCGCCGCCGCGCTCATGGTGCGCACCTTCCTCAAGTATTTCGACTTCCTCTCGATCGGCACCAACGACCTGATCCAGTACACCCTGGCCATCGACCGCGCCGACGAGGCCGTGGCCCACCTGTACGACCCGCTGCACCCCGCCGTGTTGCGCCTGGTGGGCGACGTGATCGCCGAGGGCGAGCGCCAGGGAAAGAGCGTGTGTGTGTGTGGCGAAACGGCGGGCGACGTGACCATGACCCGCCTGCTGCTGGGCCTGGGCCTGCGCAGTTTTTCCATGCACCCCGCGCAGATCCTGGCCGTCAAGCAGGAGGTGCTGCGCGCCGACACCCGCAAGCTCGCGCCCTGGGCGCAGCAGGTGCTGGAAGGCGACGATCCCGCGGTGCTGCTGGCGTCTTAGTCCTTCGGTGTGCTATTAAATAAATAGCTAATAGCGCATGGTGGTCGGGCGGTAGCGGCCCATTTCATTCATATTTTGACAGCCTCGGCCTCGCTGCGGAGCGCGGCCAGAGGTGGGGCCGTGGCCGCAGTGCCCCGCCCGTCCTGCAGATCCAGCGCGCCAAAACGCGCCGCCAGAAAATCCAGCAGCCTGCGCACCCGCAGCGGCACCATCTTTTGCGACAGGAGCACCGCATTCAGCGGTGAATCCTCGGTGGTCCAGTCGGTCAGCAGTGGCACCAGGCGCCCGGCCTGCAGGTCGGGCAACACATCGAGCCGGCTTTTGTAGGCGATGCCTTCGCCCTGCAGCGCCCATTGCCGCACCAGGGAGCCGTCGGTGGCGGACAGCGCACCGTCCACCTGGGTGTTCAGCACCCGGCCCGCGCGCTGGAACTGCCACGACACATGGCGCCGCCCGCTCAGAAAAAACGTCAGGCAGCGGTGCTGCGCCAGATCGCCGGGGTGCGCGGGCGCGCCGTGCTGGCGCACGTAGCCGGGGCTGGCCACCAGCACGCGGCGGTTGGTGCACAGCCGCCGGGCCACCAGGCTGGAGTCGGGCAGGTCGCCATAGCGCAGTGCCATGTCCAGCCCGTCGCGCGGCAATGCCTGCACGGTGTCGCTGGCGTGCAGCACCACCTGCAACTGGGGGTGCTGCCGCAAAAACTCGGGCAGCCAGGCCGCCAGCCAGACACTGGCCAGGTCCGTGGGCGCCGACAGGTGCACCACACCCTGCAGGCCGCAGTAGCGGTCACACAGCTGCGCTTCGCCCTCGGCCCACACGGCCAGCAGGCGCTCGCAGGTGTCCAGAAACTGCTCGCCCTCGGGCGTCAGCCGCAGCGACCGGGTGCTGCGCTCCAGCAGCCGCACGTTCAGCTGGGTTTCCAGCTTCTTGAGTGTGGCGCTCACCGCAGCGGGGGTCAGGTCCAGCTGGCGGGCAGCTTCGCTGAAGGACCCGGCGGCGGCCACGCGGGCAAACAGGCGGGCGTCTTGCAGGTGCAGCATGGTCTTCAAAAATAATTTGTGATGGATTCAATTTTGAATGCCTTTTTCAAAATTTGCTATCTCTCTACAGTCACTCCATCGTTTGTTTTTGTTGCCTGGAGAATTGACCGTGACCCCTGCCACCATGAAGGCCGTTGGCCTGCACCAGTACCTGCCCATTGACCACCCCGAAGCCCTGGTGGACCTTACCCTGCCCGTGCCCACCCCGGGCGCGCACGACCTGCTGGTGCAGGTCGAGGCGATTTCCGTGAACCCGGTGGACGCCAAGGTGCGCGCCCAGAAGTCACCGCCCCCCGCCAGCCCCCGCGTGCTGGGCTGGGATGCTGCCGGCACCGTGGTGGCCGTGGGCAGCGCCGTGAACCGCTTTGTGGTGGGTGACGCCGTGTACTTTGCGGGCGACATCACCCGCGCGGGCAGCAACGCGCAGTTTGTGCTGGTGGACGAGCGCATCACTGGCCCCAAACCCGCCTCGTTGGGTTTTGCCGAGGCCGCCGCACTGCCGCTCACCGCCATCACGGCCTGGGAGGCGCTGTTCGACCGTCTGGGCCTGCTGCCCATGCCCGCAGCGGACAGCCCCCAGCGCGGTCAATCGATCCTGATCATCGGCGCGGGCGGCGGCGTCGGCTCCATCGCCGTGCAACTGGCGGTGGCAGCGGGCCTGACGGTGGTGGGCACCGCATCGCGCGCCGAGTCGGTGAACTGGGTGCGTGAACTGGGCGCGGCCCATGTGGTGGACCACCACCAACCGCTGCGCCCGCAGCTTGACGCCCTGGGGGTGGGGGAGGTCGACCATGTGCTCCTGCTGGCCGACACCGACACGCACTTTTCCGCGCTGCCCAGCGTGCTCAAGCCCCAGGGACGCGCCTGCGGCATTGTGGAGAACACCCAACCGCTCGACCTGAACCTGCTCAAGGCTAAGAGCCTGGGGTTTGTGTGGGAGATGATGTTCACCCGCAGCATGTTCCAGACGCCCGACATGGCCGCGCAGCACGCCCTGTTGGCCGAGGTGGCGCGCCGCATCGATGCCGGCAGCCTGCGCAGCACGCTGCGCGAGGTGGTGGGCACCATCAATGCCACCCACCTGCGCGACGTGCACCGCCGCATCGAATCGGCACACACCACGGGCAAACTGGTGCTGGCGGGGTGGTGAATGCAAGCGCTACTCAATTAATAGCTATTTGCGCTTGATGGACGGGCGCAAGGGGGCAATTTGATCCCTATTTGGGCTGCTCAACGTGCCCGCATCCCCATCACTGCCGCGCTGATGATCATCAGCGTGGCCAGTGCAATGCTCCAGCTGAACGTGCGGCCGCTCACCACAAGCAGCAGCGCGGTGGATGCCAGCGGCGTGATGTAGCTCAGGATGCCGATGTGCCGCGCATCCCCGAGCTTGAGGGCCTTGTCCCACATGAAAAACGACGCCCCCAGCGGCCCCAGGCCCAGCACCGCCAGCAGCGCCCAGTCGCGCGGCTGCAGCGCCACGGCAGGCTCCAGCGCCACATGGCACAGCAGCGACAGCACCCCCGACACCAGCCCGAACAAGCCGATGGCCGTGGTCGGGAAGGCGGCCACGCGCTTGGTCAGCAGCGAGTACGTGGCCCAGATGAATGCCGCCGCCAGCGCGGGCAGATAGCCCCAGGCCAGCGTGCCGCTCAGCTCGCGCCCGCCCACGATCGCAATGGCGGCACCCCCAAAACCCAGCAGGGCCGCCAGCACATGCGGCAGGCGCAGCGACACGCCGGGCAGCACCACGGGCGAGAGCACCACGATGAACAGCGGCCACAGGTAGTTGACGAGGTTGGCCTCTACCGGCGGCGCGTGGCGCAGCGCAATGAAGAGCAGGAAGTGGTACGCGAACAGGCCATACACACCGAGCGCCAGCGTGCGCAGCGGAATGCGCCACTGCGACGGATCACGCAGCACAAACGGCCAGGCCGGCACGCTGCCGATGATGAGCGCAATGCCCGTGAGCAGGAACGGCGGAATGTGGGTGAGCGACACCCCCAGCGAGGCGAGGGAAGCCCACAGCGCGATGGCGCCCAGGGCGTAGAGGTTGGCTTGCATGGGCCGAGCTTAAGCGCGCCGGTCGTCGCGCAATGGCGGTAGATCGTCGCGCGCCAGGGGTTGCATGGCGTCAGAGCCGGTTGCTCAAGGGTTGTGCGTGCGGCGCAGGGCCGCCGTCAGGGCCGAGGGCGAACGGTAGCCGGTGCGCCGCGCCACTTCGGCCACCGCCATGCCCGTGCCACGCAGCAGCCGCGCGTGCGCCAGGCGCTGGCTGCGCAGCCATGCCATGGCGCCCATGCCCTGGTCGCCCTGGCAGCGGGCGGCAAACTGGCTGGGGCTCAGGTGCACCTGCGCGGCCAGGTCGGCCACGGTCAGCTCGGTGTGCCACTGCCGCGCCGCCCATTGTTGCAGCGCAGGCCAGTCGATGGGGCGGCGGCGGGTGGGGGCCGGGCTGGTTGCTCCCGCCACAAGGCTTGCCGTGGACCCGTGTTGTCCATCCGTCAGCCAGGCCTCGCGCAGCAAGGCAGGGCCATGGGCCAGCGCCAGCGGGCGGCCCTGCTGCAGCGCGCTGGCCAGGTAGTGCGCCAGGGGCAGCGCCTGGGCGGGCGGGGCCATCGCCGCCGGCGGGCGCACGAGTGCCGACCAGGCTGGGTGGGCGCTGTCGAGCACCAGGCACAGGCTGCCCCCTGCAGACTCGAAATCGTGCCGGTCCCCCGGGGCGATGACACAGCCCCCGCCGGTGGCCACCCGCACGCCGCGCCCTTCCACCTCCAGCTCCAGCGCACCCGACAGCCCCAGCAGGATCTGGAAGTGGTCGTGGCTGTGGCTGCCGGGGGAGGCGCCATAGCGGCGCAGGGAGAGCTGGTCTGGGGTGTCCATGGGGGCGGTCCGATCCCGGATTTTGCTGCAACTGGAGCCACGGCTCTAGTGGCTCGCGTCAGGGGGCTCCCCTGCGTAGCTGTACAAAGCCCAGTCTGGCCGCGATTCCCCCACCAGCAACAGTCAGACCACAAGGCGGGCCAGCCAGCTTGCCCACGCGCATGTTGTCAGGGTCTTGGTAGGGCTTGATGAGCCGGTTGATTTCTGCGTGGGGATGGCGATGCAATCGTCCGGGATGCGACAGCTAGCGTGGCTTAAGTTCGGTGGATTGCCACTGAGGGTGGGCGGGGCTAACACCACGGACTGCGCGGCACGCGCCTGACCAGAACTCTCTGCGGTTTCGGCGCAGCCGATACCGCACTGGCCATGGATGTCCGGCGCAAGCCGTGCGCTACACCGCGTGAGCGCAGGCCCTGCCAGGGCGGGGCGGGCTCGATGCCCGGCCTGGCCTGATTTCTTAGCTCTGCGCGTAGCGCCTAGATTTACGACTGGTAGTCCTCATACTCCCACGCAAAGTATCTGGACAGAATTGGTACTGACTGCTCCCAAGTAGGGCGTTCAGCGTTCTCAATAATCTCGCTAACTGTCTTCTTGATCAATTCAAAGTCGAAACTTTCAACCAGGATCATGTGCCGCAAAACATATGCACTCTTGATCGATAGCTGATGCGCAAGCCACGAATTTGTGCATATCCCAACTTGGAACAGATGACTGCCTTCAATCCCCTCTGGTCCGATCGCTAAGGTCAGCCACACGCAAAAGTTGTCTGGTATTTGCGGGGTATAGGTGTTGAGATCCTCTGCACCGAAATCAATCCCTTTGAGAGTGGGTTTGTTCATTTGATCACCATGTGTCCGTTGGAAATTACAGCCCCTGTATTTGGGTCCCTCATCTGGAAGTTAGCCTGGACACCAGTCGGATTGAACTCGGCAGGTGCATTGGGCTTTGCAGTCGGAGGCCTAAAGACTCGCGTACCGTCAGCGCTAATCAATCCGCCGGGTACACCGTTCAATGGTCGCGCTCCATCACCTACCCATATCTGCCCCAAGCTATTCGCTTCGGTCGCCGTACCGCTTCCAACGGAAAAATTCGGATTTGGCACTCCACTGCCGCTCGCTGCTTTCGCAAGTCTCGCATCCTGCGCCGCAATGTTGGCAAGATTTTCAGCGGCCAGTTGCCCTTTCAGTCCTGGCACGGTCACCACATTCGCAGTCCCGCCAGAAGTCACAGGGGTTGCAATTTCTCCTGCTACTGTCGTTCCCCCATTTGCCCCAGCAGAAGTAACGCTAGACACAGGCGTCCTACCCAACACCTCCAAAGTCTCCAGGCTCCCCTTGCCCGTTGACGTGGCAAGCGCCCTCACACCCCACTTGCCCAGGTCCAGCACCGCCTTGCCGTCCAGCAGCCAGCTCTCCGGGTATGACCGCTCCAGCCCCTGCGCCTTCGCTTGGGCTACCTGCCAGTATTCATCGAGCTTGCCTTGATCCCGGCAACTGCCTGCCTTGACGCTGGCGTAGGGGTTGGCTCCTACGTACAGGGTGTTGCTGAGCGCAAAGGCGCTGAGCGTCCACACCGAGATGTTCATCAGGGTGTGCAGGCCCTGGTGCGGGTTGGGCGTGATGATGCCGTTTTGCAGGAAGGTGCCGTTGGCCGCAAACCCGGTCTGTGGGGCGCCGTGCGGCCCCCAGATGATGGGGCGCACCACTTGGGCGAAGCTGGCAGTGTGCACCGATACCAGCATCAGCCAGACCACAAGGCGGGCCAGCCAGCTTGTGCGCCCGCCTTGTGCGTTGCGCCTTGTCATTGCGCCAGCGCTTTTTGCACTGCCTCTTCCAGCAGCGGCTGAAGGCTCTTCATGACGGCGGGCACCTGATCGAACATCACCCGCGCCGATTGCTGGTTGACTGGTCTGGCATCGATGCTCTGCGCGGGGCGCGCCTTTGAATCAATCTTACGCGCTGCAAACACGCTGCCGCTGTACGTAGCCCCGTCGGTGGCCTCGTAGTGGGTCTTTGGACCCTGAGCTTCACTCATATGCCAAGACTATCAGCACAGGGGGCTGGGTTTGTGCAACAAAGCCTCTTCAGACCAGACTCTCAGGAACAAAAGAGTTGAACAGACCATTACCCCCATCAACGTGAATTCTTCCGCATGAAGGGCAACGATAGACCGTAGTTTTTACTTCATCAACAAGCCCAAAAAAAGCATCACTGCCTAGATGCTCGGGTTCGTCTAGTTTTTCTGCAATTTGCTCAATGCGGGACTCTGGAATAAGAGCCAGTTCAAAGCTGGGTGATCCGTCAGACAGATTCATGACGTAGCCGCAGCGACAAGCGAATTTAGGCACTACTTAACCTCCCGTTGGTCGATTGAAACGCACAATTGTTCCATCCGGTTTTTGGAAAAAGATGCTTTGAATATTCTGGGCGGTAGGCTTGCCCCAAGTCCTTGCCGCTACTGTGGCCATGTCGGCGTCTGCAATGCTGGTTTGCACCAGAACGGCAGTTGCTTGATTGTTTTTCCCTTCAATTGTTCGTGTTATGACATTGGGATTTGTACTGACGGGCGTGTAGACATCGACCTGTCCAACACCCTTCACAGTCAGGTCGGCTGTGCGTTGGCCCTGAACCCCCAATTGAGACGCTGTTGGTTGATGCGCAACGTCGTAGCCAAACTGCTCTGCCAAGCCTTGGCCAGCTCTTAGCTCGTTGGCATCCGGTTTTGCTCCTGGAAGAATCTTGACTTCTCCCACAACCGCTCCCCCAGTCGGAGCCGACAAGCTTTCACCCGTGGAAGCCCGCCCGCCCGTAGGCGTTTTTCCCTTAGCACCCGGCCCCCGATTGCCACCGCCATCCCCATCAATGATCGATACACCCAAGACCGCAGCCAACATCGTGGGCTTTTCATCCAGGCTGTTGCGAACATACGCGTCGACAGGATTAGCTGGGTCCGCAGTACCTCTTTGGATTCGGGTTACCGCTCCTGCGATTTCGCCTTGACTGTAAGGCGTGTTTGTCTGGCTGTTGATATAGCTGACGGCCGCCGACTGAGGATCCAGTTTGCCGATGGCTGAATCACGGGCGTCTACGTAGGCTGCTCGCTCCAACGTGCGGTTGGTCACGCAGTCTGCGCGGCTGGCGCACATTCTGGCGATCTTCTCGTCACTCAGGAGGTCGATCTGGGCATCCAACCCCGCGACCATGGCTTTGCAGCTCTCTACTCCACCGCAGTTTTTACCAGCAGCCGCAATTTTTTCCCTGACAGATGGGTCATTGATTTTTTCCGGGTGCGCCAGGGTGTTGTTAACAAACGCGTTCTCAGCCCCACTTTGCCCAATGCCAAAGTTCTGCTGGACCTTGTCGGGCTTGCCGCCGACCAGGGCGGCTGCGGCGCCACCGCTCAGACCTGCAAAGAAGGTCGAGGTGCCCTCGATGCTGCCCCCGGCATTGGCAAAGCCTTGCAGCACGCCGTTGGGGTTGCTGCCGTTGAGGTTGGCATGCACCTGCTGGCCCGCCCAGTCGCCCACCACGGCGCCCGCCGCGCCCGTGCCGCAGCCGCTGCCTGAGCGCGCGGCCACCGCCCCGCTCACGCATCCCCACGCTGCGTGGCCTGCGTAGTTGAAGGCTGTGCCAGCGTTGTATTGGTCACCGATGGCCCCAGCTACCTGGGCCCCGACAACCTGCATGCCCGCACCCACCCCGGCACTCAGCAGGTTCTGCCCGAAGCTTCCCCCGCCTGCTGCGGTGGCACCTGTGGCTTGGGCCACCACGCTGAACGAGCGGTTGGCCAAGCTGGCGGTGTCTGTGTACCCCAGCGCTGGCGCCACCATGCCCACTGCTGCCGTCACCAGCCCGCCTTTGAGCGCTTGCCCTGCCGCTTTGAGCCCCTGGCTCACGCTGCCGGTGGCGATGCCGGTGCTCAGGAACGCGCTGGTGGTGGTGGCCACAGCCGAGCCGATGCCGCTGGCCAGCGCGCCGCCTACCGTGAGGGTGGTTCCTGATGTGCCTGCCACCACGGTGGCGCCTGCAGCACTGGTTGCGGTCGCCCCGGGAATGACGCCGGACAGCCAGCCCGCCACCGCCGGTCCGATGAAGAACGCTGCCACCGCAGCCACCACCACGGCCACCAGTTGTTTGAACAGGCTTTTCTTGGGCGGCGGCATCAGGCTGTTTTCATAGGCGAGCTTGAAGCGTTGCTCGGCCAGGTCGCGGGCCTGTTGGTAGCCCGCGTCGCCTTCTTTCAACTGGCCTTGGGCCAGCTTGCGCAGGCCTTCTTCTTGCTCTGCGTCGCAGCTCTTGCAGTACAGGTTCAGCCCCTGCTGGAACAGGTCTCGGTCGCCCGTGCCTTGCAGTTGCAGCTTTTGCCCTTGGTAGTGGGCGGACTCGCGGTTGTGCACGATGGCGCTGTCGTATTCGACGTGCTGCGCCCAGGCGCGGCTGAAGCTGCGTTGGGCCAGAGCCTGGGCAGCTTCGTAGCCTGCGTCGCCGGGCTTCAAGGTGCCTCTTTTTAAGGCATCCAGTGTGGCCTGCTCTGCCGGGGAGTTGACGTGGGCGTACAGGTCTACGCCTTGCATGAACAGGGCCCTGTCTTCTTCAAACGCCGAGAAGTTGATGCCCGAGGCCACTTGCTGGCCTTTGATGTGTTGGCTGGTGGCCTTGGCCAGGTTTTGCGCGAGGATGCTGTTAGAGCGGGGGTTGATGTCGCCGGTTTCGTTGCCTCCCGCGCCCATGAATGAGGTGGCGAAGTGGGGGTTCTTCTTGAGGTCGAAGGCGTGGGCTTGCCCGCCGGGTATCACATAGCCCAACTCGACGCCGCTGTGCGGGTTGAACGCGCCAAACAGGTTCTGGTGCAGTTGCTGGGCACCATCGGCGGCGCATTCGCCCAGTGCGAGGCAGTTGGGGTTGCCCACACCGGCGCCGGGCCCGGTGGGGATGCGGTGCTTGGAGTAGAAGATGGGTGAGCCCAGCAGCGCGGAGTTCTGCAGCTGGATGGCATTGAAGTTGGCCACCGCAGCGGTGTTTTGCACCGATTCGATGCTCTCGGAGATGACGACGCCCGCCGCGCCCTGGCCACTGGGAAGGGCGGCCTGGAACACGGGGGTGTTCAGCAGCGCATCGGAGCCAAAGATGGACAGGCCGCCTTGTCCCTGGGTGGTGGCAGCCACCCCACCGAGCGCTGCGTAGTCGGCCAGGATCTGGTCGTAGGCGGCCATGTTGGCCGTTGTGTTGGCGTTGGGCGGGTTGACGCTGGCGTAGGGGTTCGCGCCCACGTACAGGGTGTTGATCTGCGAGGCGGCTTGCTGGGGTGTGAGGTGCAGCGCTGTGGCCATGTCCGCCAGCGATGGCTGCACGTAGTTGGGGTCGGATGTGTTGCTGAGCGCAAAGGCGCTGAGCGTCCACACCGAGATGTTCATCAGGGTGTGCAGGCCCTGGTGCGGGTTGGGCGTGATGATGCCGTTTTGCAGGAAGGTGCCGTTGGCCGCAAACCCGGTCTGTGGGGCGCCGTGCGGCCCCCAGATGATGGGGCGCACCACTTGGGCGAAGCTGGCAGTGTGCACCGATACCAGCATCAGCCAGACCACAAGGCGGGCCAGCCAGCTTGTGCGCCCGCCTTGTGCGTTGCGCCTTGTCATTGCGCCAGCGCTTTTTGCACCGCGTCTTCCAGCAGCGGCTGAAGGCTCTTCATGACGGCGGGCACTTGCTCGAACATCACCCGCGCCGATTGCTGGTTCACCAGTTGCATCTTCTCCACCACGCGCACGTAGTCCGGGTCTTGGTACAGCTTGAGCAAGCGGTTGATGTCGGTCTGGTCGAGTTGGCTTTTATAGATGCTGATGTAGCTGGGCTTGAGGGTTTCCCAACTGAGCTTCTCGCGCAGCAGCTGCGCGACCTTGGGCACGACCTGGTCCACCGCAGTCTGCTGGGTGCGGGTCAGCGGCTTGCCGCCGTTGTAGCGGACCATGTCTGCCGTGACCTGTTGGCGGATTTGCGCTTCCATGCCGGCCAGCGCCTGTTCAAGCGACTTTTGTGCGCCGTTGATGGCAAGCAGCTTTTGCACGGAGGCATCGCTGGCGGTCTGGGCCGCTGCCTGGCCTGCTCCAAGGCAGGCCGCCAGGGCGAGTAGGGTGGATGCGCCTAAACGGCGCAGCACGTTGGTGACGGCTGGAGTCATGGCTGCTCCGTGCGTTCAGCTGCTGCAAGCGGCGAGCGCAGGCCCACGTCCTTGAAGTTGACCAGCAGGCCCTGCCCGTCGCGCACGGTTTCTTTTGTTTCCAGCGGCCCAGCCCACATCAGGTAGTGCTCGCGGTACTGCGCTTCCTTGCTGGCCTGCTGCGGGCGCAGAACGTTCTTGCCTTCGCGGTCAAAGGCCATGATTTCAAAGCTGGTCTCGGCTTTGACTGTTTCGTTGTTGTAGATCAGCGTATCAAAACGGCTGCGCACGATGCCGAAGATGTCTACAGTCACGTACACCAGAACGTCGGCTGTGGGGTCGTTGGGCGTGGTGGGTACTACGCCGCTGAGCAGGAAGTAGTTGCGCACCAGCCCCATGAGCAGGCTAGCGTCACTTTTGGGAACGGGGAAGTTGTGGTACTCGCCCAGCCCCCTGTATTGCAAAGAAGCGGTGTTGTCACGCCGGTTGCCCTGGGTGCTGGTGATGCTGGTGACCGCTGCTGGAGTAATGGCCTCGCGCTGGTAGTTCTGGCCGCCCGCAGTGCGGCTGTTGCCGGTGCTGTTGGTGCTGCTGTCGGAGTTGGTGCGCCCGCTAGAGTTTGTGGTGCTGTTGCTGTTGGTCGTGCTGTTGGAGCTGCCGCTGGTGCTGGAGCTGTTGTTGTCGGTCTGGCTGTAGTTGGTAGTGGTGCTGGTGCCCCCCGTGGTGCTGGTTCCGCTGCTGGAGCCGCTGCCGCTGGTGGAGCTGCTGGACGTCTCTGTGGTCTGGCTCGTGCTTACGGTATTGCTGGTGCCGGTCTGCAGCGTGGTGCCCGTGGTGGTGGAAGCACCACCCGAGTTGGTGTTGGTGTAGTTGGTGCCGCCTTCGGCCAGGTTGTAGACCTGAAAGGCGTTCACGGTGCTGCTGATCGGGCTCATGGCGCTGCCCACGCTGAACAGTAGGCCCGGGCTCCATCGCCCGCCAGAAAGGTTGCCGCCGCCCTCGTCTGCCACCAGGTCGAACACAAGAGCAGCGCGCATGCCTTTCAGGCTGGAGATGTCCAGCTCCTTGAGCGTGGAGCGGATGCTGGCGGAAACTAGGCGTTGTTCGGTCGCAAAGCGTTTGCCGCCGCCGTGTGAAGGAATCCCGGTCAGCGTGCCACACGCGGTTAGGAGCATCAGGGAGACAAGTGCGAGGCCTTTGAATGCACCAATTGTTAAAAAATGTGAGCGAAGAATCGTTGTCTGGAGCGAGTTTGTGGGCATTTGATCGATAAGCGCGACGGGATTCTATGTGGGCGACGGAGCCAAAAGGGCTTGTCGAACTTTGGGGTGCCATGAAAAACACAGAGTGCGGCAAGCCCCTTGACCCCCTTCGCGGCAGGTGCTGCGCGTGGTGTTGCTGCACCCGGGCAGCCCCTTGACTTTGACTGGTAGTGCGAAAGCTTCAGTCTCTTCGCGCCAGCCACATTGGCTTCGGCGCCGTGGGCCTGAGCATTACGTTCAGCGAGGGCCCATCCGCCCCACGCCGTCCGGAAACTGCACCGTTTACCGCTGCAGCAGCACAGCAGCGTCATCTCCAGCATCGCAAAGTGTTGGCCGATGCGCGCGCGGGGGGCATGGGGCTATGCCGTGGGGTGTCAGACTCGGAAGTCGCTGGCCGGAAGTTCACCCCAGTGGCCCATTTTTGACTGCGCCGCACTCCCAGAACATCGTGCCTGTTCCCTACAGCCCGGTTGTGGAGGGAAAACCGGCAAAAAGCGGCCATCGCCGGGGCCAATTTGCGCTTTTGACGCCCCAAGTCCATTTGCTGCAACTGGCGACCAAGTTCCAGGGGAGCGGGGACGGGGCGGTGGCTGCGGGCGCTGCCATTTAGTGCTTCGCGGTTTGAATTTATGTTGCTAGAGTGAATTCGAACATTAAGCGACAAGGAATTCATATGGTTTCAAATGCAGGTGTGGCACCGCCTGCAGAGCTTGCAGGGGGCAGTCCCGACGAGTTGTTGTCGTGCCTGCTCATCGTGGCCAAGGCCCACGGCCTGCCGTCCACCGCCGAGGCGGTGATGGCAGGCCTGCCCGCTGACAACCACCGGCTCACGCCCAGCCTGTTCGCACGTGCGGCGCGCCGGGCGCACATGAGCAGCCGCCTGGTGCGTGAGCCGCTGGTGCGGGTCAAGGATGCCCTGCTGCCGGCCGTGCTGCTGCTGCAGGGTGAGCGCGCCTGCGTGCTGCTGGGCTGGAGCGAAGGGCGCGACGAGGCGCATGTGGTGCTGCCCGAACTGGGGGACGCGCCGATCCAGGTGTCGCGTGCCGCGCTGGAGGCGGATTACCTGGGGACCACGGTGTATGTGCGGCCCTCCCAGCGTTTTGATGCGCGTGCGCCGCAGGTGAAGGCCGGACGGCATGGGCATTGGTTCTGGTCCGTGCTGGCAGAAAACCATGGCCTGTACCGCGATGTGCTGCTGGCCGCTTTGCTGGCCAATCTGTTCGCCCTGGGCATGCCGATTTTCACCATGAATGTGTACGACCGCGTGGTGCCCAACAACGCGGTCGATACCTTGTGGGTGCTGGCGCTGGGGTTGTCCATCATGCTTTTGGGGGACCTGGTGCTGCGCACCTTGCGGGGGCGGTTTGTGGACCTGGCCAGCAGCCGGGCGGACGTCAAACTTTCGGCCCACATCATGGAGAAGGTGCTGGGCACGCGCATGGAGCAGCGGCCCGCATCGGCGGGTTCGTTCGCCGCGAACCTGCGGTCCTTCGAGTCCGTGCGGGACTTCATCAGTTCGGCCTCGGTCGTGGCGTTCATCGACCTGCCCTTCGGGTTGATTTTTGTCGTGGTGATCGGCTGGATCTCCTGGCCCATGCTGATCCCGCTGCTGATCGGAGCCCTGGTGATGCTGCTGTACGCCCTGGCTGTGCAGGGGCGTATGCACGAGCTGTCCGAGACCACCTACCGTGCGGGGGCACAGCGCAACGCGACCTTGGTCGAGGCCCTGGTTGGTTTTGAAACCGTGAAAGCGCTGGGCGCCGAGGCGCCGTTGCAGCGCAAGTGGGAGCGCAGCACGGCACTGCTGGCGCGGGTGGGGGTGCAGTTGCGCCTGCTCTCGGCCACGGCCAGCAACAGCTCGGCCTTCTTGCAGCAGCTCATCAACCTGGTGATTGTGATCCTGGGGGTCTACATGATTGGCGAGCGCCAGCTCACCATGGGGGGGCTGATTGCCTGCACCATGCTTGCGTCGCGGGCCATGGCCCCGGTGGGGCAGGTGGCGGGCCTGCTGGTGCAGTACCACACGGCGTCCACTGCGCTGACCTCGCTGAATGAAATGATGAAGCGCGAGGTGGACCGGCCCGAGGGGGCCAGCTTCATCAGCCGGGGACGGCTCCAGGGGGGCATCGAGTTCCGGGATGTGAGCTTCACTTACCCGGGGCAGCAGGCGGCATCGCTGCGCAACGTGACACTGAACATCAAGCCCGGGGAGCGGGTGGCCATCCTGGGGCGCATCGGCTCGGGCAAGACCACGTTGCAGAAACTGATCCTGGGGCTGTACCGGCCCACCACAGGCGCTGTGCTCATCGATGGGATCGACCTGCGCCAGCTGGACCCTGCCGAGCAGCGCCGGCAGATGGGGTATGTGCAGCAGGATGTGATGCTGTTCTACGGCTCGCTGCGCGACAACATCACGCTGAGCGCCCCGCTGGCGGATGACGACGCCGTGGTGCGGGCGGCCGAGATCGGTGGCATCCTGCCGCTCATCAATGCGCACCCGCAGGGCTTCGACATGCTGGTGGGGGAGCGGGGGGAGTCGCTGTCCGGGGGGCAACGCCAGGGCGTCTCGATTGCCCGTGCCGTGATCAATGACCCGGCCGTGCTGCTGCTCGACGAGCCCACCTCGTCCATGGACCATTCCAGCGAAGAGGACATCAAGCGCCGGTTGGCTGACTTTTCCCAGGGCCGCACACTGGTGCTCATCAGCCACCGGACTTCGCTGCTGGAACTGGTGGACCGCATCATCGTGATGGATGCGGGCCGCGTGGTGGCCGACGGACCCAAGGAACAGGTGGTGCAAGCCCTGCGGCAGGGGCGCATCGGAAAGGCGGTGTGACATGGCTGAACTCAACGAGAAAGCCTTTCACCAGATCGGACGGGCCGTCAAGACGGGCGGAGCGGCCAGCGATTCGCTTTTTGGCCGCATGGTCAAGCGGCTGACACCCACCGGGGCTGCCGAATCACTGGACTGGGCGGATGACGCGGACTGGGCCCGGCTGCAGCAGGAGCC
Organism: Acidovorax sp.; assembly: GCA_018780365.1. Classification (GTDB taxonomy): domain Bacteria; phylum Pseudomonadota; class Gammaproteobacteria; order Burkholderiales; family Burkholderiaceae_C; genus Acidovorax. The sequence continues at coordinate 17,915 of JADMJR010000335.1, read as the reverse complement.
TTTGCGTGCCCGCGCCCTGCTGCGCCTGGCGGTGCTCTTTCTGCTGCTGCTGGTGCTCTGGGCGGCGTATGCCGAACTGGATGAGGTGACACGCGGCGACGGCAAGGTGGTGCCCACCAGCCAGGTGCAGGTCATCCAGAGCGTGGACGGCGGCATTGTGGAGGTGCTGCCGGTGCGCGAGGGGCAGATTGTGGAGGCGGGGCAGTTGTTGCTGCGCGTGGACTCCACCCGGTTCATGTCGACCATGCTCGAAAGCCGCGCCAGCCTGCTGGCCCTGCAGGCCAAGGCCTTGCGGCTGCAGGCCTTGACGCAAGGAGGCACCTTCATTCCGCCGCCCGAGCTCCTGCGGGACGCACCGGACATCGTGGCGCAGGAAATGCGTTTGTACCGTTCGCGGCGCGAGGAGATCAGCGCGCAGGTGTCCATCTCGCAGAACCAGCTGATACAGCGGCAGCAGGAGCTCAATGAGGTGCGTGCGCGCAAGGAGCAGGCCGAACGGGGGCTGGAGCTGATGCTGAAGGAGCTCAACGCCACCAAGCCGATGGTCGCCACGGGCGCGGTTTCCGAGGTGGAGGTGCTGAGGCTGGACCGCGAGGTGGCGCGGCTGCGGGGTGACCGCGAGCAGGCGGATGCGCAGATCTCCCGGGTCCAGGCGGCCATCCAGGAGGCCTCGCGGCGCATCGAGGAGGTGCAGCTCACGGCCCGCAACCAGATGAGTGCAGAGCTGTCGGAGACCATGAGCAAACTCTCCAGCCTGTCGGAGGGGGGCCGCGCACTGGCCGACAAGGTCAAGCATGCCGACATCCGTTCACCCGTGCGGGGCACGGTCAAGCGGCTGCTGGTCAACACCGTGGGGGGGGTGGTGCAGCCGGGCAAGGAGGTGGTGGAGATCGTTCCTCTGGACGATGCCCTGATCCTGGAGGCGCAGGTGAGCCCCCGCGACATCGCCTTCCTGCACCCCGGCCAGGAGGCCATGGTCAAGTTCACGGCCTACGATTTCTCGATCTATGGCGGCCTGGTGGCTGACGTGGTGAACATCAGCGCGGACTCGGTGGTGGATGAGAAGGGCAACGCCAACTACCTGGTCCGTGTCCGAACGCGCAAAGCCAGCCTGGGCGCCAACCTGCCCATCATTCCCGGCATGGTGGCGCAGGTGGACATCCTGACGGGCAAGAAGACGGTGCTGGCCTATCTTCTCAAACCCGTGTTGCGTGCCAAGGCCAACGCCTTGTCGGAGAGGTGAGAGCCATGCGTCATTTTCTGGCCAGCGATGCTGCGCAGCCGACGGACCGCTGGTGGGCGGCCTTTCCCCAGGGGGCCTGCTTTGGCAAGGCCCATTGGCCCGCCTTGATGAAGGCTTTGCACCCGGCGGACGGAACACCGGCCACGGTGTGGCTGAGCACCGAGTACCCCGACTGGCCGGTGCTGCTGCGCCAGGTGGGAGCCCAGGCACCCGCTGCGCGCGTGGTTGTGGTGGCGGGCGTGCCTGATGACCGTGACGGGCTGCGGGCGATCAATGAGGGGGCGCGGGGGTACTGCCATCTTTTTGCCGTTCCCGAGATGCTGCAGGAGGTGGCCGTTGTAGTGCAGCATGGCGGCCTGTGGGTGGGCCCGGTGCTGGTAGCGCGCCTTGCTGCGGCCACCTGGAGCCTGACGGCCCCCCAGGCCTCGCCGCAAGGCCAGGAAGACCTGCTGCGGCTGCTGTCATCGCGCGAGCTGGAGGTGGCGCAGGCGGTGGCCCGGGGCCTTTCCAACAAGGAAATTGCCGAGAAACTGTTCATCTCGGAGCGCACGGTCAAGGCCCACCTGGGCGCGGCGTTCGAGAAGCTCCACGTGCGCGACCGTGTGCAATTGGTGCTGCGCCTCAACCAGGGGGCGACTGGCCATGCCTGACAAAGACAACCACCTGCTGAGTTCCTCCGACGCCGGGCTGGCCCGGGTCACGGAGGATCTGATCGAGCTGCTGATCGCGCGGGGCGTCATTCGCTTCACCGACCTGCCACTGGCGGCGCAGAACAAGCTGCTGGAGCGCAAGGAAACGCGCGCGCGGCTCAGCAATAGCCTGGATCTATTGGGAGACGATTCAGGCAACGAAACGATTTGAGTGCAGAGGGGTGCAACGCCCCAAAAGTGGACCTAAGTCCAATGGTGAGCCGGTGGCTCCGTCGGTAGCCTTCACAGCTATCAGTCACCTACCGTTCCTTTGGGCTCCTAGCGCAGAGGTTCAGGATCCACCGGAGCATTCTCATGTCTCAAATCGCCACCGTCGTAGCCGTGACCGGCACAGCCTTTGCAGTCGATGCCAATGGCAATCGCCGCGCCCTCAAAGCGGGGGACATCCTGCAAAAAGGAGAGATCGTCCAGACCCCGGCGGGCTCCAGGGTGGAGCTGCTGATGGACGATGGCAAGGTGCTGGCCGTGGCACCCGAGCAGAACATCAAGCTCGATGAGAGTGTCACGCAAACGGCGGAGCGTCCGACGGCGCAGGATGCCAGCGTGGCCCAGGGAACCATCGACACCGTGATCCAGGCGCTGGAACGTGGCGGTGACCTGAGCGACCAGCTGGAAGCCACGGCGGCCGGCCTCGGTGGTGGCGGCGGCGGTGAAGGCGAGGGCAGCAGCTTTGTACAGCTGCTGCGCATTTTCGAGGGGGTGGACCCTCTGGCCTACCTCTACAGTTTCACGCCCCAGTCGGCGCCGGACATCAATGTGAATCCGCTGGCAGTACTGGCACTCGATACGCCCGCACCGGCGCCTGCGCCCGCACCGGCACCCACGCCCGTGCCCCCGGCTCCGCCACCAGCCCCGAATCCTCCCGTGCCTGCGCCCCCTCCACCACCGGCTCCTCCCCCACCCGGCCCACCACCTGTCTCGCCTCCTCCTCCACCGCCCGAACCGGTGCGGGTGAACCTGAACATCACGCTCGAAGAGGAGTCCGTTCCCTCGGGCCGCGAGGGCCGCAGCGTGAATGGGGTGATTGGCAATGACGAGGACGAAGGCCTCTACAGCTACCAGCAAGGGACGTTTGACCTGGGGGGTGGCAGCATCTCTTCCATCAGCGTGCCGGGTTTTGCGCCCGTGCCCGTCACGACAGCAGGCGTGACCATCTACTTCAACGCCCTGGGCCAACCCATACCGCAGGGCGACCCCACGCCCCCGGCCGTGCTGCTGGTCATCACCTCCAGCGGTAGCTACACACTGACGGTGGTCGGCCCGCTGCAGCATGCGCCCGGCGGTGGCGAGAACTTCCTGGCCCTGCCCACGGTGACCATCAATGGCTTCACGGGCGAAGGTGGGGAGTTCACGGCCGAGGTCGGCATGTCCGTGCAGGATGACATCCCCGTGATCGATTCCAGCACCGAAGGCATCCCCACGCTCATGACCTCGGACCGTGGCGTGAACCAGGCCACCAACACCGGGTCCGAAGGAACCGAAAACAACCCGCAAGGGCCCGACGCGGACACCGACAGCAACAGCTTCAACGGCACGGCGTTTGTGGTGTCGTTTGGTGCCGATGGCCCCAAGCTGCGCCCCGGCGGCAGCGGTGGCGAAGAGGGGCAGGGAGAAAAATCGCCCGACGGTTACGCGTTTGCCTTCCAGATCGGCAACGGCGGCGCGACGGGACTGTATGCCACCGGCACCAACACCGAGATCATGCTGAGCGCCACCGGCAACCCCGGTGAAGTGGTCGGGCGCGACGGCAGTGGCAATGTGATCCTCACGCTGCAGATGGACCCGCAGACGGGCGCCGTGGTCATGACCCAGACCGGTGCCATCCGCCACGCCACGCCGGATGGCGAGGAAGGCGGGCTGGACGAGCTGCAGGCCATTGGCAAGGGCGTTCTTTCCGTGGTGCTCGCCGCCACCGACAACGACGACGACACGGTGATGGCCGAGCTGGACCTGGGCGGGCGGCTGCTGTTTGGCGACGACGTGCCGGTCTATCGCTATGGCGACGATGGGCAAGAGTGGCCTGAAGAAGGCGACGAAACGCAGTACCTGCGTACAGGGCTGGAGCCCAGCCTGTCGCTGGACGCCGAGGAAGAGTCCGTACGCGTCGATGGCGCCAAGATCGGCAACGACGAAAACGACCTGCCGCTTACCTCCACGGCCAATGGCGGTCTCACCCAGATCAACGGCGCCATCAACTGGGGTGCCGACGGTTTCGGCCAGCTCACCGGCGTGCGTGTGGGCAGTGGCGAAGGTGCCAGCGTGGTGCCGGTCGGCCAGACCGTCTGGTTTGGCGCCGATGGCTCCGTGATTCCCTCGGGCCCTGGCGGTGCCCGGCCCGATGGCGCCGCAGCCAGCCTGCTGGTGGAGGCCTCGGGCAGCTACACCCTGACCGTGCTGGCCACCATGAACCATGCGGCAGGTGGGCAAGTGGTGCAAGGGGAGGATTGGCTCAACCTAGAAACCGTGCGCCTGATGGGCGAAGACGGCGACGGCGACCCCATCACCGTGGCTTTGGAGACCCGGGTGCAGGATGACGTGCCGGTGCATGTGAAGGTGCTGGGCGTCCCTGTGCCGCTGTTTGCGCTGCTGGAGGAAGAGTCCGCATCGAACGGCGATGGCGGCGTGATTGGCAACAATGAAACCGGGTTCTTCGACCCGTTGAGCGCCTCCACGGGCAACCAGTCCATGACCGGTGTGGTGCGCTGGGGGGCTGACGAGTTTGGTGGTGTGGTGGCCGTGCGGATTGCGGGCCAGGAATATGCCGTGGGCAATGCGGGCGCCACGGTGTACCTGGACCGCGACGGCCAGCCCATTGCCGACGGCGACACCACAACGCCCCGCTCTGTGGCGCTGGAGATCGACGGCGCCTCTGGCGGTTACAGCCTGACGGTGATCGGGCCTCTGAACCACGAGGCAGGTTGGGGCGAAAACCTGCTGCTGCTGCCCACGGTGACCTTTGTGGGGGTGGATGGCGACGGTGACCGCATCGGGGTGGACCTCTACGCCAAGATCCAGGACGACGTGCCCGAACACGCCAAGGTGGACGGCAAGGTTGTCAAACTCAGTGTCCTGGTCGAGGAAGAGTCGGTGCCTGTGTCGGGCGGCGGCACGCTGGGCAACAACGAAACCGAGAACCCTGACCTGAGCTACGTGAAGTCGGACGCCACCGGCTTCCAGGGTGCGGTGAAGTGGGGTGCTGACCAGTTCGGCGGCCTCACGGGCATCAAGGTGCAGAACGGGTTCTTCTCCGAAAACAGCTACAGCCCGGTGGGGGGCGTGGTGACGGTGTACTTCGACCAGAACGGCAAGGCGCTGGCGGTGGGCGCCACCAGCGGCGCGGCCGTGCTGACCGTGAATGCAGAAACCGGGGCCTACCAGTTCGAGGTGCTGTCGGCACTCAAGCATTCCTCGCAGGGCGAGGACCTGCTGAACCTGCCCAAGATCACCTTCGTGGGCCAGGACGGCGATGGTGACACCATTGGTGTGGAACTCAATGCCTCCATCAAGGACGATGTGCCTATCGTGACCGTGTCTGACGCCGTACCGGTGGCAGCACATGGTTTCACGGTGGAGTACGAGGGGGGCGAAGCGGGTTACAACAACAGCTTTGGCTACTACTTCAAGAATGCAGACGGCACGATCGACACCTCCAAGGGCGGCGTTGTGCTGTGGGACAACGTCAAGACCGAGGGCAATGCAGCGGTGTCGCTGCCCACAGGGGTGACGGCGGATCAGATCGGCTTTTTCATTATCCCCAACGGTGACAGCCGCAATGGCGCTCTGGGCGACGCGCAAGCCGTGTCCTTCCAGCAGGTTGATGGGAAATGGACGGCCTTTGTGAACGGAGCGCCACTGTCGGGCGATGGTGCGCCGGTCTACTTCTCGGACCAGCGACTCAACAGCGACGGCCAGTCGCATGTGCAGCAGACCCCCTCCGGAACCTCGGCCGGCCAGGGCAGCAAGGGCAACTTCAACTGGGAAGACCTCAAGATCACTTCCACCAGTTCGGACAAGGACTATGACGACGTCAACCTGAACCTGAACTGGAACGTGCCACTGCTGGTGAAGGATGCCGAGGCCGATGCGGGCACCAGCTCCGACACGGATGGCAAGGCGCTCTCGGGCAGCTTCCAGTTCAATTTCGGAGCGGATGGCGCTGCCGCCACGGGCAGCAAGACATTTGGCCTGAGTGTGGGCGCCCAGGGGCAGGCTTCTACCCTGAAAGACACCGCAACGGGCTCTACCGTGCTGGTGAAGATGGAGGGTGGGGCGGCCGTGGGTTACATCCTCATCAGCGGCGTGCAGACCAATGTGTTCAAGGTCACGGTGGCGGGCGATGCGGCCAACAACGGCCAGGTGACGGTGGAGCAGTTCCGTGCGGTGGTGCACCCCACCAATGACCCGCACGAGATCGTCAACATCGGCGGCGGCGTGATCCAGCTGACGGCGCAGGCCAAGGACGGCGATGGCGACAGATCCAACGTGGCCACCTACGACATTGGCCGGCAGATCAACTTCCAGGACACCGGGCCGGTGGCTGCCGACGATGCCCGCAACCTCACGGCCACGGCCGGGGCCACGGGCACGACGAGCCATGCCATCGGCAATGTGCTCAGCAACGATGCCTACGAAGCCAAGGCCGACGGCGGGACTGCCAGCGTGGTGTTCACCCGCACAGGGGGCGACCGTTCGTACGACACGACCGACCTCACCGGCCCATCGCTGGATGCCATGGGGACCATGGGTGCGCTCAAGATCGCGACCGACGGTACCGTGTCCTACACCCTCGACAACCTCAAGGCCATGGCCCTGGGCGACGGGGCCACGGTGACCGACCAGTTCAACTACCAGATGAAGGATGCGGACGGCGACACCGACGTGGCCAACGTGCGGGTGACGGTACAAGGCGTCAACGATGCGCCAGAGTTCGTGACCGGCAACGACCAGACGACCCAGATATGGATCGACAAGGATGGCGATGGCAACAAGGATGAAGGCGAAGTTTCGCGCTACTCCGGGCCGAACGCCGACCAGATTGCCGTGAATGTGCAGGAAGACGCCTTGGCGCAGGGCAACCGCGAGAACCCGGGTCAGAGCGCCACGGATTCCGCCAGTTTTGGCGTGGCGGACCCGGACATCGGCGACACGGTGTCGGTGCGGTTCGATGTTGCAGGCACTCTGCCCGTGCTGACATCCGGTGGTGTGACCATCATCTGGACCCCCAATGCCGAGGGCACGGAACTGATCGGCAAGGCTGGCGCTACCGAGATCATCAAGGTGACCATTGGTGGCTCCTATGCGGCGGGCTACACGAGCAACGTTGTGCTGCTGGGCCCCGTGGACCACGCGCGTCCTGCGGCAGGAACAAGCACCGATGACGATGTGAAGGAGCTGAACTTCACGGTCATCGCCAACGACCGGCCGCTCAATCCGGCCACCGGTCTCACGGACTCCATGGCGCTCAAGGTCTCGCTGGAGGACGATGCGCCTGTCGCCAGACTGGTAGAGGGAACGGCGAACGCCGTGGTGCTCACGGCGATGCTGGAAGAAGAGTCTGCCCTGCGGGGTGGCGCGAAGATCGGCAACGACGAACGCGATGCGAGCGATCTGGTCAATGGGGCGCAGCTGGAGGCATCCACCGGCGTCAAAGTGATGACCGGTGCCGTGCAATGGGGCGCCGACGGCTTTGGCAAGGTCACGGCGGTGCAGTTCGGCGGCACCACCGTGCTGGTTGATCCATCCACCGGCGGAACGGTGTACTTCAATGCCGCCGGGGTTCCTCAGGGCAGCGCCAGCGGCGCGGCTGCGGTGCTGGAGGTCAAGGCCAATGGCGAGTACACACTCACGGTGACGGGCGCCATGACGCACTCCGCCCAGGGCGAGGACACGCTGAACCTGGGTGTGGTGAACATCGTTGGGGAGGATCGCGACGGTGACTCCATCGGTGTCGGGCTGGCGGCCAGCGTGAAGGACGACATCCCCGTCATCACCACGGTAGATCCAGAGCCCGTTCCGGGCATCACCGTGCAGCTGGTGGGCAGCGATGCGGGCTACAACAACACCTGGGGCTACTACATCAAGAACGGCAGTGGCGAGCCCACCACCGGCTCGGTGGTGTGGGACAACGTGAAGAACCAGCCGGTGACCAGTGTCACCCTGCCACCGGGCGTGCTGCCCGGCCAGGTGGGTTTCTTCATGATTCCCAATGGCGACAACCTCAACGGAGCGCTGGGCAACAACACCCCGGTGACCTTCACCAAGGATGGCAGCGGGCAGTGGGTGGCGAATGTGGGCGACTCGCCGCTCTCAGGCCAGGGGGCTGCGGCACTGTTCGACAACAGCGCGCTGAACCTGGATGGTCTGTCGCACGTGAACACCGTGGCTGTGGGCCCTGTGTCTGGCAACCAGAACTGGGAGGACATCTACGGTGGGGGTGACCGGGACTACAACGACGTCCTTCTCAACGTCACCATGCCGCTGCTGGTGGACGACAGCTTCCTGGATGTGGATGCGGAGTCCGACCTTGGGTCCACACGCTTCACGGTGAGCTATGGGGCCGACGGCGCTGCAACGCTGAACGGCAAAACATATGGCCTGGTGCTCAATGGTGGCGAGGGCGGCCCCTCGGGCTTCCGCGACACCGCGCTGTTCTCCAATGGCCAGCCCTCGGATGTGCTGCTCAAGAACGGCCCCAGCGGCTCGGTGATCGGCTATGTGGTGGTGGACGGCGTGGAGAAGACCGTCTTCAAACTGTCCATCGATGCCGCCACGGGCGAGGTGACCTTTGACCAGCAGCGCACCGTGGTGCATTCCACGCCAGGCGACTCGAACGAGGTGCAAGCGGGCATGGCGGGCAAGATTGGCCTGCAGCTCACTGCCGTTGACGGCGACGGCGACAAGGTCGATGCCAGCATCGACGTGGGACGCATGCTGTTCATTGCCGATGATGGCCCGGTGGCCTTGGACGATACCGATGGCACGCAGTGGGTGGTGGACCGCTGGGTGGCTACCGGCAATGTTCTCACCGGTGTGGGGACGACCCCCGAAGGTGCAAACCAAGGTGCGGACAAGCACGAAGGCATGCAGGACGGCGCCAAGGCCGAGGTGGTCCAGGTGCGTGCTGGTGCCGAAGGGGCGGTGTGGACCCCTGGCACGACAGTGGCCAGTGGAGGCAGCGCCACGGTGGCGGGCCAGTTTGGCTCGCTCACCATGGAGTCCGACGGGGACTACACCTACACAGGCCACCAGACGACCATCCAGCTCGGTGGTGGTGCCGGTGTACCCGCAGGCACAGACGCCTTTGACTATGGCAAGCCGTACACCACGAACCTTGGTGAGCAGCTGATCACCAGCCCCACCCCGGCGCAGACCGGTGGTGCCGTGGTCACCAGCCAGGGCAATGGTGCGGGCGTGGACGACCCGGCCGAGCCTGTGCCGGGCGATGTGGGTGCGAGCACGCCTGAGCAGGTCGGGTACTCGCCCTCCCAGGGCACCGAAGCCCTGTCGGTGGACCTGGGCAAGATGGCCGTGCGGGCCGTGGTGGACATCTCCAACCTGTTCCAGAACGAGTCGGGCCAGACGGGCAACAGTGGCGAAACCGGCCGCTGGGAGGCCTTCGACGCCGCCGGCAACAAGGTGGGCGAGGGGATGATCGGTGGCGCACTGTTCAACAACGGCGCCAATGGCAGCGACCCGGTGCACCAGGGCCAGGTGGAGATCGAGGTGCTGGGATCCGATGGCAACCCGATCGCCTTCCAGAACGTGGTGTTCTCAGGCGTGGACTACCTGGCGGGTGACAGGGGCAGCGACAGCTCGGACTACTTTGTGAAGGCCGTCAGCTTTGAAGAGTATGTGCAGACCGGCTCCAAAGACCAGTTCAGCTACCAGATGGAGGACGGCGACGGCGACACCGACAGTGCCACGCTGACCATCGACACGGGCCACCAGCTGAGCACGCAGGGCCTGGGCATGGTGTATGAGGATGGCCTGGCCACCGGCAACGTGGACAGCAACCCTGCCACGCCGCCGCAACCAGCCACCGACACCGCAGGCACGCTGGGCATGGGCGGCGCCACCTATACCCTGGGCGTGCCGGTGCAGAAGATCACCTCCGCAGGCGACGAGGTGCGCTGGACGGTGTCGGGTGATGGCAAGACGCTGACCGGCATGGCGGGTGCGGGCGCGGATGTGCGCACGGTGGCCGTGGCCACCATCGACGACAGTGGCCAGTACAAGGTGGAGCTGAAGGGACAGGTGGACCACGCCTACACCGAAAGCGGCGAAGAAAACCTGTACCTGCAACTGGTGGCCAACAAAACCGAGGGCGGCGAGACCGAGGTACAGGGCTTCAACATCAAGATCCAGGACGATGCCCCGGTCTACGTGGGCGGCACGCAGGACACGCTGGTGGCCAACAGCGGTGTGGGCGAGGTCGTCGCAGACCTCGGCGCCCGTGTCGGAGCCGATGTGGTGGGGGCGGATGTGAACATGGCTGCCACCACCACGGCGTCCGTGGGCGGCTCGTCGCTGCGCTACGTGTCCCTGTCGTACATGCAAGGGGGCTCGGTGCAGTCCACGGTGATGACGGTGGATGGCAACAAGGTGTACTACCAGACCACCACCGATGGCACCATCAAGGCGGTGTATGACGATTGCGGTGAGATCAAGACGGCCTTCACCGTGGAGGGTGTGGTGAACGGCGATGGCACCACGAGTTACGTCACCAACATGGTGGCGGTGGCTGACAAGGTGCAGGTGGGAACGACGGAAGTCTCTCCTGGCGGCACGACGACGGTGACCAAGACGGTGACCTTTGGCAACAGCACGCAAGACAAGGTGTACAAGCCCGACAACTATACGCAGGCATCCTCCGGGGGCAAGGAGGACTCGGCGCGGTATGTGGACTCCGCCACGGGCATCTACATGCAGATTTCCGCCGACAAGGACGACACCATCGTCAACGAGGTAGAGCGGCAGTGGGATAACGATTGGAAGGTGGTGAAAGACGATACAACCTTTGGGCCCTCCACTGACGATGAGGATGTGAACTGGTCGTCCACAGGCAATGGCAACGGAGGTGGCGGTTTTGGCGTAGGTGACAACTTCATCGGAAACGAGAGCTCGGTGGGCCAGGAGGAAGACCACAAGTCGGACGCTGTTGGGGAAGGGGACGGAGCTGGGGAGCGGCTGGTCATCGAGTTTTTCAATGCCAATGGCACGCGCCTGAATGTGACGTCTGCGGGCTTCGTGCTGGATCACCTGGGCAAGAAGGAAACTGCCATCGTCACGGCCGCCAACGCCACCCCTGTGGGGTCATCGATTGACATCCAGGGAACGACCTCGGGCAACAACACGAACAGCGGGAACGCCAATGTGGAAACGCCCGTCGGGGTGGACCCCAGCGGCACGGCGACCTTCAACACCGTGCAGTTTGCGGCCAAGGATAGTACGGAGTACCGTGTGACGGACGCCATGACACTGTCCTACACCGAGACCGTGACAACACCTCCCGTCACGGCACCTGTCTACGCCGACCAGGTGTGGATCGACCTCAAGGCGGTGGTCGTGGATGGCGATGGCGACCAACTGGCAGCGCCCATCGCTGTCAAGGTGGTCATCGATACCGACAATGCGCTCGATGGCGACAAGGTGGACCTGTCCGACCCTGTGAAGGGCGGCTTGGCCATCAAGGGCGGCGATGCGTCGGAGACCATTGTGGGCAGTGCCGGCAAAGACACCGTGCTGGCGGGCAAGGGCAATGATGTGATCAAGGGCGGTGACGGTGACGACAAGCTCGATGGCCAGTCCGGAAACGACACGCTGGATGGCGGCAAGGGGAGTGATACCTTGGTGGGCGGTAAAGGCAGCGACACACTCACCGGCGGTGATGGCGACGACACGATCAAGATCAACCTGGCGGACAGCACCACAGGTGGCACCCCCGACAAGGATGTCGTCAAGGACCTGGCCGAAGGCGACAAGATCGAAGTGGCAGATCTGTTGTCGGACGATGGCGGCGACCTGCTGGCCAGTTTGCCTGGCGCGGCGGTGGCAGGCAATACAACCGTCACGCTGGACAGCAATGGGCCGGTGGGGGGTGGCGCCTCGCAGACGGTGGTGGTGGAGGACACCACACCCGCAGCCTTGGCGGTGGATCTGGCCCTGGGAACGCCGGATGTGGCGACCGTGGCGCTCAAGCCGGTCGACGATTGATCACCAGCCACGCGCCTGGGACTGCGTTCCAGGCGCCTGTGGCCGCTGTGGCCCTGTCCAAGGCCCTTGCGCTTCGCAGCGTGAGGGCCTTTTCTCTTGGGTTTTTAATAAAAAATGCCGTTTGCGCGCATGGGAGTAAGAGAGTTTGCTATTAATTTTGATTATGCGTTTGATGTTGGCTCTGTGCCCCGCAGGCGCATGAACGCAGTCGCTGTGGGCGGGGGCTGAGGCCCCGGCCTGCGCCCCGCCCGCAGGCGGCCGTGCCGTTTTAACGAATGCCAGGCCCGGTGGCGCCATCGAAGCCCAGGGATGCGAGCAAGGGCAGATCGGCCCGCGACTCCACCCCCAGGGCGATGACCTGGATGCCAATCGCGTGGGCGATGTTGCACAGGCCCCGCAAGAACTCCTGATTGCCCAGGTTGTCGCCAATGCCGCGCACGTAGCTGGGGTGGACCTTGATGTAGTCCAGCCCCAGGTCGGCGAGCTTGTTGCCCTCGGTGAAGCGCTGGCCGAAGTACTCGATGCCCACACGGCAGCCCAGTTGCTGGAGGGTGTGGGCCAGCTCCTTGAACGCGTCGAAGGCGCGGAACACACCGTACTCCGGCACTTCGAACAGCAGGCGCGCGCACATGTCGGGGTAGGTGCGCAGCAACTGGGTGAGCTCATTGCGGAAGCGGAAATCCGCAATGGTCTCGGCGGAGAGGTTGACCGCGATGTCTCCCGCCGTGCTGCGCAGGTGTTCGATGGCCAGGCGCACCACACGCAGGTCGATCGGGGCCGTGAGGTTGAGGTGGGCTGCCATGGGCATGAAATCGCCCGCCGACAGCAAGGAGCCCGAGGCGTCTGCTGCCAGACGGATCACACCTTCCTGGTGGATGGCGCCGTCCCCGCTGCCATCCACCACCGGGTAGAAGGCCAGCTGGAGCCTGCCGCCGCTGACGGCTTCGGTCAGCAGCGTGCGCCACTGTTCGGCAGGGCGCGCGTCGGCCGAATGCTCGCCCTCATCCACGTACATGCTGTTGGGCCCGAGGGACGCCGCGCGGGCCAGCGCTTCATCGGCCCGGCTGAAGAGCTCACCCACAGGCTCCTGCCTGCGGTACCCCACTGCGCCGATGTGGAACAAATCCGGCACAAACGCCGACCAGTGGGGAAGCCACTGCGCGGACAGGCTGGCGAAAATGTCCTGCGCTGCCTCTTGAGGTGAGGGTGTAGAGGGGCACAACACCCCGAACTCTCCGCCCTTGAGCCGGCCGGCCCGCTGGCCGGGCTTGCCCTCGCCGCTCTTGTACAGCACGGTGCCCAGGTGCTTGAGCAGCGCGTCGGCCTTCTGGTGCCCCAGCTGGTTGTTCAGCCTGTCGAGATCCGTCAGCCGAAGGATCACCAGGCTGCCTGCCGAGAGGAACTGCTCCCCCTCCAGTGCCTCCTGGAGGTGCGAGAGAAAGTAGTCCCGGCTGGAAAGCCCGGTGACCGCATCGCGATTGACCTTCTTGCGCAGCCCATCAAGGCGTGCGGCCTCTTCCCCGAACATGGACCGCAGGCGCGTGACCATGTCGTTCATGCCCCGCGCCACGCTGCGCAGCTCCGGCGTGCGCGGCTCCGCGATCTTGATGAACCGCCGGTCTGCAATGGCCTCGGCCTGCGCCACCACATCGCGCAGGGGCTTGGTGATGCGGCGCACGGCAACGGTTCCTGCGCCCCCTGCGACGAAGCTGCCCAGAACAAACCAGGCCAGCAACTCCAGAGTGCCGGTCCAGAGGCTCTGGTAGGCGTACTGGTCGTGGCTGGCGAGGGTCAGGGTGCCATATTGTTTCCAGCCGTCCTGAATCAGGGCCCTGCCAGGCTCGGCATTCATGGGGATGAGCCGGGCAAACCATCCGGGCGCCCCTTGCAATCTGCCGGTGAAGGTGCGCTCCACCAGTGTCTGGCCCGTGGGCGACACGATGCGGATAAACCGGTAGTGACCGGCATCGAACTGCGCGGCCACCTGCAGCTCGACCGTGACGGGGTCTTTGTCCAGTTGCGACAAAGCCAGTGCCAGCGATGTGGCGTTGTCAAAGTTCTTGACCTGCAGCTGCTGCTGCAGATAGTGCCGCGCGGACAACACGCTGACCAGCATGCTGCCCCCAAACGCAAGCGCCATGACCAGGCCGATGGCGAGCCAGAGTTGTTTGGTGAGTGACATGGTGCTGTATCTCCGGTGAATGGCGCAGCGTTCAGAAACCTTCTTGCCGCATGCGTTCGAGTACGTCGCGCCAGCGCGATAAGCGGGCCGTCGGGTCTGCCGAAGAGGTGGCGGCGCCGGAGACCCACAGCCCTTCGTTGTTGAAGCTGAACACGGGGGAAAGATCGGACCGGGACGAGGCGGGGCGGATGTTGGTGATCAGGTTGTCCAGCACCATGGGCTCTTCTGCGGGATGGGCGTAGTAGCCCAAAACCATGTGTGCTTCGCTTTTTGTGCTGCCGGCGCCCCCGATGCGGGCCCTTACGTAGATCATGCGCAGCTTGGCGTTGGGTACCCCCATGTGCAGCAGTGTGATGTACTTGGCGATGGAGAAGTCCTCGCAGTCGCCTGCGGTTTTTCCCATGAACTCCAGCGGGGTGGCCCAATAGTCGTCCTGCTGCCAGACGGCGGCATCGTTCTCGAACAGCATTCGCCGATTGAAGAAATTGTTGACATGGGCAAGCTTCTCGGCCTCGCCCAGGTGGCTGCCCTCGGTCATCATGGCCCGCCAGGCGATGACCAGATCGGCGCTTTTGGCGCCATAACGCTGCAGGGCCAGGGCCTGGATCTTGTCCAGATCGGGGGCGCTGAAAACGGCCCCAAGCACCACGGCGATGGTGAACGCCAGCAGCACCCGAAGTGGCCCAGTGACTCGGGGTGCGGTCTGTGGAAGTGGCGGCAGGAGGGGCATGGAACGCGTAGAACGCGGCTACCTTGCTGAAAAAGGACCTGGTTTCGACCCGCGGTGGCTACTTTGTAAAAAAAAACTGTGCGAGTTTCAAGGTAAATGTTACGTTTCGATTCTGCATCACAAATGATTCGGAGTCGTCATGAAACTGCCTCTTACCCTGATCGCTGCGGCCGTTGTCGCCAGTACGAGTGCATCTGCACAAACTCTTCCGGAAGGACTTGTAGATGCGGCGCGAAAGGCCGTGACCAGCAACCCGGATGTGCAAGCGCGGTGGTTCGGTTTCCGAGCGGCTGACTCCGAGCGTGGAGTGGCGCGCGCCGGTTTTCTGCCGCAACTCGATGCGGTGGCCAGCTCCGGCCGAGAGAATCGCGTGCGCCCGTCGGGGACTACCGGTTCGTACCACCACACCGGTGCAGCCCTGACGTTGAACCAGATGTTGTTCGACGGCTTTTTCACCAGCAATGAAGTCAAGCGTTTGGGGCACGCCAAGCTGACGCGTTACTACGAACTGGTGGAGGCCTCGGAGACCGCTGCGCTGGAGGCCGTGCGAGCCTATGCTGATGTGGCGCGCTACCGGGAGCTGGTGGAGCAGGCCAAGCAAAATTATGTGGAACACAAGGTCACGACGAACCAGATCGACGAGCGAACCTCGGCAGGTGTGGGGCGCCGTGTCGATCTGGAACAGGCGACGGGCCGTCTTGCGCTGGCGGAGTCCAATCTCCTGACCGAGGTGTCCAACCTGCACGACGTCAGTGCCCGGTACCAGCGGTTGATCGGAGAGTTGCCTTCCACCACGATGGCGCCGCTGCCTGAAGGTTTCAAGCTGACCGCCCTGCCGCAAAACAAGGAGGAGGTGATCGGCTTTGCACTCAACAACAGCCCGACCATCAATGCCGCCATCGAGAACATGCTTGCCAGCGAGGCGGGGATTGCGTCCCAAAAGGCAGGTTTCATGCCACGGATTGATTTCAGGGCCCGCCAGTCCTGGGACCGCAATCTCATTGGAGAGCAGGGGCGATCACGCGACAGTGCGGTGGAGCTGGTGCTGACCTATAACTTCTACCGTGGCGGCGCCGACAAGGCCCGTGAGCAACAGGCCGTGGAAAACAAGTTCCAGGCGCGCGAGCTGAAAGAAAAAGCCTGCCGGGATGTGCGCCAGACCACGGTGATTGCGTTCAACGATGTGCGGCGGCTGATTGAGCAAATGACGTATCTGGACCAGCACCGGCTCTCGACAGAGAAGGCCCGCGAGGCCTATCGCCAGCAGTTTGATCTGGGACAGCGCACATTGCTCGACTTGCTCGACACGCAGAACGAAGCATTCCAGGCCAGCCGGTCTTACGTCAATGCGCGGTACGACCAGGTGGTGGCCCAGGCGCGCACACTGAGCGCAATGGGGCAACTGTTGCCTGCGCTCAACGTGACCCGGGCCGATATGCCGTCAGCCTCGGACGCAGGGCAGCAGCGCAGCGGTATCGATCCTGCGGATCTGTGCCCTGCAGAGGCACCGATCGCGGTTGTCGTCGACAAAGCCAAGGCGGTGGCCGATACGCCGGCCAGACCGCGTGCCGTGTTACCGCCGCCAGCCGCAGCAGCCACTGGCGCACCGGCGGGCGCGGCCAAACCCGCAGCGAATCGCTAGTGGGGTAATGTGTTGACTAGTTGACGCGGGGGAAAGGGCCTGTCCAAGGCTCAGCCCTCTTCGGCGTACAGGCCTTACACCCCGGCGGCGTGTGCCTGCTGATCGGCGTGGTAGCTGCTGCGCACCATGGCGCCCACCGCAGCGTGGCTGAAGCCCATCTTGTAGGCCTCTTCCTCGAACATCTTGAAGGTGTCGGGGTGCACGTAGCGGCGCACGGGCAGGTGGCTGTTGCTGGGCGACAGGTACTGGCCGATGGTCAGCATGTCGATGTGGTGTTCGCGCATGTCGCGCATCACCTGCAGGATCTCTTCGTCCGTCTCGCCCAGTCCGACCATGATGCCGCTCTTGGTGGGCACCTTGGGGTGCAGGGCCTTGAACTTCTTGAGCAGGTTCAGGCTGAACTGGTAGTCGGAGCCCGGACGCGCTTCCTTGTACAGGCGGGGCGCGGTTTCCAGGTTGTGGTTCATCACGTCGGGCGGCGCGGCCTTCAGGATCTCGAGCGCGCGGTCGTCGCGGCCCCGAAAGTCGGGCACCAGGATCTCGATCTGCGTGGTGGGCGACAGTTCGCGGATGTTCTGGATGCATTCCACGAAGTGGCCGCTGCCGCCATCGCGCAGGTCGTCGCGGTCCACGCTGGTGATCACCACGTACTTGAGCTTGAGTGCGGCAATGGTCTTGGCCAGGCTCAGCGGCTCGTCCTTGTCGAGCGGGTCGGGGCGGCCATGGCCCACGTCGCAGAACGGGCAGCGGCGCGTGCACTTGTCACCCATGATCATGAAGGTGGCCGTGCCTTTGCCAAAGCATTCGCCGATGTTGGGACACGACGCTTCTTCGCACACCGTGTGCAGCTTGTGTTCGCGCAGGATTTCCTTGATCTCGTAGAAGCGCGTGGTGGGGCTGCCCGCCTTCACGCGAATCCATTCGGGCTTCTTGAGCACCTCGCCCTGCTCCACCTTGATCGGAATGCGCGACAGCTTGGCGGCAGCCTTTTGCTTGGCCAGCGGGTTGTAGGCTTCGGTGGATTGCGCTTCGCGGACGACTTCAGGGGTGCTCATGGCATGTAGGCAGGTTCAGGGCGCCAACCGGATGCTGAGCTGCTGGCCCAGCACCTGCGCGGCTTCTTCCCAGGTGGTGTGGACCCCGATTGTAGAAAGGTCCACCGTTTTCAATCCTGCGTAACCGCAAGGGTTGATGCG
>JADMJR010000358.1 GCA_018780365.1 Acidovorax sp. | reverse complement strand
GACCGAGATCGACCCCATCAACGCCCTGCAGGCCGCGATGGAAGGCTACAAGGTTGTGACCATGGAATACGCCGCCGACAAGGCCGACATCTTCGTGACCACCACCGGCAACAAGGACGTGATCACCCACGACCACATGAAGGCCATGAAGGACCAGGCCATCGTCTGCAACATCGGCCACTTCGACAACGAGATCCAGGTCGCCACGCTGGAGCAGTACGAGTGGGAAGAGATCAAGCCCCAGGTGGACCACGTGATCTTCCCGGACGGCAAGCGCATCATCCTGCTGGCCAAGGGCCGCCTGGTGAACCTGGGCTGCGGCACGGGCCACCCGAGCTTCGTGATGTCCAGCTCGTTTGCCAACCAGACCATCGCCCAGATCGAGCTGTTCATGCACAAGGACCACTACGACAACGGCCAGGTCTACGTGCTGCCCAAGCACCTTGACGAAAAGGTGGCCCGCCTGCACCTCAAGAAGGTGGGCGCCATGCTGACCGAACTCTCGGACGAGCAGGCTGCCTACATCGGCGTGTCCAAGCAAGGCCCTTACAAGCCGGACACGTACCGCTACTGATCGAAGCCAGCGAGAGAGAGGGATGCCCCCTCGCCACAGGCTTGAAACCCCGCTCGCGACCGGGCGGTGGTATGCATGATTGTTTGCTATATAAATAATAGCTATCAACGTATGATGGTCGCGCGGTAGCGGCTGTTTTTACTCATAAAAGGATGGGCGCCATGCGCGCAGATGTGTTTTTGGTGGAGCGTGGGCATGCCGCCACCCGCTCGCAGGCCCAGCGCCTGATTGCGTCGGGTGTGGAATGGCGCCTGTCGCCACTTGCGCCCTGGCAAAAGGTGGCGAAGAACGGCGACGACATCCCGTCCATCGCCGAAGTGCAATTGCTGGACGTTGCCGAGGCCAAGTACATCTCGCGCGGCGGGCTCAAGCTCGAAGGCGCGCTCCAGGTGCTGGGCTTGCCGGTGCGGGGGCTGCGTTGCCTGGACGTGGGGCAGAGCACCGGTGGCTTCACCGACTGCCTGCTGCAGCAGGGTGCCGCGCAGGTGATTGGTGTGGACGTGGGCCACGACCAGCTGCACGAGCGCTTGCGCAGCGATCTGCGGGTGGTGTGCGTGGAGGGCGTGAACGCCCGTTCGCTGACGGCCGAGGCGCTGCAGCAGGCCTGCGAAGGCGCGCTCTCGGAAGTCATCGAGGCCGAAGAGGACAACGAGACCCAGCCCGAGGCCCCCTACAGCTGGATGCGCAATGGCGGGCAGGTGGACGAGGAGTACGACGACAGCAACGACGCCAAGGACAAGGACATCGAGGCTTTCAAGTCCGAGCGCGCCGAGCTGGCCAAGGCCCGTGCGCAGGGCACGCTGCCGGTGGAACGCCGCCGCCGGGCCGAATGTGCCGATGTGGACATCACGCCGGTGTTCGAAGTGGTGACGGGTGACCTGTCGTTCATCTCGCTCACGCTGGTGCTGCCCGCGCTGGTGCCGCTGCTGGCGCCCCAGGGCGATCTGCTCATGCTGGTCAAGCCGCAGTTCGAGCTGCAGCCGGGCCAGGTGGGCAAGGGCGGCATCGTGCGGGACGAAGCCTTGTACGCGGTTGTCGAAAAACGCATCCGCGATTGCTGCGCCGGGCTCGGCCTGGTGGTGCAGGCCTGGATCGACAGCCCCATCCAGGGCGGCGATGGCAACCGAGAGTTCTTTATCCATGCAAGGAGGGCTGCATGAATGCTGCCAACGCACAGGGCACCGGTTTTCCGGTGAGTTTTGAGTTTTTCCCGCCCAAGACGCCCGAAGGCGCCGACAAGCTGCGCGTGGCACGCCAGCAGCTGTACGCGCTGCACCCGGACTTCTGCTCGGTGACCTACGGTGCGGGCGGCTCTACGCAAGAAGGCACCTTTGGCACCGTGCGCGAGATCCTGGCCGAAGGTGTTGGGGCCGCGTCGCACTTCTCCTGCATCGGCGCCACACGTCAATCGGTGCGCGAGCAGCTCGCCACGCTCAAGGCCATGGGCGTCAAGCGCCTGGTGGCGCTGCGCGGCGACCTGCCCAGCGGCTATGGCGCGGGGGGCGAGTTCCAGTACGCCAGCGACCTGGTGGCCTTCATCCGCGCGGAGACGGGGCGTGACTTCCACATCGAGGTGGCAGCCTACCCCGAGGTGCACCCCCAGGCCCGCTCGCCCGAGGCCGATCTCAAGGCCTATGTGACCAAGGTGCAGGCCGGTGCGGACTCGGCCATCACCCAGTATTTCTACAACAGCGATGCGTACTTCCGCTTTGTGGAAGACACGCAGCGCCTGGGCGCGGATGTGCCGGTGGTGCCGGGCATCATGCCGATCGGCAGTTCCACGCAGCTGATGCGCTTCTCCGACGCCTGCGGCGCCGAAATCCCGCGCTGGATTCGCCTGCGCCTGCAGGCGTTTGGTGACGACACGGCCAGCATCAAGGCCTTTGGCCTCGATGTGGTGACCGACCTGTGCGACCAGCTGCGCAGTGCGGGCGTGCCGGCGCTGCATTTCTACACGATGAACCAAAGCACCGCGACGCTGGAGATTTGTCGCCGCCTGGGGATCTGATGGGCGCGCGGGGCCTGCCGCCGCCCGCATGCTGTGGTGGTGCCCTGCACGGGCTGGCGCGGTGCGTGGCCGTGGTCTGGCTGCTGTGCGGGGCGCTGGCGGTGGCCCAGGCCCAGGGGTTGTCTGCCGAGCCGGATGCCCTGGCACCCCATCTGTTGACCGTGCCGGGCGAGGCGATGCTGATCGATCCACCCGCCCCGCCGGCACTTTCGGGCGCCGATGCCGCATCCCTGGGCCTTCCTGCCGACGAGGTGGGGCTCGCTTCCTGGTACGGGGCGCAGTTCCACCGGCGGCGCACGGCCAGCGGGGAGCGGTTTGACATGCGGGCGCTCACGGCGGCGCATCCCACGCTGCCGTTTGGCTCGCGGGTCTGCGTGCGCAGCCAGGCGACGGGGCGCACGGTGGTGGTGCGCATCAACGACCGGGGCCCCCATGTGCGCAACCGGGTGATCGATCTCAGCCGCGGTGCGGCCGAGGCCCTGGGCATGATCGGCCTGGGGCTCAAGCCGGTGGAGCTGTTTGCCCTGGACGACGACGAAAAAGATTGCCCGGCGGCGCCTTGAAAGGGGCGTTGAGGCCCGCGCTTTCAAGGGCCCACGGCTGGAGCCGAGGCGCGCAGCGCCAGCACCGCAGGGGGTTGTGTCGCTTCAGCCGCCGGATTCCAGCGTGTGCGTGGCGTGTTTGTCCTGCGCCAGCAACTCGGTCATTTGCGGCAGCGCGGTTTTCAGGGCCGCCTTGAGCGTGAAGGGTGGGTTGATCAGGAACATGCCGCTGGCGGGCAGGCCGGGGCGCTTGACTTCACCCGCAGCCGTTTCGACGAGCTTGCTGTTTTTCACCGTGAGTGTGGCGTGCAGCCAGCTTTTGCCCGCCTTGGTCGCCAGGGTCTTGAGGCGGCGGGGCAGGTCGTGCGCCTCGGGGCGGGGAATGATGGGGTACCAGAACGCATAGGTGCCGGTGGCAAACCGCTTGAGCGAGTCGGCCGCCATGTCCAGCACCTTGGCATAGTCGCTCTTGATTTCATAGCTGGGATCGCACAGCACCAGAGCGCGGCGGGCTGGTGGGGGCAAGAATTTCTTGATGCCTTCAAACCCGTCTTCGTGCAGCACAGCCACCTGGCGGCCCGCCTCCAGCTGGGCGACATTGCCTGCCAGGGAGCGCAGGTCGGTGGGGTGCAGCTCGAACAGCTTGAGCTTGTCATGGTCACGCAGCAGGCGCTGGGTGATGAAGGGGGAGCCGGGGTAGACCCGCAGGGTTTTGCCCTGGTTGAAGGCGTCCACCATGTCCACATAGGCCTGGAGGGCCGGGGTGAGGGGGGGCGTTGTGGGCGCGAACAGGCGGGCGACACCGTCGGTGGCCTCGCCGCTGGTGCTGGCGTAGTCCCCGTCCAGCCGGTACAGGCCTGCGCCCGCATGGGTGTCCAGCACGGTCAGGGCCGCGTCTTTTTCGATGAGGTGTTGCAAGGCGGCAATCAAAACCGTGTGCTTGAGCACATCGGCATGGTTGCCTGCGTGGAAGGCGTGGCGATAACTGAACATGGCCCAATGGTAACGAGTGCGCCCCTGCAGTGGCCTTTTTCGTGGTGCCTCCGGTCGCTGCGGGGCGCCACGGGCCCTGCTTGGGTGTATCTTTCCGGGCCACGGCACAATCAGAACCGCCGGTTTGCCGCGAGCGTGATGTTTTTGGCAGACAGGTCGCTATTTGTTAGCCATTTGTTTCGGTATCACCGGCTGCCATGCCGCATGATCGCGCCTGCGGCGGTGCTGGCGCCCCGTTGCGCTCCTGAACTGCCGCCGACATCGCAAGCACGCCACGTCCTTTGACCATGACCGAAAGCCTCCGCCAAGCCCCAGCCAGTGGTGTCAGCCACGTCGACGCGCTGCCGCCTGGCACCCGTCTGGCGGAGTTCGAGATCCTGGCGCTGCTGGGGGTGGGGGGGTTTGGCATGGTCTACAAGGCGTTTGACCATTCCCTGCACCGGGCCGTGGCGATCAAGGAATACATGCCCTCGGCCCTGGCCGGGCGCTCGGAAGGGCAGTCGCTGTGGGTGCGGTCCTCGTCCGACCAGCAGACCTTCCACACCGGGCTGGCCTCGTTTGTGGGCGAGGCGCGCCTGCTGGCGCAGTTTGATCACCCGTCGCTGGTCAAGGTGTTCCGTTTCTGGGAGGCCAACAACACGGCCTATATGGTCATGCCGCTCTACAGCGGCCTGACCTTCAAGCAGGCACGCGCGCAGATGCGCACGCCGCCCCCCGAAGTCTGGCTGCGCAAACTGCTGTGGTCGGTGCTGGATGCCCTGCGGGTGCTGCACGATGGGAACACGCTGCACCGCGACATATCGCCCGACAACATTTTTCTGCAGGACAACGGCCCCCCGGTGCTGCTCGATCTGGGGGCCGCCCGGCATGCGATCAATGACCAGGACCGCAAACACACAGCGGTGCTGAAGGTGAACTACGCGCCGATCGAGCAGTATTCCGACGGCGACGAAGAGCTGCGCCAGGGGCCGTGGAGCGACCTTTATTCGCTGGCAGCCGTGATGCACGGCTGCCTGGCCAACGACACCCCGCTGCCTGCCACCCTGCGCTCCATCCGGGACCGCATGGTGTCGTTCTCCCGGATCGCCAAGACCGTCAAGCGTCAGTTTGGTGTGGAGTATTCGGCACCATTTGTCGCTGCGATTGCCCAGTCCCTGGCGCTGCGGCCAGAGGACCGGCCGCAGAGCATCGATGCCTTTCTGCAGGCCATGGAGATGACCTCGGCGCCCGACGATGTCCAGCATTTCGACTTCCGTGCCGAGCTGGGCGACATCTGGGTGGAACCCGCCGATCAGCCTGGCCCCGGCTTGCTCACTCCCACGGTGGATGTGACCTCCGCGCCCCGGATCGTCGCCGAGATGCAGGCGCAGGCCCAGGCGAAAAGCGCTGAGGCTGCTGCTGCCATCGCTGCCGATGTGGGGAGCGTGGGCCGGTCATCGGCAGATCTGGGCGGGGACACGGTCATGCTCGGTGGCCCTGACACCGTGGCGGCCGAACCCGGGGACACCGTGTTCATCGATGCAGGGGACACGGTGGCTGCCGATGACTCGCGCTTCGAAGAACTGGTCAATCATCGTCCGCAGGGCGCTGCCGCCAGACCGGGCGCGGAGCCCCGTGCCCGCGCTTTGGAGCGGGATACCGTGCGCGCTGCCGGGAAACCCGCCAAGGCCGCGCGGCGCTCGCCCCTGGTTGCCGGGTTGGTGGTGGCCGTGCTGGTGGTGGTGGTGTCTGCTGCCGGTTTGCGTTGGGCGCAGAGCAGCAAGGCGCCCCACGACGACATCATTACCGAGATGGCCGACCGGCCCGCCACGCCCGCTGCGGCGGATGCCGTGGTGACGGGCACCGCTGCAGGCGTGGCGGTGGCCGATGCGCCAGCCCCCGCAAACCCGGAAGGGGCGGGGGCCGCCGCTGCAGCGGCGTCTGCGTCTGCGGCGCCCCCTGCTTTTGTGGTGGCCTCGGCCGCCCGTGTGCCGCCCCGTAGCTCCAAGCGCGCGGTGCCTGAGCCCGCACCCACGCCCATCGTGGTGCGAGAGGAGCCCGTGCCCCCGCCCCCGCCGGTGGTGGCCGAACCCAAGCCCAAGCCCGCGCCACCGCCACGCCCCTCCTCGCCGCAGGAGGCTTGTGCCGACGCCAACTTTCTGTCCCGCCCCATGTGCATCCACCAGGAATGCCAGAAACCGTCGCAGGCCGGGCAGCCCATCTGCGTGGAAAACCGCCGCCGCTACGAGGCCGAGGAACAACGCCGCCGCCAGACGCCCAACTAGGACTCTGGCAGGTGCTTGGGGGCCTTGGGGCAGGCAGCTTGCGCCCAGGCAGGACAAATTCGTATAATCGAGGGCTTCGCAGCGCTTCTGTGGTCCCGCGGCGAAGACTGACTCCCACCTAAGAGGCTTCCGAAAGAGGAGCACCGACCGTGGAAAAGGACCCGCCAAACCCTCTTTTGAAGAGAAAACTCATG
>JADMJR010000230.1 GCA_018780365.1 Acidovorax sp. | reverse complement strand
ACCACTGCTCGCGGTCCTGCACCAGTTCGTGCTGCAGGTCGGGCATGGCAAAGCCGCGCCGGATGCGGTCCCACAGGTCGGCGGGGGCGGAGAGCGAGGCCACCTCGCCGCTGCTGGCCTGGGCCGCCGTGATGGGCCTGAGCGGCCCATTGGGGATGACGGGGGTGTGGGAGGAGGGGGTTGTGGGGCCAGAGGAGGGTTTGCCACTTTGGGCAGACTGGTCTGACGGTGTAGGCCCGGTGGTGGCGCAGCCCGTGAGCCAGAGCAGGCCGGCCAGGCTGGCGATGTGCAAAATTTTCATCGGAATTCGTTCTTCCATTGACGCAGTGCGGCCAGCACCGCTACGGCGTCGTCTTCAGGCACCTGCGCGTCGTGGCCCCGGGCGGCCTGGGCCACCGCAGGTTGCCTGACGCGCAGGAAAGGGTTGATGTCCCGCTCCAGGTCCATGCGGGACGGCAGCGTGGGCTGGTTTTGCGCCCGCAGGGCCTCGCATTGGCTGCTGTAGTGGAGCAAGGCGGCGTTGCCGGGTTCCACGGCCCGCGCAAATTTCAGGTTGGACAACGTGTACTCGTGGGTGCAGCACACACGGGTGTTGCCGGGCAGGGCGGACAGCTGGTCCAGCGATTCGAGCATCTGTGCCGGCGTGCCTTCAAACAGCCGGCCACAGCCGCCCGAGAACAGGGTGTCGCCACAAAACAGCAGCGGTGCACCATCCATGGCCGCGCAGTAGTAGGCAATATGGCCTGCGGTGTGGCCGGGCACATCGATCACCGCGAAGCGCAGGCCCAGCACATCACCGCCTTCGACCACATCGCCCTGCGCCAAACGGACCAGGGGCTCGGGAATGCGCTCGCGCGCCGGGCCATAGACCCGGGCGCCGGTGGCATCGCGCAGGGCATCCACCCCGCCGACATGATCGGCATGGTGGTGCGTGACTAGAATGGCCTGCAAGCTCAGCCCCCCCTGGTGCAGGGCTTGCAGCACGGGCGCGGCGTCACCCGGGTCGACCACCACGGCCTGGCGGCCGTTGTGCAGCATCCAGATGTAGTTGTCGGTAAAGGCGGGCAGCGGTAGCAAGTTCATGAGCGATCAAATTATAGGTTTGCACCACTGGTTCGACTCCCCGCCAGGCCGGTACCTGCTGGCGTGGGAGCAGGCGCGCTTCGACGAGGCTGTGGCCGATGTTTTTGGCTACCACAGCCTTCAGCTGGGCATGCCGCTGCTGGATGGCCTGCGCGCCAACCGCATGCCGCACCAGTGGCTGGCGCTGGGGCAGGAGGCTGTGTGGGGCTCCATCGCGTATGCGCAGGTGGGCGACGAGGCCCAAGCCCCCTTGCGGCGACACACCGTCGACCTGCTGGCCGAGCCCGTGGCCCTGCCGTTTGCCGAGGCCAGCCTGGACCTCATCGTGCTTCCCCATACCCTGGAGCTGAGCATTGACCCCCACGCCGCGCTGCGTGAAGTGGAGCGGGTGCTGGTGCCCGAGGGGCGCGTGGTCATCAGCGGCCTGAACCCCACCAGCCTGTGGGGCCTGCGCCAGCGGCGTGCGCGCCTGTACCAGCGCCTGGGGCGGGGCACGTTGTACCTGCCCGATGTGGGCGAGTTCATCGGCTATCGGCGCCTGCGGGACTGGTTGCGGCTTTTGAGCTTTGAAGTCGAATCCGCCCGTTTTGGCTGTTATCGTCCGGCGGTGCGCAGTGCGCAGTGGCTGGAGCGCTTTGGCTGGATGGACCCCCTGGGGGAGCGGTGGTGGCCTATCTTGGGCGCGGCCTATTTTCTGGTGGCGGTCAAGCGGGTGCATGGCATGCGCCTGCTGGAGCCCACGTGGCGCAGCAACCGCCAGCGCTCTGCCGCCACGGTGCCCGTGGCCAACCGGGCGGGTGGCCGCGCGCGGACGGCCCATGCACCATCGGTCCAGCGCGAACAAGCATAGACAATCCGACAGGCCGCCACGGGGCTGCGCGCCCCGGCCCGTGCGGCCAAGAATCACCACACCAGGAACACAGTTTGAATCAGGTAGAGATATACACAGATGGCGCCTGCAAGGGCAATCCGGGCCCCGGCGGGTGGGGCGTGCTGCTGCGCTCCGGGCCCACCGAAAAAGAGCTGTTTGGCGGCGAACTGGGCACCACCAACAACCGCATGGAGCTGCTGGCGGTGATCGAGGCGCTGACGGCCCTCAAACGCCCCTGCGCTGTGACGCTGTTCCTGGACAGCGAATATGTGCGCAAGGGCATCACCGAATGGATCCATGGCTGGAAGGCCAGGGGCTGGCGCACCGCGTCCAATCAGCCCGTCAAGAACGTGGAGCTGTGGCAGCGGCTGGACGCCCTGGTCAGCACCGGTGGCCACCGCATCGAGTGGCGTTGGGTGAAGGGGCACTCGGGCGATCCGGGCAACGAACGTGCGGACGGGTTGGCCAACCGGGGCGTGGACAAAGCCCTGGGGCGCGGGTAACCAGCGGTCCTTGGCTGCAGGCCGTAGACCTTAGACCATAGGCCGCAGGCACCGAAGCGCGCATCGGCGCCGCCACCAGCCCCTTCGGGGGCTTTTTTTGCGCCGATGGCGTGTAAAGCCTGCGTAAAACCGCCGCCATTGCCCTTGGGGTCTTGCACAAGTTGGCTGCAGTGCAAGACACGCACTGATACATTGTTTGATTGCATTCCCCACACCACCTGGTTTCACTGACCCATGGCGTCCAAGAACAAATACATCGTTTTCGCTGTCATCGGCATGGCTGCCGCATCCGGTGCTGCCTGGTGGTTTCAAAAACCAGCGCAGCCCGCACGCACGGAGGCGGCGCAGGCCGGGGGCCTTGGTGGCGTGCCCGCTGGTGGCGCTGCCAAGGGCGCTGGCCCGGCGGGTGGGGCGGGCCGCCCGGTGGCGGTAGAGGCCGTGGCCGTCAAGCAGATGGCGCTGCGCGACGATGCCGATGCTGTGGGCAGCCTGCGGTCGCGCCAGAGCGTGATGCTGCGGCCCGAGGTGGGTGGCCGCATCACCCAGCTCAATTTCCGTGATGGTGAGCGGGTGCGGCGTGGGCAGGTGCTGGTGCAGTTCGACGACCAGCTGCCCCGCGCGCAGATCCAGCAAAGCCAGGCCGAGATGTCGATTGCCCAGGCCAACCACAAGCGCAACCAGGAGCTGGTGGCCCAGGGTTTCATCAGCCAGCGCTCGGTGGATGAAAGCGCCGCCAACCTGGAGGTGGCGCAGGCCAAGCTGGCCCTGGCGCAGGCCACGGCCCAGCGCCTGAAGATCGTTGCACCCTTTGATGGCATTGCCGGCATCCGGGGCGTGAACGTGGGCGACTACCTCAAGGACGGGGCTGACATCGTCAATATTGAAGACCTGGACGCCGTGTACGTGGACTTCCGCCTGCCCGAGCGGCTGCAGAGCAAGGTGCGCTCCGGGCAGACCGCGCAGGTGGCGTTCGATGCCTTGCCTGGGGTGCGCTACACCGCCGTGGTGCAGGCCATCAGCCCGCAGATCGATGCGGATGGCCGGGCCATTGCAGTGCGCGGCTGCATCGACAACCGCCGCCTGCAACTGCGCCCCGGCATGTTCGCCCGCGTGACGGCCGTGTTTTCGGAGCGCAACGATGCGCGTGTGGTGCCGGAAGAGGCCATCGTGCCGGAAGGCAACAGCCCCTATGTGCTCAAGATCGTGGAGGGCAAGGAGCCCGGCACGCGGGTGACCAGCCGCACCCCCGTCAAGCTGGGGGCACGCTCTCCCGGCATGGTGGAGGTGGTGGAGGGCCTGAACGCTGGCGACTGGGTGGTCACCGCAGGCCAGCAGCGCATTCGCAAGGACGGCACCGAGGTGCGTGTGGTGGAGCTGGGCAAACAGGGCAATGGTGCCGCGCCTTCGCCCGGGCGCTCGGCGTCGGGGCCCCGTGGCAAGGCGCCGGGTGTGGCCGATGTGCCGATGTCCAGCGCATCGGGTGCCGCCTCGGGGGTGGCCATGGCCACTGCGCCAGCGGCCGCAACGGCTCCCGTGGCGGCCACCGCCAGCGCGGCCGTGGCCCCTCTGCCAGGCCCCAACCCCTGCCAGTGGGCCGCCGTCCCCGGCCGGCCGGCACCTGCTGGCCAGCGGTCCCCCGCCTGAGGGGCGGTTTGCTGCTTGCTCGCCGCTCTTTTTTGATGCCCCTGGACTGCCATGCAACTCGCTGAAATCTCGATCCGCCGGCCGGTTTTTGCCACCGTGTTGTCGCTGCTGGTGCTGCTGATTGGAGCGGTGAGCTTCACACGGCTTTCGGTGCGCGAATACCCCAAGATCGACGAACCCGTGGTCACCGTCAGCGTGCGCTACGCGGGTGCCTCGGCCGAGGTGATTGAATCGCAGGTCACCAAGCCACTCGAAGACTCGATTGCCGGGATTGATGCGGTGGATGTGATCACCTCCATCAGCCGCGCCGAGCAAAGCCAGATCAGCGTGCGCTTTCGCCTGGAAAAGGACGCCGACAATGCCGCCGCCGAGGTGCGTGACCGCACGGCGCGTGTGCGCAACCGCCTGCCGCTGGCGGTGGACGAGCCGGTGATCGCCAAGGTGGAGGCCGATGCCTCGCCCGTGATGTGGCTCGCTTTCAGCAGCGACACGCGCAGCCCGCTGGAGATCAACGACCTCATCAACCGCATCGTCAAGCCGCGCCTGCAAACCGTGACCGGCGTGGCCGACGTGCCTATCTACGGCGAGCGCAAGTACGCCATGCGCGTGTGGCTGGACCCGGAGCGTCTGGCCGGCTACCGCCTGACCACGCAGGACGTGGAAGACGCCATCCGCCGCAACAACCTGGAGCTGCCGGCAGGCCGTATCGAATCCCAGCAGCGTGAGTTCAGCGTCACTTCCCAGACCGACCTGAAAACGCCTGCGCAGTTCTCCAGCATCGTGATCCGCACGGTCAACGGCTTTCCTGTGCGTATCCAGGACGTGGCACGGGTGGAAGAGGGCGCGGCCAGCGACCGCAGCCGCGTGCGCCTGAATGGCCGCGATGCGATCTCGGTGGGCGTGATCCGCCAGGCCACGGCCAACCCGCTGGAGCTGTCGCAAGGCGTGCGCGCCATGCTGCCCCTGCTCAAGGCCGACTTGCCTGCGGACATCGGCATCGATGTCGCCAACGACAACTCCCTGTTCATCGACCGCTCCATCAAAAGCGTCTACACCACCATCGCCGAGGCTGTGGTGCTGGTGGCCCTGGTGATCTTTGTGTTCCTGCGCACCTTCCGCGCGTCCATCATTCCCATCGTCACCATCCCGGTGAGTCTGGTGGGCAGCTTTGCGCTGATGTCGCTGGCGGGGTTCTCGATCAACACGCTCACGCTGCTGGCGCTGGTGCTGGCCATCGGCCTGGTGGTGGACGACGCCATCGTGATGCTGGAGAACATCTACCGCCACATCGAAGAAGGGCTCGACCCGTTCTCCGCCGCCATCAAGGGCGCACGCGAGATCGGCTTTGCCATCGTGGCCATGACGCTCACGCTGGTGGCGGTGTATGCACCGCTGGCCTTCACGCCGGGCCGCACGGGGCGTTTGTTTGTGGAGTTTGCGCTGGCGCTGGCCGGGGCGGTGGTGGTGTCGGGTTTTGTGGCGCTCACGCTCTCGCCCATGATGTGTTCGCTGCTGCTCAAGCACAACCCCAAGCCCAACTGGTTCGACCGCTCGATGGAGCGCTGGCTCACCGCGCTGTCGGACGCCTATGGCCGCCTGCTGCGCTGGATCGTCACCGCGCGCTGGGGCGGCGGCAAAGGCGCTGGGGCGGGTGGTGGCGTGCGTGGTGCCATCTTCCAGGCCCGCTGGATTGTGGTGGGCGTCATGGCCCTGAGCGGGCTGGCGCTGGCGCTGGTGTTCCCCACCATGCGGCAAGAGCTCTCGCCCCTGGAAGACCGGGGCACCATCCTGGCCAGCGTCACCGCACCCGACGGCGCCACGCTGGACTACACCAACCGCTACGCCCTGGAGCTGGAAAAGATCGGTACCACCTACCCCGAGTTCGACCGCGTGTTTGCCAACATCGGCAACCCCACGGTGGCGCAGGGCAGCGTGATCTACCGCACGGTGGACTGGGAAAGCCGCAACCGCACCACGCTCGACCTGGCCAAGGAACTGCAGCCCAAGGTGGCAGGCCTGCCGGGCGTGAACGCCTTCCTCATCACGCCGCCGTCCCTCGGCCAAGGCTTTCGCTCGCGGCCGCTCACCTACGTGATCCAGACCTCGGACAGCTACGAGAACCTCAGCAAGGTGGTGGCCGCCTTCATGGCCGAGATTGCGCAGAACCCCGGCATCGTGGGCCCCGACGTGGACCTGCGCCTGAACAAGCCCGAGCTTCGCATCGAGGTCAACCGCGAGCGAGCGGCCGACCTGGGCGTGAGCGTGGAAGTGGTGGCCAAGGCCATAGAGACCATGCTGGGCGGCCGCACCGTGACACGCTACAAGCGCGACGCCGAGCAGTACGACGTGATCGTGCAGACCGAGGCGCGGGGCCGCACCACGCCAGAGAACATCGACACCATCTATGTGCGTGGCCGCAACGAGGCGATGATCCCGCTGTCCAGCCTGGTCAACGTGCGCGAGAGCGTGAGCCCGCGCGAGCTGAACCACTTCGGCCAGCGCCGCTCGGCCACCATCACGGCCAACCTGTCGTCCGACTACTCGCTGGGCCAGGCCATCACCTTCATGAACGAGACGGCCGCCAAGGTGCTCAAGCCCGGCTACACCACCGACCTGAACGACACCTCGCGCGAGTTCAAGAACTCGCAGGGCGCGCTGGGCGTGGTGTTTGTGCTGGCGCTGGTGTTCATCTTCCTGGTGCTGGCCGCGCAGTTCGAAAGCTTCATCGACCCGCTGGTGATCATGGTGTCGGTGCCACTGTCGATGATTGGCGCGCTGCTGGCGCTCAAGTGGAGCGGGGGCTCGCTCAACGTGTATTCGCAGATCGGCCTGATCACCCTGGTGGGCCTGATCACCAAACACGGCATTCTGATCGTGGAATTTACCAACCAGCTGCGCGAAGAGGGCATGGAGATGGTGGATGCGCTGGTCAAGGCCTCGGCCCAGCGCCTGCGCCCCATTCTGATGACCACAGGCGCCATGGTGCTGGGCGCGATCCCGCTGGCCCTGGCGAAGGGCGCAGGCGCCGAGACGCGCATGCAGATTGGCTGGGTGATTGTGGGCGGCATGTCGCTGGGCACCCTGCTCACGATTTTTGTGGTGCCCACCATGTACACGCTGTTCGCGCGCAAGGCCGTGCCCGGTGCCAACACGGCGGTGGCGGCCGAGGAGCCGGAGCATCCGCTGCACCCGCACGACTATGTGGCCAAGTAGCCTTTGACCAAGTAGCCATTGACCCGGGCCAGCGGGCTTGGGTCGCGGCGCACAAAAAAAGAAGCCCCGCTGGGGCTTCTTTTGATTGGGGCTGCAGCGCGCCAGACGGTTTCACCCCCGGTTGCTTTCAAAAATACAAGACCGTTCACGCTGAACCTGTCGAAGCGCGGCGAGGGGCTTCGACAGGTTCAGCCCGAACGGTATTGAGCGATTGAACGCGAACCCCGTATCAGGGCTGCGCCACGGTGGTCTGCACCGCGTCCGACACTTCCTGAAGCGCCTGCGGCCGCACCAGCCGCGCCACTTCCTTGCCGTCCTTGAGGAACACCAGTGTGGGCCAGAGCTTCACGCCAAACGTGCGACCCAGTCGCTGGCCCGGGCCATCTTCCACCTTGATGTGGGAGAGGCCTGCCTGGTCCTGCAGAGCCTGCTCGATGAGGGGCTGCGCACGCTGGCAGTGGCCGCACCAGGGGGTGCCAAACTCGACCACGGTGGCACCGGCCAGGCGGTCCACGTCGTCGCGGGTAGGGGGTTGTGCAAGGTGCTGAGCAGCGTAGGGCATGGCTTAAGAATTCAGAGGGGGTTTGTACGAGAAGAGCATGCTTGTGTGGTTCGCCAGCACCGATTGCCTTGGGCGTGGAGCCGGCGAGTGACGCCGAGCAAGGGCCGCCCCGCAGCGAGGGTGCTTCCCCCTGGGGGGAAGGCGTGAAACGCCTCAGAGGGCTTCAAATCACCCCGTCAAACACCATCACATCCACCATATCGCCCACCGCCACATTGCCCTGGCCATGGTGCAGCACGATGAGGCCTTTGGCCTGCACCATGGAGCTGAGCACGCCCGAGCCCTGGTTGCCGGTAGTGCACACCTGCAGCGTGCCGTCCAGTGCGGTGGTCACGGTGCCGCGCTGGTATTCGGTGCGCCCAGGCTTCTTGCGCATCGCTTCGGTGCTGATGGCGCGCAGCAGCGGCGGGGCCGTGCGGGTGCTGCCCATCATGCGCAGCAGGGCGGGGCGCACAAAGGCCAGAAAGGTCACCATCACCGCCACCGGGTTGCCGGGCAGGCCAAAAAGCACGGCGCCAGCACTAGAATGTAAATTGCTATTATTTTGATAGCTATTGGGGCTTGATGGTTGCGCGGTAGAGGCTGTTTTTTCTTCAAATCCAGAGGCGGCGATGCGCCCTACGGCCATGGGGCGGCCCGGGCGCATGGCGATGCGCCAGAAGGCCACGTCGCCCAGCTTCTTCATCATGGTGCGCGTGTGGTCGGCCTCGCCCACGCTCACGCCGCCGCTGGTGATGATGGCGTCGGCCTGCTGCGCCGCCTGGCGGAAGGCGGCTTCGAGCAGCGCGGGCTCGTCGCGCACCACGCCCAGGTCGATCACCTCCACGCCCAGGCGCGTGAGCAGGCCGAACACGGTGTAGCGGTTGCTGTCGTACACGGCACCCTCGCGGGGCGCCTCGCCCAGGCTCAGGATCTCGTCGCCGGTCGAGAAGTACGCCACGCGCAGGCGGCGGGCTACCGTGACGGTGGGCAGGCCCAGGCTGGCCACCAGGCCCAGCGCGGCGGGCGTCAGCAGTTCGCCACGCGCCAGGGCCACACCGCCTTCCATCAGGTCTTCGCCCTTGAAGCGGCGGTTGTCGCCCGTCTGCAGCACATCGGCGGCGATGGTGATGTGCTCACCACCGTCGGTGGTGGTGAACTCTTGCGGCACCACGGTGTCGAGGCCCGTGGGCATGATGGCGCCGGTCATGATCTTCACGCACTCGCCCGCTGCCACGCTGCCCGCCCAGGCCTTGCCGGCCAGCGCTGTGCCCACCACGCGCAGCGTGAGGGGCTGGCCCTTGGCCAGTTGGGCGCCCGTGAATGCGTAGCCGTCCATGGCCGAGTTGTCGTGTGGCGGCACGCTGATGGGTGAGACCACATCGCGGGCCAGCACGCGGCCCAGGGCGTTGAAGAGGGGCAGCTCCTCGGTGGCGGTGACGGGCTCGACCAGGCGGTCCAGAAACGCGTTGACATCGGCGGCTTTCAGGGCCTGGGGGTCGTAGCCTTGCAGTTCGGCGGCGATCTGGGCAATGGTTTTCATGGAGGATAAACAGTCAAGCCTGCTGCTTGGGAATTGGTCACTTGGAGCGGCAGGCAGGAAAAGGGTCTGAGGTTAGCAAAAGCAGCATGTGCAGCTTGTCGTAGCCCACGCCGTCCACCACGACGGCGCGCGGCAGCAGGCCCCAGGCGTGAAAACCGGCCTGCTCATACAGCTGCACCACATGGGTGTTCGATGCGGTCACGGTCAGCACCAGTTGCGTGAGCCCTGGCACGTGGCGCGCGGCCAACACGCAGGCGGCCACGAGCTGCTGGCCTATGCCCCGGCGCTGCGCGGTGGGCGCCACCATCATGCCCACCACGGTGGCGCAGTGGCGCTGCTTGGCGCGCTGCTCGCGCTCACAGCCCACACAGCCCAGCAACTGGCCTGCGGCATTGAAGGCCCCCAGAAAAAACACGCCCGACTCCAGCGTGCCAAAACGCACGGCGTACTCCTTGGCGGGGCGGCCTACCGACGCGGCGTAGTCCGAGGTGAACGCATCTGGCGCGGTGCGCAGCGCCTCGTCGCGCAGGGCCTTGTAGGCCACGGCATCGGCGGCCACCAGGGGGCGGATGTGGACGGCGGCTGCGGCGGCTGCAAATGCTGAGGCGGGTGGCATGGGCGCGGTCATGAGGGGGCTGTGCCGGGGTGGGGCGTGGCGGGGCGGTGGCGCTGCCCGTCAGGGCCGGGGTGTGCTGGTGCTCTCCAGCGCGTGCAGCTCGGCCAGTGTGTTGGCGTTGAAGAACGCCTGGGGGTCATCGCCCGGCTGGTCAAACGGCACGGTGGCGCAGCGGTGCTGGCCCGTCCACGCGTCGATCTTGCGGCCGCCGGCCTGGGTGAAGGCGACCAGGCTTTCAAGCAGGTCCACCCGCAGCAGGCAAAACACCGGCTGGGTGCGCACGGTGGTGGTGCCCGTGCCATCGTCCTCGGGCGCTGCGGCCATGGCGATGTCGGCGTCCTGGGCATCGGCCGCAGCCGCCAGGCGCTGGGCCAGGTCCAATGGGAACAGGGGGGTGTCGCAGGGCACCGTCAGCAACCAGGGGGTCTCGCAACGCTCGAGCCCGGTCAAAAAGCCCGCCAGCGGACCCGCGTAGTCGGCCAGCACATCGGGCCACACGGGGGCGCCAAACGCCTCGTAGGCTGCGAGGTTGCGGTTGGCATTGACCATGGTGGCGCCGGTCTGCATCTGCAGCCGCATCAGCGTGTGCAGCGCCAGCGGCAGGCCGCGAAAACTCTGCAGGCCTTTGTCGACGCCGCCCATGCGGCTGCCGCGTCCGCCTGCAAGCACGAGGCCGGTGATGTCTGGGGTTTCAATCATGGAGGTGGGCGATGGGGTGAGAAGCAGGGGGTTACTGCAGCGGCCGGGCACGCAGCGCGGTCAGTTGCATGCACGAGAGGACGGCTGTGCCGGCCAGCAGCCCCAGGGACACGGGTTGCGCGAACGCCTCGTGCCCCAGGGCAAAAAACAGGCCGTGGATCGCCACGGTCAAGGCCCCCAGGCAGGGCATGAGCTTGTAGAACGCCAGGGCCGCCGGGCCTTCGCCCCGCGCGACCTGTGCCTGGGCATACAGCACCAGCGCAATGATGGGCAGGTTGAGCAGCAGGTTGACCTGGTTGCCGCCGGGGATGTGGAACAGTTCCCACTCATGCCAGTACGCGGCGTCGATCTGGTGCGTGACCAGGACGGTGGCATTGGCCAGAAACAGGGCGCGGTGTGTGGGGCGAAGGGGCATGGGGTGGGTGTGAGAAAGAGGTGAAGGCCGCAGCCACCCATGGTGCCTTAAAACAAATGGCGCCCGGAGCATGGCATGGAGCGGGGGCTCCACAGGGCCGGTATGCACGGGGCTGGCCCCACCGCTAGCCGCCGATATAGCTCATCTCCACCCGCCGCGCGCCACCCTGCGTGGTGTCCGCCGGCAGGCTGCTGCGCAGCTCCGAATAGCGGTCGCTGCGCTGTTGCCAGATGGGGGCGATGGCCGAGGCAATCGCTTCGTCGCTGGCACCGCCGCGCAGCAGGGTGCGCAGGTCGTAGCCCTTCGAGGCAAACAGGCACAGGTACAGCTTGCCTTCGGTGGACAGGCGGGCGCGGTTGCAGTCGTGGCAGAAGGCCTGGGTCACGCTGCTGATCACGCCCACCTCGCCCAGGGCGGGGTCGTATTGGCCTTGGGCATTGGCATAGCCCCAGCGCTCGGCGGTCTCGCCGGGGTTGCTCGGGTCGAGCTGCACCAGGGGCAGCTCGGCGCGCAGGCGTTGGATCAGCTCGGCCGAGGGCAATACCTCGTCCATGCGCCAGCCGTTGGTGGCGCCCACGTCCATGTATTCAATGAACCGCAGCGTGGTGCCCGTGCCGCGAAAGTGGCGTGCCATGGGCAAGATTTCGTGGTCGTTGGTTCCCCGCTTGACCACCATGTTCACCTTGATGTGCGACAGGCCCGCCGCGTGCGCGGCCTCGATGCCCGCCAGCACGTCGGCCACCGGAAAGTCCACATCGTTCATGCGGCGAAACACCGCATCGTCCAGGCCATCCAGGCTCACGGTCACGCGGTTCAGGCCCGCGTCCTTCAGGGCTCGGGCCTTGCGCGCCAGCAGCGACCCGTTGGTGGTCAGGGTCAGGTCGGGCGGCAGGCCGTCCACCGTGCGCAGTTGGGCCAGCTGGGCCACCAGCGCTTCCAGGTTCTTGCGCAGCAGCGGCTCGCCACCCGTGAGGCGGATCTTGCGCACGCCATGGGCCAGGAAGAGCTTTGCCAGCCGCGTGATTTCTTCAAAACTCAGCAACGCGCCGTGGGGCAGGTAGGGGTAGTCCTTGTCGAACACTTCCTTGGGCATGCAGTAGTTGCAGCGGAAGTTGCAGCGGTCCGTCACGCTGATGCGCAGGTCACGCAGCGGGCGGCCCCGGGTGTCAGTGAGCAGGCCGGTGGGGGCCACGGGGTGTGTGGGCACCCGCGCCGCCAGAGCGGCGATGCGTTGGTCCACCAGAGGAATCACACGTTCGGCCATGGCGTGATTTTGCCGCATGGGCGCCTGCAGAGGGGGCAAGCCCCTGTGCGCGGAGTTGATCGCGGTCAAGTTTTGCCCAGCCGGTGGTGTGGCCCGCCTTTGACATGGCGCAGGGCGTTTGGGATGCTGCATTGCAACAATCGGCACATCCGATTTCAAGGGGATTCCCATGTTGACGCGCGAATTTTCAGCCGATGCCACGCCATGCCAGCGCCGCGTGGCCCTTCAGTGGGTGGCGGCCGGCATTTTGCTGCCCACCTGGGCGAACGGGGCCCAGGCGCAGATGGGGCTGTCGGGCGCCATCAACTATGCGGGCTGGTTCCGCGCCCTGTCGCAGCGCATGGCCAAGGCCTATTGCCAGCAGTACCTGCAGGTGCTGCCCGGTGCGGCGGTGGATGTGCTGGGGCTGGCGCGCAAGATGGTGCAGTCCGGCAGCAGCGAGTTGGCCCGGGGCCTGCAGTCGGGGCGCTGGCCGGCCGATGTGGGGCGGCAACTCGAAGAAGTGCAAAAGCAGTTTGCCCTGCTCAACCAGCTGACCGCCGCGCCAGCCACCCAGACCGCGCTGGTGGTGGCCGCCTCGGACCAGGCCGACCGCACGCTGCTGATCGCCCAGGCGGTGACCGAATCCATCGAGAAGCTGGCGCAGGCGCCCAGCGCGCGCCTGGTGAACCTGGCTGGCCGCCAGCGCATGCTGTCGCAGCGCCTGGCCAAGAACTACTTCTTGAACGCGGCCAAGGTGGAGTCCAAGGTGGTGCAGGCGCAGCTGGCGTCCGACGCCGCCGACTTCCGCCAGGCGCTGCAGACGCTGAAGGCCGCGCCGGTGTCCACCCCCGCCATCCGCAACGAGCTGGAGCTGGCCGACTCGCAGTGGCTGTTTTTTGAATCGGCCCTGCGCCGCCCGGCCGATGACGCCGGGCTCAATGCCGTGGCGACCACCAGCGAACGTTTGCTGGTGGTGATGGACAAGCTCACCCAGCTGTACGAAACGGCCCTGCGCGAAGTGCTGGGCTGAAAGTCGAGCGCATCTCCCCCTGTGGCGCTGCGCGCCTTCCCCTGCTCTCGCGCTGTGCGCGGGAAGGGGGGCCGCCAGCACACGCAAGTGAAACGCCGCATCCGCACAGCAGGGCAGCCCTTGTGCGGCGGCCCTGGCCTGGGGCGCGCCGGTTTCACGCATCGCAGGTGCTGCGACGCACCGTGAAGAAGAAGTTTTGGCTTAGACGCAGCGCCCGCCGTCCACCTCAATGCACACACCGCTGACAAACGCGGCCTCGTCGCTGGCCAGGTAGAGCGCGGCGTTGGCTACGTCCAGTGCCGTGGAGAAGCGACCCAGCGGAATGGTGGCCAAAAACTTGGCGCGGCGCGCCTCGTCCACCGGGCCCCCCGCAAACTCGGCGGCCAGGCCCGTGTCGGGGTTGAACACGGGGTTGATGCAGTTCACACGGATGTTGTCGGGGCCCAGCTCGGCCGCCATCGACTTGCTGGTGATGATGACGGCACCCTTGGAACCGTTGTACCAGGTCAGCCCCGGGCGCGGGCGCAGCCCGGCGGTGGACGCGATGTTGATGATGCTGCCGCCGCCAGCGTGGCGCAGCGCGGGCACAGCGTGGATGGCCGACAGGTAGATGCTCTTCATGTTGATGGCATAGACCTTGTCGAAGTCTTCCTCGCTCACTTCGAGCATGGGGCGGTTGCGGTGCGTCCAGCCCGCATTGTTCACCACCACGTCCAGGCGGCCATACAGGCGCACGGCCTCATCGACCATGGCCTTGACCTGGGCCGAGTTCGTCACGTCGGCCTTGAAGAAGGCAGCGGTGCCGCCTGCAGCGGTGATCTCGGCCACCACGCGCTGGCCGCCGACCTCGTTGATGTCGTTCACGATGACCTTGCCACCTTCAGCGGCCAGGCGCTTGGCAATGCCTTCGCCAATGCCGTTGCCGGCGCCGGTGACGATGATGGATTTGTTCTGTGCGCGCATGGAAAAGGTCTCCTTGGGATACTCAAAAAAGATAGCTGCTGACGCTTGCCTATCAGGCGCCAGGGGGCAATTTGACTGAAATTTCAGAAGCTGGGGCTGGGGCTGGGGTTGGGCGGGTGGCCATGGGCGGCGCTGGCACGCGGCCATAAAACTGGGGAAAGTATTCCTTCACGCCATTGCCATTGAAGTCCCACCCTGTGCACTGGCCCAGGTGGCGGGGGGGCTCGTCGGGGTGGCTGGACGAAAACACGGCCGGCACCGACTGGAAGGCGGCGGTGGCCAGGTTGAACAGCAGCTCGCGCAGGTGGGTGCAGCTGGCCACGCCACCCAGGTACTTCTGGATGGCCTGGCGCCAGCCGCGCGCCATGCTGCAACCCACCATCTGCTGCAGCGCAGCCTGGGCCTCGGTGCAACCCCGGAGCGGGTGCGAATCCATGGCCACATCGATGGCCTGCACCACCAGCTGGCGGTTGACCGTGACACGCAGCCACAGGTGGTGGATGGCCTCGCCCGCCAGGCGCACGGAGGTGCGGTCGCGGAAGGAGGGCGCATCGTAGGCCTTGCTGTCGTGCAGCTCGCCCTCGATGTCCCACAGGCCATCGTCGCGTTCAAAGCCCTGGTAGGTCACCCGGCGGACATGCTTGAGGGTGCGGGGGGCGGTGGGGCTCAGGGGCATGGAGAGAGATAAGGCGTCGTACAGAAGGATCAGAGGTTAGCGGTGCACGGCCGCGCCGTCGCGCGCGGGCGGGACACCACCGGGACCACCGGGGCGCAATCAGCCGTACTTGATGGCGACGGTTTTGAGGGTGGTGAAGCCGTACAGCGCTTCAAAGCCCTTTTCACGCCCATAGCCACTGGACTTGACGCCGCCAAAGGGCAGCTCCACGCCGCCTGCAGCGCCGTAGTTGTTGATGAACACCTGGCCGCTGTGCACCCGCTTGGCCATGCGGAACTGGCGCGCGCCGTCGCGTGTCCAGATGCCCGCCACCAGGCCGAACTGCGTGGCGTTGGCCAGCTCCACGGCGTGGTCTTCGTCCTGAAAGGCCATGGCGCACAGCACGGGCCCAAACACTTCTTCCTGCGCCAGGCGGTGGCCCACCGGCACGTCGCGCAACAACGTGGGGGCCTGGTAGTAGCCGGTTTCGGGGGCCTCATCCACCACCACGCCCTGGCCCACCATGGGGATGCCCGCCACCTGGGCGTCCGACAGAAAATCCCACACGCGCTGTTGCTGCGTCTGGCGGATCAGCGGGCCCACGTCCAGGTCCATCGCGGCGGGGCCCACGCGCAGCTTGTCAAAGGCTTTGCCCAGGCGCTCCAGCAGGGGTTCATAAATCAGCGAATCGATCAGCACACGCGAGCCCGCCGAGCAGGTTTGCCCCGCGTTCTGCACGATGGCGTTGATGACCACGGGGATGGCGGCGTCCAGGTCGGCGTCGGCAAAGATGATCTGGGGGCTCTTGCCGCCCAGCTCCAGCGTCACGGGGCAGTGGCGCTCGGCGGCCACCTGCTGGATCAGCGTGCCGATCTTGGGGCTGCCGGTGAAGCTGATGTGGTCGATGCCGGGGTGGCGGGCCAGCGCGTCGCCCACCTCGTGGCCGTAGCCGGTGACGATATTCAAAGCTCCGGCTGGGAACCCCACCTCGGCTGCCAGTTGCGCCACGCGGATCAGCGAGAGGCAGGCGTCCTCCGCCGGCTTGACCACGCACACATTGCCCGCCGCCAGGGCGCCGCCCACGCTGCGGCCAAAGATCTGCATGGGGTAGTTCCAGGGGATCACATGGCCTGTGACGCCATGGGGCTCGCGCCAGGTGAGCACGCTGTAGCCGTCGGGGTAGGGGATGGTCTCGCCGTGGAACTTGTCGCAGGCACCGGCGTAGAACTCGAAGTAGCGTGCCAGCGCAATCGCGTCGGCCCGCGCCTGCTTGGTGGGCTTGCCGCAGTCGCGCTGCTCCAGTGCCGTCAGCTCGTCCGCATGCTCCAGGATCTTGGCCGAGAGCTTTTGCAGCAGTCGGCCGCGCTCCACCGGCGCCAGCTTCTGCCACACCGCGTTGTAGCACTGGCGGGCTGCATGCACCGCCGCGTCGATGTCGTCGGCGTTGCTGCGCTGGATCTCGTCGAAGGGCTGGCCGTCCGACGGATCGATCACGGGGATCGTGCGGCCAGAAGCGGACGGCACCGAGGCGTTGGCGATGTAGTTCAGTTGCATGACCGTGATTGTGCCCGGAAATGAAATGTGTGCTTAGTATTTGGATAGAAAGTGCCGCTACCGCCTGACCATCAAGCGAATACAGCTATTGTTTTAATAGTGATTTCAGTAACATGCCGCGCGCAGGGCCGCCAGGTCCAGGATTTCCACCTCGCCGCGCTGCACACGCACCAGGTGGCGCGCCTCCAGGTCTTTGAGGATCTGGTTGGTGGTCTGGCGCGAGATGGCCAGCATCAGCGACAACTGCTCCTGCGAGATGCCGATCACCCGGCGCGACTGGCCCTCGGCGTTCCACTGGCCGTAGCCCTCGGCCATCATCACCAGGCGGCGCGCCAGGCGCTGCGGTGCGGGCAGCAGGGCCAGTTCTTCGATGGCCACAAAGGCCGTGCGCAACTTGTCGGTGAGCAGCAGCGCCAGCGCATGCCAGTGCACCGGGTGTGCCTGCAGCCAGGCCTGCAGCCGCTCGTGGGGCACCTGCACCAGCGTGCTGGCTTCGGCGGCATGGGCATCGTGTGTGCGGGCCGAGCCGTCAAACACCGAGATCTCGCCAAACCAGTGGGGCGGCTCCAGCCTTGTGAGCAGTGCCGAGCGCGCCTCGTGCGCCCGCCCGCCCGTGCCTGAGATGCTGATCGCGCCGCGCACCACGGCATACAGCCCGCAGGGCGCATTGCCGCGCAAAAAAAGCACCTCGCCCGCCTGCAACTGGCGCACATGTGCCATGGCGATCAGCGGCTGGGCAAAGTCGGGCGGCAGGTGGGCAAACCAGCGGCCGGACTGGAGGACGGGCAGATAGGTGGCGGGGTCGGTCATGCGGTCTGGAGCGGGCGCGGCGGTGGGGTGGGGATGGTCGGGCGGGCTGGGGGAACGGGTGGTGGGAGTGTGCCTTTTTGTCGTGTGCACGACAGACGCTGGCAAGGCCCCGGGGCGAGTATTGATGCTGCTCAAAACAACAGCCGGAGACACCCATGAAAACCCTGATCGACCACCTGGCGCAATACGCCGACTACCACCGCGACCCCCGCAACATCCACACCCATTTTGTGGGCGTGCCGATGATCATGTTTGCGGTGGTGGTGCTGCTGTCGCGCCCCGCGTGGATGGTGGGCGATCTGCCGGTGACGCCAGCACTGTTTTGCGCACTGGCCAGCAGCATTTTCTACTTCCGCCTGGATGCGCGTTTTGGCCTGGCCATGGCCGCGCTGCTGGCCGCCATGCTGGCCGTGGCGCAGTGGCTGGCCGTGCAAAACATGGCCGTGTGGCTGGCTGCGGGCATTGGCCTGTTTGTGGTGGGCTGGGTGATCCAGTTTGTGGGCCACTACTACGAAGGCCGCAAGCCTGCGTTTGTGGACGATCTTATGGGCCTGCTGGTGGGGCCGTTGTTCGTGGTGGCCGAATGGGCCTTTGCCCTGGGCCTGCGCAAGGAAGTGCAGGCCGCCGTGGAGCTGCGCAGCGGCCCGGTGCGTCTGCGCACCGGCCAGGCGGCTGCATAAGCGCACGCTGCCTTCCTTCCTCCTCTCACCCTCTCGTCATCCTCCCCTTGTTGTCCGGGCGGACCTGTCCTGCCAGGCCCATGGCGCCTTTGCGTTGCCGTGGGCTCTGCCGTTTCTGCCTGTATTGAATGGAGCGCGGCCGCCGTGGCCGCGTGCATATTTCCATGAGTTTTGTCTCCATCCTGCCCACGCTGCTGTTCATTGCCCTGGGCCTTGTCATGTTTGGCCTGGGCCTGTCGCTCACGGTGGGCGACTTCACGCGCCTCTTGCAGCATCCGCGCGCCGTGGTGCTGGCTCTGGTGCTGCAGGTGCTGGTGCTGCCCGCCGCGTGTTTTGCCCTCATCGTGCTGCTGGGCGTGGCACCGATCTATGCCGTGGGGCTGATGCTGCTGGCGGCCTCGCCCGGCGGGGTGTCGGCCAATTTGTTCAGCCATTTGTTCGGCGGCAACGTGGCGATGAACATCTCGCTCACGGCCATCAACACCGTGCTGTCGATCATCAGTTTGCCGCTCATCACCAACTGGGCCATCAATACCTTCGCGCACACCGGCCAGGTGGTGCCCCTGCAGTTTGGCAAGGTGGTGGAGGTGATCGTCATCGTGCTCGTGCCGGTGGTGCTGGGCATGGTGGTGCACCGCCGCGCGCCGTCGTTCAGCGCGCGCATGGAAAAGCCCATGAAGATCTTCAGCGCCGTGGTGCTGGCCGCCTTTGCGCTGATCGCGATTGCCAAGGAATGGTCGGCGCTGGTCGAGTCCTTCGCGGGCATCGGCCCGGCGGTGTTGCTGTTCAACGCGGTCAGCCTGGCATCGGGCTACTACCTCGCGCGTGCGGCGGGGCTGGACAAATCCATGGCCACGGCGATCAGCTTCGAGATCGGCATCCACAACTCCACGCTGGCGATCTTCATCGCACTGTCGGTGCTGGACAACTTCCAGCTTGCGCTGCCGGCGGCCATCTATTCGGTCAGCATGTACCTCATGGCCACGTTGTTTGGCACGCTGGTGCTGCGCCGCAAGGGCACGGCTGCGGCCGAGGCGGTGTGATGCGGCAGTGGTGGAAGAAGGCTCTGTTGTCCCTGGGGCTGTTGGTGCTCCTGGCGCTGGGCGCGCTGGTGTGGGCCTTGCAGCAGCACCCTTCGCTGCGGCCGTATGCCGACCTGCGCTGGAATGCGCCTGCCAGTGGCGACGCGCTGCCACGGCCCAAGGTGATGTTTCTGGGTGTTTCTACGGTGCTGCTGGACGATGGCGAGACGGCGCTGATGACCGACGGCTTCTTCTCACGCCCCGGCAAGCTGCAGACCTTCCTGGGCAAGGTAGAGCCCGACATGGAGGCCATCACACAAGGCCTGCGGCGTGCTGGCCTGCCCAGCGAGACGGGGAAACTGGCGGCCGTGATCCCCGTGCATTCGCACTACGACCACGCCATGGATGCGCCCGAGGTGGTGCGCCGCACGGGGGCGCTGCTGCTGGGCTCCGAATCCACCGCCAACGT
The DNA here is from genome assembly GCA_018780365.1 of Acidovorax sp. Classification (GTDB taxonomy): domain Bacteria; phylum Pseudomonadota; class Gammaproteobacteria; order Burkholderiales; family Burkholderiaceae_C; genus Acidovorax. The sequence goes on along the minus strand of JADMJR010000230.1, from coordinate 13,686 downwards.
GGGGCGCGGCGCGGGCCTGGCCGAGTCGCAGATCCGGGTGGCAAAGCTCGGCGAGCCGCAGCGCTTCGGTCGATTCACGGTCACGCTCTACCCCAGCCGCCATGCGCCCACGGGCTTCACGGGCGGAGAGATCACCGCGCCGCTGCGCCCGCCCGTGCGCGCCAGCGAGTACAAGGAAGGCCAGAGCTACGCGCTGCACGTGGCACATGGTGGCCGCACGCTGCTCATCGTGGGCAGCGCGGGCTTCGAGCCGGGCGCCCTGCGTGGCGTGCAGGCCGAGGTGGTGCTGCAGGGCATCGGTGCCCTCGGCCCCCGGCCCGAAAGCTACCGCGATGCGCTGTGGACCGAAGTGATCGCCGCCGTGGGCGCCCGGCGTGTCATCCCCATCCACTGGGACGACTTCTGGCAGCCCCCGGGCCAGCCCATGGTGCCCATGCCGCCGCCGCTTGACGACTTTGACGCCTCGATGGCCTATCTGCGCGACCGTGGCGCACGCGAGGGTGTGGAGGTGCGCCTGCCGCTGGAATGGCAGGCCATGGATGTGTGGGCTGGGTTGCCTGCGCGCCACTGACGGCATGGCCCTGCGCAGGGGTGAGCGGTGTCAGGACACCTGGGCGCGGGCCAGGGGCCGCGCCTTGTACAACACCGCCGCCGTGCACACAGCACCCAACGCCACCAGCCCACACAGATAAGGCAGCGCGGCCTGCAGCGGCGCACCCAGCTGGTTGAGTCGCAGCGAGGCCTGCACGCCCGAGGTGCTGGGCAGCAGCCAGCGCAGCCACTGCAGTGGCTCGGGCAGGGCCTCCACAGGCCATGAGAAACCGGCCACAAAGGCGATGGGCAGCGTGGTGAACAGCAGCACCTGCAGCGCGCGCTCGCGGTTGCCGAACCACAGGCCCAGCAGCGAGCCCAGCGCCGCGATGGCTGGCACGTAGCAGGCCAGCAGGGCCAGGGCGCCCAGCGGGTTGCCGCCGCGTGGGTAGTCGTTCAGCACAAAAATCCAGCCAAAGTAGAACAGGCCACTGGCCCAGCCCAGCGTGCTCAGCGCCAGCAGGCGGCCGAGCCAGGTGGTGGCGCTGGCACGGTGTTGCCCCGCCTCCACCCAGGTGCCAGCGAGCAGCGCCGCGCCCATGAGCAGGGTCTGCTGCAGGATGAGCAGCGCCACGGCTGGCACCACAAAGCTGCCATAGCCTTCGATGGGGTTGAACAGCGCCACCGTTTGCAGCTGCACCGGGGCGCGGCTGGCGGTGGCCTGCTGGGCGCTCTGGCCGCTGGCTTGCAGCTTCCTGATCTCGACCCCAGCGGACACGGTGCCCACGGCCTCGGCAAAACCGAACTGCACGGCCTTGTTGAGCAGCGCATAGGCGCCGTTGGCCTCGATGCTGACCACGGCGTTTTCGCCGCGCACCACATTGCGTTTGAGGTGGGGCGGGATCACGGCATAGCCTTCGATCTCGCCACGCCACAGGGCCTGCTGCGCCTCGTGCTCGCTGCCGGTGACCAGGCGCACTTCGATGCGCGGGTCGGCGTCGGCAAAACGCGTGATCTGGCGCGAGAGGCTGGTGCGGTCCATGTCCACCACGGCCACGGGCACGCGGGTAAGCACCTCGTCGGCGTAGAACCAGGGGTAGAAAAAGCCGTAGAGCACGGGGGCACCGATCAGCAGCAGCAGCACGCCCTTGTCGCGGGCGATGGTGGCCAGGGCCAGCAGCCAGGCGTGGAGCAGGTTGTGCGGTGTGGCGGGTTGTGAAGGCAGTGCTGTCATGTCAGCGTTCCATGGCTGCGCGTCATCCGCAGAGTCAGCGGTGCGCGGGTGTTGCCCCCTCTCCCCTCGCGGGAGAGGGCTGGGGAGAGGGGACTGTGAGCGATGAGCGCTGCGCTTTTTGCCAGCACCCCCTCTCCCCAACCCCTCCCCCGCGCGGGGGGAGGGGCTTTGTGGGCATGGCGAAGGATGTGGTTCATCTCAGCGGCTTCCCCAGGTTGCGGGCTGGCGCACAGCAAGGCGCAGGCCCACGGTGCCGATCAGCCACAGCACCAACGCAGCGACGAGCAGCCCCATCACGGTCGGCACGCTGGTGGCCAGCGGCGCGCCCATCTGCAACTGCTCGATCTGCAGGCGGATGTAGTGGGTGAAGGGCATGGCCTCGGCCCAGGCGCGGGCGCTGGCGGGCATGCCTGCCAGCGGAAACGCCACGCCGCTGAACGCAAACGCCGGGGCCGCAAAAAAGCCTGTGCCCGACAGCGCCGTGCGCAAGGAGCGCGTGAGGGCGGCCAGGGCGGCACCGGCTGCCAGTGAGACCGCCATCAGCAGCGCCAGCGCGCCCGCCACCCAACCCAGGTGCCCCGGCGGGTGCCAGCCCCGCCCCCAGGTGATGCCCACCAGCGCCAGCAGGCCGACGAGCGTGAGCGAAAGCCAGGGCAGGGCCAACTTGCCCATCAGTGATCCCGCCGTGTGGAGCAGGCCGCCCGTGCCCAGCCACTCGCCCAGGCTGCGGTCGCGCAGCTCGCGGCCCACCGTCCAGGCGCCCGCCGTCATGGCCAGGATGTGCAGCAGCGCAGGGATGAGCGCCGCGCCCAGAAACTGCTCGTAGTTGCTGGACACATTGAACAGCGCCACCATCTGCGTGTGGATGGGCTCCATGCTCACGCGCACGGCCCGCGCCGCCTCGCCGCGCTTGTTGCGTGCGGCCATCTCGATGCCCGCCGACAGCGTGCCCACGGCGGCGCGCACGTCGCGCTGCAGCAGGCCCGAGTGGGTGCCCATCTGCGCGTTGTGCAGCAGGGTGACCTGGGCGGTGCGGCCCTCCTTCACGGTGCGCGCAAAGTCGCGCGGGATGGTGACGACGGCATAGACCTCGATGTTGCGCAGGGCGCGTTCTGCCTCGGCGGTGTTGGCAAATTGCTGCGTGATCTGCACGCCGGGCGTGGCGTCGAGCATGCGCACCAGCTGGCGCGACAGGCTGGAGTGGTCTTCATCGACCACGCCCACGGCCAGGTGGCGCGGCAGCCCGGCCGAGAAGATCCACCACAAAAGCGCCACGCCCAGCAGTGGCACCCAGGTGACCATGGCCAGGTCCCAGGGGTCGGCCGCCAGGCGGCGGACTTCGCGGCGGAAGCTGTTTACTATTGAATTCATAGCTACTTGCGCTTGATGGTCGCGCGCAGAAGGCACTTTTTACTCAAAATTTCAGCGCACCAGCACCGTCATGCCGGGGCGGGCGCCTTCGATGGGGGCCGCCGGGCGGGCGCGCACCTCGAAGGTGCGGGCGTCGAAGCCCTGGCCTGCGCGCGTGGCGCGCCAGGTGGCGAAGTCGGGCAGGGCACCGGTGTGGTAGACCTGGAACTTCACGGTCTGGTGGCCCAACGCTGGCAGGGTGGCTTCGAATTCGTTGCCGATGGCAAAACGCTGCAGGCGGTCTTCGCGCACGTTCAGCACCACCCACTGGTCCTTCAGGTCCACCACCGTGACCACGGCCACACCTTGGGGCGAGAGCTCGCCCGTGCGCGCCAGCACCTTGGCCACTTCGCCCGCCACGGGGCTTTTGAGTTCGGTTTCGGCCTGCGCGGCCTGCACCTCGGCCACCACACCGGCCACCTGGCGCGCCTGGGCGCTGGCGGCCGAGCGGTCTTCGGTGCGGGCACCGGCGCGGGCCAGGTCGTACTGCGCCTTGGCGGCCAGCGCCTGGTCGCGCGATGCCTTGAAGTTGGCCTCTGCCTCGTCGCGTTTCTGTGCGGCCACCAGGCCCTCGCGCGCCAGGCCATCGACGCGCTTGAAGGAGCTTTCCGCCAGGTCGGCGGCGGCCACGGCGCGCTGCCAGTTCAGGCGGGCCATCTCCACCTCTTGCGGGCGGGCGCCGTGCTGGGCCTTGTCGGCCACGGCCTGCGCGGCCTCTTGGGCGGCGGTGGCCTGGGCCAGCTTGGCCTTCACCTCGGGGCTGTCCATGCGGATCAGGGGCGCGCCGACGGCGATCTGGTCGCCTTCCTTCACCAGGATCTGCGCGATGCGGGCCGTGACCTTGGGGGCGATGTCGGCTTCTTGCGCCTCCATCTGGCCCTGGAAGACCTCGGGTGCGGGTTGCGATGCCTTCCACAGGCCAAAGCCCACAAAGCCTGCCACGGCCACGAAGGCCACCGTGCCGATCGCGGCCGCCTTTTTGCTGTTGTTCTTGCTCATCGGGTTCACTCCACTTTCAGCGCATCCGCGCGTGCCATGTATTTGCCAAAGTCTTCTGACAGGCCGCAGCTCTCCAGCAGCTCGGCCAGTGCCTTCACGTAGTCGTGCGCGGCCTGGGCGCGTTCGGTCTGGGCCTTGGCCTGGTTCACCTGCGCGTCGATCAAGTCGAGCGTGGTGCTGGTGCCCGCCTTCAGGCCCGCCGTGCGCAGGCGCAGCACTTCGTCGGCCAGCTCCAGGCCGGGCTGCAGCGCCAGGTAGGCGCGGCGCGCCTGCTCCAGCGCCAGCCAGCGCTTTTCCACCAACAGGGCGATGTCGTTCTGCGCCTGCGCGCCGGTGCGCTCGGCCTGCGCGATCTGGCGCTGGGACGACTCGGCGAGGGTGTTGCGGTCGATGGAGTCCAGCAGCGTCCAGCGCACGCCCACACCGGCCACCCAGTCGGCTTCCTTGCCGGTCTTGAGCTGGCGCTGGCCAAATGCGAACACCTGGGGCTTGCGCAGCGCCTCCTGTGCGGCGTGCAGCTGGGTGGCCTGTTCCTTTTTTGCGGCCACTTTGTCCAGCCCGGGGTGGCGGGCCAGTGCGGTGTCGATGAAGTGGGGCAGGGGTTCCACCGGCCCGCCCAGCACAAACAGCGGGCTGGTGGGTGTGACCAGCTCGGTGGCCTTGAGCGTGCGGGTGAGCGCGGTGGTGGCCAGCTCGGCGTCGTCGCGCGCCTTGCGGGCGTTGCGGCGCGCTTCTTCCAGGGCCGAGCGGGCCTGCAGGCGCTCCACACGGGCGATCACACCTGCGTCCAGCATCTTCTGCGCGGCGGCATCGTGCTGCCCGATGGTGGCCAGGGCGGCCTCGCGCAGCACGGCGGCGCGCTCGGCCAGCTGGGCGCCAAAGTAGCGCTGCACCAGCAGGGTGGTGGCTTCATGGCCGGTTTTGGCGGCGTCGGCCTGGGTCTCTTGGGTCTGTGCGTCCAGCAGGCCCCGCGCGGCGTTGCTGGCGCCGCCCATGTAGATGGGCCAGACAGCGGAGACCGAGGCCGTGGTGTCGCTTTTGCTGCGGTTGAGCGTGTAGCTCGATGGCAGGTGCGGCAGCTGCGCCAGGGGCGCTGCCAGCTGCGGCGGCAGCTGCGACAGCACACCGGGCAGCGCGCGGTTCAGTGGGTTCAGGTCCACATCCAGGTTGGCGTTGTAGGCATAGGCTGCGCCACTCAGGTGGACCACAGGGCCGCCCAGGCGCTGCAGCGCGTCGCGGCGCAGCTGGGCGCTTTCCACCGCGTGGCGCGAGGCGGCCAGGTGGTCCGAGCGCTGCTGCAATTGCTGCAGAGCGGCGTCATAGGCCAGGGGTTCGGCCTGGGCGGGCAGGGCGGAGAGGGCCAGGGGGGCAGAGGCAATCAGGCACAGCAAAGCTTCGCCTGCCCGGCCGGTGCGCCGGGGCGTGGGGTTCGTCGTCATGGTTTCAGGTCGTCGTTGTCAGCGCGCGCCCACGGGCGTGTAGGCGTTGCTGTGTTCGGCCAGCCAGCGCTCCGAGAGGTCGCTGCCATGCTGGCTGGGGTGAAAGTCGCGCTTCAGGTATGCGCGCCAGGGCTTCCAGCTCTCGCGCACCAGGCCACCTTGGCCAAACAGCGTGCGTGCGGCGCTGGCCCAGGTGCTCCACTTCCACAGCGTGCCGTCCTGGCGCAGGTTCAGCACCGTCTGGCGCAGCGCGTCGCCCACAAAAACCAGGGTGATGCGGCGAAACCAGGTGATGCGCCAGTCGTGGTTGCCACCCAAGGCCTGGTACAGGTCGAACGCGGTGTTCTTGTGCTCGGCCTCTTCGGCGCAGTGCCACTGCCACATCGTGGCCAGGCGGGGTTCGGCGCCCTGCACGGCTTCGGGGTGGGCCAGCAGCCATTCGGCCAGCAGGGCGGTGAAGTGCTCGTTGGCGGCCGTCACAGCCAGCGGGTGGCGCGGGTCGGCGTTGGCAAACAGCTTCATGCGCTCTGCGGCGCGCGGGGCCCAGTCGTTGACGAGGCCCTGTTTTTCAAGGTGGCCGTTGAACAGCGCGTGGATGCGGCGGTGTGTGGCCTCTTGCCCGATGAAGCCGCGCACCTCGTCGGCGAACTGCGCCTGCAGGTCGGGCGGCAGGCGCTTGTGGCCATCGCGCACGGCGTCGATGAAGAACTGCTCGCCCACGGGGAAGCTCATCGACAGCGCATTGAAGAATGCCGTGCGAAACGCATCGCCGCCGCACCAGTGGCGCGCAAACGGCGTTTCCAGGTCAATCAGCAGACGGCGGACAACAAGTTCGGTCATGGGCGATCTCCGTCAGGGGCAGGAGGGAAAAGATTGGTACGTTGCAGTACCGGATGGTTTGTATGATGCAGGTCAACTGTGGTACTGTCAAGTACCTAACCCGATTTTGAGGGACTTTTTTGCCATGACTGCCGCCGCCGAAACCCCCGCCCCGGGCAACGAACACCGCGCCCGCCTGCTCGAAGGCATGGCCCGCGCCGTGGCTGCCAAGGGCTATGCCGACACCACCATTGCCGACATCGTGCGCGAGGCCAGCGTGTCGCGCCGCACCTTTTATGAGAACTTTGCCGACAAGGCCGAATGCCTGACGGCGCTGTACGAAGCGGCCAGCGGCAACGCGATTGCCGTGCTGCGCGCCGCCATCGATCCGCACAGCGAATGGGAGGCCCAGGTGGGGCAGGCCATGGGCGCCTACTTTGGCGTGCTGGCGCGCAACCCGGTGCTGCTGCGCACCTTGTTCATCGACATCCTGGGCCTGGGCGCGCCGGGCCTGGCAGCGCGGCGGCGCGCCAACCAGCAGCTGGCCGACCTGATGCTGGATGTGGTGAACAACCGGCCCGGCGAGCGCCTGCGCAAAACGCCGCTGCAGCCCACCATGGCGATGGCGGTGGTGGGCGGCATCAACGAGATGGTGCTGCAGTCCATCGAGCAAGACCGGGCTGGGCAGCTGCAGGAGCTGGTGGAGCCCGCCAGCACCTTGCTGCGGGCGGCGATTTCGGCGGAGTTTTGAGCGCGCCCGCACCTGGGAGCGCAGGGCAAGAGAGTTTTTGCCTTAAAAAAGCCGCCTGAGCGCAACGGTATTCGGTTGTTTGCTATTAATTGAGTAGCAATTTACATCCGGCTGTCCACACTGTTGCGCATGGCCGCCTCGGCCACGGCGTCCAGGGCGCCGTCCACCACGGTCTGCTGAGCGATCACGTGCAGGGCACCTTGCTGGATGAGCCGATCGACCAGCCGCAGGGTCATCGACTGGGTGCGGCCCGAGGCGCTGGTGAAGAGGAAAAGGTTGCCGTGCGAACCAATCCATGACAGCTGGGTGCGCTCCCAATGGCCTGCCACCAGCAGGTTTACCCAACTGCCAATGGCCAACTGGGGCAGGGCGTGGGGGCCGCCCGTGGCGGGCCCCTGTGTGGGCTCCGGGCTTTCGGATTCGGGAGACTGTGAGGATTCCATGTAGCCAGATTCCTTGGCCTCGGAGGGCGCGACCCAGGGGTCGTCGTCGTCCAGGGGGGCTGGCTGCGCTGCGGCCTTGGCCTCGGTCGGCCGGGCGGGGGGTGGCGGTGTGGCAGGCCTTGGCCCGGGTTTGAAGGCCCGCTGGTGCAGTTGCATCAGCAGCTCGAAAACGGCCTCGGTCCGGGCGGCGGGGTAGTCGATGGTCGCCAGGCCCTCGCGCAGCTTGGCCAGCAGCTTGGGGAGCAGGCGCGCGAGCTGGCCCGTGTTCATGCGGGTCAGCTCGGGTTGTGCGCTCCAGATCAGCGCATCCACCAGCTCCTGGTAGCGGCCAGGGTCGGCACTGCCCGTGGTGTCGGCCAGGCGCGCCTGGGCCATGACCTGGGCCCAGGGGCCAAGCAAAAAGCGCGAGACGGCATCGGGCACCTTGCCAACATCCGGCAGCAGCCAGATCTCGCGCGAGATCTGGGCGGCCAGCAGGTGGCGCCGCTCGGCGTGCTCCAGTGCCTCGATGGCGCGCTGGCGCTCCTGTTTGCGTGCCTGCTCCTTCTCTGCCCATTTGGCGTGCAGCTGCTGCAGCACCCGCTCGAAATCGTCCGGCCCCTCGATGGTGTCTGAGGCCAGCGGGCCGGCGATGTTCATGAGGGAGCGCATGAAGCTCTGGAATCCGGGGGCCTCGGTGCTGTCAAACGCCAGGCTGCGGTCGGTGATGTCCTGCAGCAGGTGGCGCGCGGGATGCTCTTTGTGGCTGAAGAACCGGGGGTCGGCCAGCGCCAGCTGCATCAACGCGGGCTCCAGGGCTCGGATGAATTGCTGCACGGGCCACAGCAGCCGGTGGTCGCGTGCGATGTTGTCCACCATCAGCGCCACCACTTCGGTGCTCAGGGCCTGTGCCAGTCCTCCGGTGTGCTGGCGCGGTGGTGTGGCGGGGGCACCATCGGCACTGTGGCTGGCCTGGGTGCGCTGGCTGCCCAGGCGCTCCATCATCTGGCCGACTTGGTTCATCTCCTGCAGCGCCTCGAAGGCGGCGGGCACGGTGATGGCGAAATCCGTGGCGGGTGGGTCGATGTGGGGGAGCTGGTCCGGGTGCTCGAACTCGCGCGTGAACCGTTCGGCGAAGGTTTCGTGGGGGGCGGGTGCCTGTTCCGGTGCAGAGGGTTCGCTCAGCTCGCCCAGCAACAGGCGGCGCAGGCGGTCGAGTGTCAGCAGCGGGTCGGCGGGCCCTGCGGGGGCGGACGGGTCTGCCTCGAAGCCAAAGCCCGGAGACGCACCGCCCTCGGTCGGCGCGACGTAGACATACTGGCCGTTGGCCTGGCGCATGGCGTAGCCCACAGGCTGCACACCGTTTTGCTGGAGCTGTTCGATCAGCGCGAGATAGAGCCCACGCAGCTCGCTGCCTAGCGCCTGGGCCAGGTGCCCGATCCAGTCGTGCCGCACCTGCTCGGTGACCTGCATCTGCGACACCACGGCCTGCAGCGCCTGCAGGAAGACTTCCGGGCGCAGCGGGTTGTGCTCAGGTTGCACCTGCGGCAGCCCCTGGGCGGCGCACACCAGGGCATCGAGGTCGGCCAGCGGCCCCTCCACCGCCGAGGTCAGCACCTGCCGGGCGCGGGCGCGTTCCACGCTGTCGCTGATCTGCGTTTCGTCCATCAGCTCCAGCTCATCGAAATGCACGGTGAACAGCGAGCGTGTGGCTTTGGCCTCTGTCTGCGTGGATTGCTGGCTGAGGGCCTTGCGCAGTGCCTCGGGGTAGCGCTCGCTCATCACCGCATTGAGCCGCATGAGCTGCTGCTTTGCTTCCAGCATGGCATGGTGCTCACCCGGCGTGCGCGCCTGGTCCAGGCGCAACTGCAAGGACATGCGCGTGGCCTCGGCGATGCGCTCCATCAGGTGCCTGGAGCCGGCCAGTACGTCCTGAACGATGTGCTGGTACAGCGGGGTGTGGTTTCCGGAGGGGGTGGGGGCAGACGGTGCGGTGTGTTTCAAAGCCATCTTCTCTGGAGGAATGCCGGTGCCCCGGATGGTAAGCGGCAAAAAAGGGGCCGAGGCCCCTTTTTATCGGTGGTGCCAGGGGGTTTACCCGCCGTGGAACTTGACCACCAGCGGCACGATGAGCAGCGCCACGATGTTGATGATCTTGATCAGCGGGTTGATGGCCGGGCCTGCGGTGTCCTTGTAGGGGTCGCCCACGGTATCACCCGTCACGGCGGCCTTGTGTGCCTCAGAGCCTTTGCCGCCGTGGTGGCCGTCTTCGATGTATTTCTTGGCGTTGTCCCAGGCGCCGCCGCCGGTGCACATGCTGATGGCCACGAACAGGCCGGTGACGATGGTGCCCATCAGCAAGCCGCCCAGCGCCTTGGGCCCCAGGGCCAGGCCCACCACGATGGGCACCACCACGGGCAGCAGGCTGGGGATCACCATTTCCTTGATGGCGGCGGTGGTCAGCATGTCCACGGCCTTGCCGTATTCGGGCTTGCCGGTGCCGTCCATGATGCCGGGGATGGTGCTGAACTGGCGGCGCACCTCCACCACCACGGCACCGGCAGCGCGGCCCACGGCCTCCATGGCCATGGCGCCGAACAGGTAGGGGATCAGCCCGCCGATGAACAGGCCCACGATGACCAGGGGGTCGGACAGGTCGAAGGTGATGGCTTTGCCGTAGCTCTCCAGCTTGTGCGTGTAGTCGGCAAACAGTACCAGCGCGGCCAGGCCCGCCGAGCCGATGGCGTAGCCCTTGGTCACGGCCTTGGTGGTGTTGCCCACGGCGTCCAGCGGGTCGGTGATGTCGCGCACGCTGCTGGGCAGCTCGGCCATTTCGGCAATGCCGCCGGCGTTGTCGGTGATGGGGCCATAGGCATCCAGCGCCACCACGATGCCCGCCATGCTCAGCATCGACATGGCCGCCACCGCAATGCCGTACAGGCCCGCGAGCTGGTAGGCCGAGAGGATGGCCAGGCACACGAAGATCACCGGCCAGGCGGTGGACCGCATGGACACGCCCAGGCCCGCGATGATGTTGGTGCCGTGGCCGGTGGTCGAGGCCTGCGCGATGTGCTGCACGGGCGAATACTGTGTGCCGGTGTAGAACTCGGTGATCCAGACCAGCGCAGCCGTCAGCGCCAACCCGGTGAAGCAGGCGCCAAACAGGCGCATCTGGCTGCCGCTGGCCATGATGGAGTTGTCCGGCATGATCCACATCGTGACGAAGTAGAAGGCGATCAGCGAGAGCACGCCCGCAATCGCCAAGCCCTTGTACAGCGCTGGCATCACGTTCTTCATGCCGGGCGAGGCCTTCACAAAGAAGCAGCCGATGATGGACGCCACGATGGACACGGCCCCCAGCGCCAGCGGGTACACCACGGCGTTGACGGGGGCTGTAGCTACCAGCAGGGCACCCAGCACCATGGTGGCGATCAGCGTGACGGCATAGGTCTCGAACAGGTCGGCCGCCATGCCGGCGCAGTCGCCCACGTTGTCGCCCACGTTGTCGGCGATCACGGCGGGGTTGCGCGGGTCGTCTTCAGGGATGCCGGCCTCCACCTTGCCCACCAGGTCGGCACCCACGTCGGCGCCCTTGGTGAAGATGCCGCCCCCCAGCCGCGCAAAGATCGAGATCAGCGACGAGCCAAACGCAAAACCGATCAGCGGGTTGAGCAGCGTGGCCAGATTGGCCGTGGGCGTGAGGTTGCCATTGCCCGCCAGGAACCAGTAAAAGCCCGTGACGCCCAGCAGCCCCAGCCCCACCACCAGCATGCCGGTGATGGCCCCGCCGCGAAACGCGACATCGAGCGCGGGGCCAATGCCCTGTGTGGCGGCCTGTGCCGTGCGCACATTGGCGCGCACCGATACGTTCATGCCGATGAAGCCACAGGCGCCCGAGAGCACCGCGCCCACCACAAAGCCCACCGCCGTGGTGCCATCGAGAAAAATGCCAATGAGAACCGCCAGCACCACGCCAACGAGGGCGATGGTCTTGTATTGGCGGGCGAGGTAGGCAGCGGCACCGGCCTGGATGGCCGCGGCGATTTCCTGCATGCGGGCGTTGCCTGGATCCTTGGCGAGGATCCATCCCCGCGCCCAGATGCCGTAGGCCACCGCAATCAATCCGCAAACCAGAGCCAGTATCAGAGGGGCAGTCAGCGCTGTATTTCCAGCCATTCGTCACTCCTTTCAGTGTTCAGTTCAGATGCACGGAAGGAAACACAACGCAGGTCGGTGGTGCTTCCGCTGCGTTGCTTCCTCGTGCCCCTGAGCCCCATGAAAGGGCAAGGAGTCGATTGGCCAACGAGCCCAATTTACAGCCAAACCGCCGTTTGCAAGCGTGCAGAAAGGGGCGTGCCCCTAAAATCAGGGTTAATCCCGACGCTTCATTGCGCTGCATCAGCGCCTTATGCCTCGCGGGTTATCGTTATCCAACCACTATCCAAAGACATGTCCCTCAACAACGTCCCCCCAGGCAAAAACGTCCCCGAAAGCTTCAACGTCGTCATCGAAATCCCGATGAACGCCGACCCGATCAAGTACGAAGTGGACAAGGAATCGGGCGCCATTTTTGTGGACCGTTTCATGACCACGGCCATGCACTACCCCACCAACTACGGTTATGTGCCGCAGACGCTGTCGGGCGACGGCGACCCGGTGGATGTGCTGGTGATCACGCCTTACCCCCTGCACCCCGGTGTGGTCGTCACCTGCCGCCCCCTGGGCATCCTGATGATGGAAGACGAGGCCGGTGTGGATGGCAAGGTGATTGCCGTGCCCACGTCCAAGATCCTGCCCATGTACGACCACTGGAAGACCATTGACGACGTGAACGCCATGCGCCGCAACGCCATCGCCCACTTCTTTGAGCACTACAAGGACCTGGAAAAGGGCAAGTGGGTCAAGGTGCTGGGCTGGGAAGGCCTGGACGCGGCCAAGAAGGAAATCACGGACGGCATCGATAACTACAAGAAGTCGCAGGCCTGAAATGGCTGCTGGCGCGCGTGCTTAAAGCACGAAGCGCTATCAAAATAAAAGCACGCCGCCCCACCGGGTGGCGTGCTTTTTTTGTGGCCTTTTGCGCCGCAGTGAGGGCAGCGCCCGCGCAGCGCGGGGGTTGGACTGATAGACTGCATTTTGTTACATGCGGTGATTGTGGGGCTGTCTGGCGCGGGGGCGCAGTGCCTCGGGTGCCAGCCCACGGCACGGTTTTTTGGGGGTGATTCATCATGAAAATTTCTGATCTGCGCATCGGCGTCAAGCTGGGCGCGGGCTTCTTGGCCGTTGTGCTGTTGACCGCATTGCTCGGCGTGATTGCGCTGGTGCAGATGTCGCGCATCCATGCCAATGCCGAAGAGATCGCCACCAACCTTCTGCCCAGCGTGGCACAGACGGGGGAGCTGCGGGTGCTGCTCAACCGCATGCGCCGCGCCGAGGCCGGCATGGTCACCGCGCGCAGCGTGGCGGAGGTCAAGGCGTTCTCCGAGCAGGTGGCCCTGCGCCACAAGGACCTGGACCGCGTCGAGGCCATTTACGAACCGCTCATCGAGTTCCCCAAGGAGCGTGAGGTTTACCAGGCCTACAAGCAGCGCAAGGGGGCCTATGTCGTGACCCAGGCCAAACTGACGGACATTGCCAAGGGCGTGGACTTCAGCACCGCCGAAACACGCGACATCACCAGCGATGCCTTGAGCATGTTGTACGCAGGCGAGTCCGAGTCCAATTTTGTGGCCACTGCCGAAACGCTGGGCGAGCTGCAGAAGATCAATGCCGAAGCCGCATTGCAGGCGAATGCCGATGCGCAGCAGGTGTTCACCATGGCCCGCGTCTGGGTGCTGGGCACGCTGGCCCTGTGTGTGGTGCTGGCGGCGATTCTGGGCGTGGGCATCACCCGCGCCGTCACCCGGCCTGCGCACCATGCGGTGCTGGCGGCCCGCGCGATTGCCGGGGGGGATCTCAGCGCCGAAGTGCCGCCCGGTGGCAAGGATGAAATGGGGCAACTGCTTGCGGCCCTGGGCGAGATGCGCCACAGCCTGGTGAACACGGTGGCATCGGTGCGCAGCAACGCAGAAGGTGTTGCGT
>JADMJR010000057.1 GCA_018780365.1 Acidovorax sp. | reverse complement strand
AGCCGGAGCACATCACGGCGGGCTGCAACGTGCTGCTGCACGCGATGCTGGAGCGGGCCGTTTTAGTCCTGTCGTAGGTAGATCAGCCGCTATCTATTGGCGACGTACTTCGAACAGTAGGAGCCGCTGTCGCGGATTCAGCGAAACTAAGATGTGTATGGCCACAGTGCCCCGTGACCAACACGAGTCTAAACTCGATAAGTTATGGCTGCTTCAGGCTGAGAACGATGTTTCCCCAAGGCCTCCTTGCTGGAAAGTCTCAGCTGAAAGAGGAATCCGAACGATTGGGCAAGTCCTTTGATGGACGGAAGTTGTGGCGATCTTCCGCCCTATCCAGCGCTATCAGCGAATCGTGCCAGCTACGACCGCAAGCAGTCGAAGAAGCGCCTTCAACGCGAACAGTCCGACGAGGATAGTGGCCATCATGCTGCGAAAATACGCTGCATGACGCCCCCTTCGCCCACCGCCGATGCAAAGTCCGGAAAAGCACCCAAAGATGCTGATAGCAGCGCCACACCGCCTTCCAGGCGTGATGGCGAACAAGCCCGCCAGTTGCTGGCAGCAGCGGGTCATCATGTGCTGACGCATGGCTTCGGGGACTGGTCATTGCGGGCCATCGCACCGCACCTGGGTACCAGCCACCGGATGCTGATTTACTACTTCGGTTCAGCCGATCATTTCTGGGAGCGTGTTCTGCACGAAATCCGCCGCGACGAGGTGACCAAGCGCCGTGAGGTTCTGGGCAACGACCTCGGCATGGCAGGCAACATCGAGCGCGCATGGGACCGATTCTCGACCGAGAGCTATTTGCCCGTGATGCAACTGCTGTTTGAACTCTATGGCCGCGCTGTGCGAGACCCCGAGCGCCATGCAGATTTCCTACAGGACGTAGTGGCAAGTTGGCTTGAACCCCTGGAGCGCCAGATGATCCACCAACTGGGTCTGAGCCCAAAGGAGGCCCGGCTACGAGCGAGGCTGCAGCTTGCGACATTTCGTGGCCTGATGCTGGACCTGTTGGCAACAGGTGATCGCAAAGAGACCACTGCTGCCCTCAAGTACTTCGCCCAACTCATCGCGCAGCCGCCTCAGCCTGACTGACTGCCACCCGAACCGCCTTTTGCTTAACGCCCGCGCCTTCTGGCCCGGGCGTTTTTTTATTGCACTTGCGCTTTCTCTTGATTTCTGTACCATGCGGTTCATTGTAATCTGTACCGTGCGGTACATACTCTTTGAAAGGGGTCGAATGATGAAGCAGCTGAACCGTCGTCAGGGGTTAAAAGTGCTCGCCGCCTTGGGCGTCATGTTGGCGCTGCCAGCCTGGTCGCAGACCTGGCCCGCGCGGCCGATCAAGCTCATCGTTCCCCAGGCCGCAGGATCAGGCAATGACGTGCTGGCGCGCACTCTGGCCGAGCAGCTTGGCAAGGGGTTGGGCCAGAGCGTGGTGGTGGAGAACCGGCCTGGAGCAAACGGCAGTGTTGCTGCGAGCTACACCGTGGGACAACCGGCCGACGGCTACACGCTTTTCCTCGCGGGAGTGTCTAACCTGGCCTGGAATCCTTATCTCTACCAGCGTCTGAGCTACAACCCTGCGCGCGACTTTGCCGGCGTGGCCGTGTTTGCCAACACGCAGTTCGTAATGCTGGTCTCGCCCACGCTGCAGGTGCGCAGCTTTGCTGAGCTGGTGAAGAAGGCCAAAGAAGCACCGGGCCAGATCAGCTATGCATCGGCGGGCATCGGCAACTCGACCCATCTGTCGATGGAGCTCGTAGCCGAGCGCAGCGGTATGAAGCTGCAGCATGTGCCATTTAACGGCGCGGGCGCCACCACCAGTCTGATGGCTGGCGACACGCCGGTCATGACGACCGTGCCCGGCGGCATTACGGAGCTGGTGCGCACAGGCAAGCTGGTGGCGCTGGCCGTGACCGGTGACAAGCGCATGGACGCATTCCCAAATGTGCCTACTTTCAATGAGCTCGGCTATGACGTAGCCGTGCCGGGCTGGTACTCGATCGTCGCCAAGACAGGCACGCCATCAGCCATCGTGCAGCGACTCAATACTGAGATCAACAAGGCGATCCAAACCCCCGAGGTGCGCGAGCGCCTAGCCGCGCAGACGCTGGAGCCGATCTCGGCGCTGCCCTCCGAGGTCGAGCGGTTGGTGCAGCGTGACGCTGCGGCCTGGGGGCCATTCATCAAGAAACTCGACATCGCGCAATAAGTAAGCAACACCAAGAAGGAAAAGAACACCATGCCCCGCCTCACTACCGCCGTGCGCGATGCCCGTACGCAAGCCATGCAAGCCCTGATGGATCGCCTGCGCGTTGATGCGTTGGTTTTCACCACGCCGGATTTCTTTCAGTATGCAAGCAACTTCCAGCTTGACGTCTGGCCCTGGGAGCGCCCGGTGTTCCTTTTTGTCCCTCGCCACGGCGCACCGTTTGCAGTGATAAATGAACTCTCTACCCACCACCTGCGCTTTTGCCTGGAAAAGCAGAGCCTGTGGCTGGACGCTGACCGCATTCACTACTACAGCGAGCACCCCCGCATCACGAACAGGTTGCCCCTGTCAGCGCAATTGCCCGAGGTGGTTACCGGCCTGTTGCACTCGAATAGCCTGGCCGGTGCGCGACTAGCGGTGGACCTGCCGCATCCTGTGCTGGCGCTGGTGCAGCGCCATCTGCCTGAGCTGGTGGTTCGCCCCTCGCACGGCGAGATGCGTGCGCTGCGATGGGTCAAGCATGCTGAGGAGCTGCAGATCATGCGAGAACTCGGCAGTCTGACGGATTGGGCGCAGGACCGTTACCGCGAACTGTACAAGCCTGGCGCCCTGGTCCAGGTGGTGGATCACACCGTTGCTGCATTGATGGCTGAAGAAGCCGCGAAGCGGTTTCCTGGCGAGGACTTCGAAATCATGAAGTGTTGGACGTTGACCGGCCCCGCCTCGGCCTCGCCGCACGGCGATGGCGCTTCGTGCGGCGCACGCATTGCACCGGGTGACACCATCGTCAACTTCGTGCTACCGCGCTTGAATGGCTACTACGTGGAGAATGAGCGCACCTGGTTCTGTGGCGCGCCGAGCGCGCAGCAGGTGCACTGCTTCGAGACCGCGTGCGCCGCGACCGATGCTGCCGTCGCCGCCGCGCGCCCGGGCAGGCGCGTCTGTGACATGGACGCTGCGGCGCTGGCGGTGATCGAGAAGGCTGACCTGGCCGACCACGTGTTCCATCGCACGGGCCACGCCGTCGGCCTGATGCTGCATGAATACCCCGAGGACATGGCGTTCAATACACGCGCGCTGCTGGCCGGTGAGGTCTACTCATCAGAGCCGGGCCTCTATGTGTATGGCCTGGGAGGTTTCAGGCTCGATGACACGGTAGTGGTTGGTGATGTACCGGAGGTGCTGGTGAAAACGCCCAAGGATCTCGCCTATGCCACCGTGAGCTAAAAGAGGTGCTCACCAAACAAAGCCGCCGCCACGCCCGGTGAGTCGGCGTTGATTCCACCCAGGAGTTGCCCCGGTGGCTTGTTCTTACTTCGTCGCTGGCAGCCGCCCATGACTACCACCGCTGCATTGCTGTAACTTCGTTGAATTTGCGATGTCCTGCGGCGAGAACAATTTATGTCATTTAGACGATGCGGTGGTGCGCCAAGCTAGAGGAAGACGAGATACCGCTGCGCCGTTCTGTCGTCCAGCCAGTCAACCGTTGTAGGAGTAGATGAGCAATCCCAAGGCGGGGACAACCACCAGATCCTGCTCATGGCCCGTAGTGAAGAACGTCCCCTCTTTGTCTGCTGCGCGCTGAGCCTGTTCCAGCAATTCGGGTGGGGAACCTGCGCAGCTTTGCCCACGAAACAGGTGTCCATGCTCTGAGGCCGGTGTGGCTTTCCATGGCTGGTACTGGTGGTACGGCTTGCTATCCCTGCCGAGGGACGCGGGCTCAAAGTAGGCCAGCCCCTGACGGCGGATGCGGGCCAGATTGTCTGCGGATAGTCGGAAGATTGCGAATCCACAGCCCTCTCTGAAACCTCCGATCTCATTGTGGTGCACGACCTCCAGCAGCTCGAATTGGGGCGGAATTGCTTGGCGGTACAGCCCGATCTGCACATGGCTGCACCCCTTCGTGGGTAGCAGTATCAATACAAGCAGGACACAGGCCCAGGCGGCAACACGTGGTGCGGCGGTGGGTGGTTGGTATCCGAGCAATTGGTGGGCCACGGCACCGAAAGCGCTGACCATGCCTTTTTTCAGAAAGAAGGCTGCCACACCAAAAATCGCCAGGCAAAGCAGGCCGATGCCGAGCACGATTGCGATAAACATTGACACCTTTCAACTCAAGAAAGCTTGAGTGTTGGGCGTCAGTATTGGGTGGCTGTGTGAGATCAACATGAAGTTTGTGAGGTGCGTGTGAGCATCTGGGGGTCTGCCAACGCGCTTCTGAATCAACGCAGCCATCATCGCGACCCGTCGTCGGTTGAAGTAAAAAAGGGGCGTAGACATTCGTCTACACCCCTCTTGTCTTTGAGCTACCAGGCCATCAAGTCCTGCATGGCGCGCTCCACTTCACGGCACCAACGCAGCCATCTCCCCCGCTGGCACCACCCCGTAGTGGTCCAGCTGCATCGAGTACTGCGCGCGCCCCGAAGACAGCGCACGCAAACTACCGATGTAGCCGAACATCTCTTTCAGCGGTACCTCGGCCTCGACCGTGGCGGCATTGCCGCGTTGGCCTTGGCCGCGCACCACGCCGCGGCGGCGGTTCAAATCACCGATGGCGTCGCCCAGGTAGTCCGCCGGGGTGATGACCTCGACGGCCATCACGGGCTCCAGCACCTGGGGTGCCGCTTTCGCGAAGCCTTCGCGGAAGGCGGCCATGGCCGCCAGCTCGAAGGCCAGCGTGGACGAGTCGCGCTCGTGGAAGCTGCCATCCACCAGCGTGGCGACGAAGTCCACGGCGGGGAAGCCGGCCACCACGCCTGCCAGGGCGGCGCGGCGGATGCCGGCCTCCACCGAGGGGATGAACTCGCGCGGCACGGCGCCGCCGACAATGCGGTTGTCAAAGCGGATGCCTTCGCCCCGGGGCAGGGGTTCGAGCAGCAGCCTCACCTCGGCGAACTGGCCGGGGCCGCCCGATTGCTTCTTGTGCACATGGTGTACCTCCACACTTTGCGAAATGGTTTCGCGGTAGGCCACCTGGGGGCGGCCGACCGACACGTTGACGCCGTGGCGTGCGCGCAGCTTCTCGATCGATACCTCCAGCTGCAGCTCGCCCATGCCGGACAGAATGGTCTGGCCGGATTCGGCATCGTGCTGCAGCCTGAGGCTCGGGTCCTCGCGCAGCAGGGACTGCAGGGCCTTGGACAGGCCTTGCTGGTCCGCGCTCGCCTTGGGCTCGATGGCCACGTGGATCACCGGCTCGGGCACGCTGATCTGCTCCAGCACCACGGGGTGGCCCGGGTCGCTCAGGGTGTGGCCCGTCAGCGTGTCCTTGAGGCCCACGACGGCGGCGATGTCGCCTGCCACCAGCTCGTCGTGCTCGATGTGCTGGTCGGCATGCACTTCGTACAGGCGTGACACGCGCTCGGTCTTGCCCGTGCTGGTGTTGAGCACCACGTCGCCCCGGCCCAGCCGGCCGCTGTACACGCGCACGAACACCTTGGCGCCATGGTCGTCGGTGACGACCTTGAACGCCAGGGCCGCGAACGGATCGGCGGCCGTGGCCGGCCTGTCGCTGCCTTCGCGCACGATGTCGTCCGGCGAGGGCAGGTAGTCCACCACGGCGTCGAGCAAAGGCTCCACGCCCCGGTTCTTGAAGGCCGAGCCAGCCAGCGCAGGCACGAAGGCGCCTGCCAGCACACCCTTGCGGATGGCGGCGCGCAGCATGTCCGCAGCGATCTCTTCGCCGTTCACGTAGGCCTGCAGCGCGGCTTCGTCCTGCTCCACGGCGGCCTCGACCAGGCGGGCGCGGCTGCGCACCGCTTGCTCAAGCAGGTCGGTGGGCACGTCGGCTTCACGGTAGGGGGCGCTCGCGTCGTCCTTGTCCCAGATGCGGGCGCGCAGGGTGAGCAGGTCCACCACGCCACGGAAGTCGACTTCCGCGCCAATGGGGATCTGCAGCGGCACCACGCGCACGCCCAGGCGCTCCTCCATCATGGCCACCACGCGGTGGAAGTCGGCGCCCACGCGGTCGAGCTTGTTGATGAACGCGATGCGCGGCACACGGTATTTGTCGGCCAGGCGCCAGTTGGTCTCGGTCTGCGGCTCCACGCCGGCCACGCCATCGAACACGACGACCGCACCGTCGAGCACGCGCAGCGAGCGGTTCACCTCGATGTTGAAGTCGATGTGGCCGGGCGTGTCGATCAGGTTGAGCTGTGTGCCCTTCCAGTGCACGGTAACGGCCGCGCTGTTGATGGTGATGCCACGCTTTTGCTCCTGCGGGTCGAAGTCCATCTGCGCCGTGCCATCGTGCACTTCGCCGATGCGGTGGCTTTCACCCGTGTAGAACAGGATGCGTTCGGTGGTCGTGGTCTTGCCCGCGTCGACGTGGGCGATGACACCGAGGTTGCGCAGATGGGCGTTGCTGGTATGGCGTGAATTCTTGGTCATGGCGAATCTTTCAATCTTTCTTGCGGCTGCACTCGGCTCTGCGAGCAGCTGCCGCCTGGTTGGCTTTGCGCCAGCCCAGGCGTGAAGGATTCGCCTGGTCGCTAGCGTCTGGGATGTGTGCTGTCGCCGGAGCCCGGGCGCACGG
>JADMJR010000201.1 GCA_018780365.1 Acidovorax sp. | reverse complement strand
TCGCCCACGTGGCCTACACGCCCGTGGTCATCGCCACCAGCGTCAACTCCAAGTACAAGACCCTGGCCGACGTGGTGGCCGCCGCCAAGGCCGCGCCCGGCACCATCACCTATGGCTCGCCCGGCAATGGCACGTCCATCCATCTGGCGGGCGACCTGTTCGAGAAGGCCGCAGGCGTGAAGCTGAGCCACATCCCCTACAAGGGATCAAACCCCGCGCTGATGGATGCGCTGGCGGGCAACGTGGACCTGCTGGTCTCGTCCCTGCCCTCGGCCATGGGCCAGATCAAGGCGGGCAAGCTGCGCCCGCTGGCGGTGACGTCGGCCAAGCGCAGCTCGTCGCTGCCCGAGGTGCCCACCGTGGCCGAATCGGGTTTCAAGGACTTTGATGTGAGCACCTGGTACGGCGTGTTTGCTCCCGCCGGCACGCCGGCCGCCGTGGTCAGTGCTGTGAACGCCGAAATCAACAAGCTGCTGGCCGCGCCCGACATGAAGGCCGCCATCCAGGCCCAGGGCGCCGAGCCCGAAGCCATGTCGGCTGCACAGCTGGGCACCCTGCTCAAGACCGACTACGCCAAGTGGAAGGGCATCGTGGAAGCCTCGGGCGCAAAGATTGAGTAGCTCCCTGAGTCGCCTGCGGCGCCTTCCCCCAAGGGGGACGCACCCGGTGGCCTGGCAGAGCCAGATCCACGGGTGCACTGGCGGGGGTGTGTGCCTGCTCCACGATCTGTGGAATGTGGGATGCGCGGAGGCGCGGCGTCATCGAGAACTGAAATGAAAAACGGCTCCTTTCGGAGCCGTTTTTCATGGGGATGGCGTTCAGTCTCTCACGACCAGCACCGGGATGTGCACCACGCCCAGCACGCGCTGCGTGACGCTGCCCAGCACCAGCTTTTCCAGGCCCCGGCGGCCGTGCGAGCCCATCACGATGAGGTCGGCCCCGGTGCTTTCGAGCGCGCGCAGGATGCCGTCGTGCACCGCATGGCCCTCGCCCACCAGGGCGGTCGCCTGCACACCCGCTTCTGCCATGGCTTTTTTGGTGGCATCCAAGGCAGCATTGGCCTCTGCCGTGGCGGCGCTGATGTACTGCGCCTGGCCGTAAGCAAAATCGGCGCCCACACCGGTGAAGGGATAGGGGTCGACGACATACACCGCCGTCACGGTGCTGCCAAAGGTCTTGGCCAGGGCGGCCGCCTTGGACACGGCCAGCATCGAGGTCTTGGAGCCATCGACGGGAACCAGAATGTGCTTGAACATGGTGCTTCTCCTTAAGTGAGGGGTGGGACCGGGCTAAGAACCTGTTCAAGATCTTTTCGGGGATCGCATTGGAGTGCAAGCAGACGGAGCGTCCAATCGCCCGATTTCACTCCAACCCTTTGGGCAAGTGCCTTGCCGGGCGGTCTGCGGCGTTGCGACGCTTGCCAATAGCCGAGCTATTGGCGGCGCACCGCGCCTAGCATCCCATCCCGGCAAGGGACTTGTGCGACCCCGAAAAGATCTTGAACAGGTTCTTATGGCCTGGCCATGGGCATCAGTGTGAACTGCCACCATACCGCGCATCTTGATTCGCATCAAATCGGGCGCACTCATGTGCCGGGGTTCAGGCCGGTGCCAGCCCCACCACATCGGCCCCCTGGAAGTTGCCGCGCCGGCAAGTCACCACCAGGGTGTCGCGGTGGCCACCCGCAGCCAGGGGCTGGATGGGGGTGGATTCGTGGATCATGCGCGCATCGTCCAGCAGCAGCAGCGACCAGGGCTCGGTGAGCGTGAAACGCTGGCCGCTGGGGCCGGTGGCCTCAAACACACGCGTCTCGCCGCCCTTGACGCCTTCGCGGCCCACCAGAAACACCGCCACCAGGTCCACGCCGTCGCGGTGCGCGCCCTCGGGTGTGGGGCGGCCAATGCCGTCGGTGGTGTCGATGCGGAACTGGTGCGCCTCCACAAACCAGGGCGCGGGCGCATCCGGGCCAGCAAACACGGCGTCGGACACTCCGGCCAGCGCGGCCAGCAACTGCTGCCACACGGGCTGGGCCACGGTGGCGGGCTCCATGGGCGCAAACCAGCGCTCCATGCCACCATGCAGCGCGTTGTATTCCACCGGCTGCCAATGCGCGCGGTGGGGGGCCTGCTGCACCTGCCCGCCCTGCACCACAAAACAGGCATGGCGGCGGCGGCGGTAGCGGCCACCGTCTTTCAGGAAATCATCGGGGGGCAGCGTGGCCCAGTCGCCGTTGAGGCCCGTCAGCGCAGACAGATCACAGCCCACCCACTGGGCCACGGCCGCCGGGGACAACACGGCATAACCGCCCTGGCGCAGCTGGCTGGCGACTTCGGAAGGGGTGGTGAATGGGGGGGAAAAGGTGACTTGGGCCATAGAGGCCCGAGCTTAACCGCTGGCGCCAGCCCACCGTCTGCGATGGCGCAAGGGAACGGGCGCCCTTCCCGCCTTCACAAGCCCGTCCTGCGGATTCGCGTTCAATCGACCAAAGCCGTTCAGCCGGAGCCTGTCGACACCTCGCGCGGCGCTTCGACGAGCTCAGCGTGAACGGATGGATACTTTTGAACGCATACCGGTCTCAGTCCCGGTGGCCATGGCCCTTGCCACGGCCTTCGCCCCGCTCTCCGCGATCACCCCGGTCGTCCCCCCGGCCATGGCCACGCCCGTGGTCACGGTCGTGTTTGCCGCCGCCGTGGCGGTGGTCGTCGTCCCAGCGGCGGTCATCGCGGCCGTGGCCACGGTGCGCAGGGCCACGGCGCGGTGGGGGCTCCTGCACAAAATACACCGGCTGGTTGCAGGCGTTGTAGCGGCCGCAGTGTTTGCCCCAGTTCTTGGCATGGCCCGGGGGCACATACAGGTAGATCGGTGCGCGTGGCACCACCACCGCCGGGCGGTGGATGATGACGGGCTCGGCGTAGATCAGCGGTGGTGGCGGTGCGTTGCCGATGTTGATGCGGCCATACACGCCGGGTGCCAGCTCGCCCCCCACCGTGGCGTTGACATAGGCCTGGGCGTGGGCGCCGCCGGCAACCGCCAGCAGCAGGGCGGCCGTGGTGCCTGCCACCAGGTGGCGGATGGTGGTGAAGGTCGTGGTGATTGTGTTCATGGGGGACTCCGAAAAACTGGCCTGCGGGGTGCACGCAGAGCATGCCAACCGCTGCACGGGCCGGGGTGGCCTGCGCTGGCCGCAAGGCCTGCCCTACCTTACCCCCAGGGGCGCGTCCAAGATGTCAGCCAATGGCGACAGATACGGCGCACAAGGGGCCCGCCACGCGGAAGCGGCACACCCTTGAATTTTACAAATAAAAATAGCCGCTACCGCTCATCCATCATAGAAAATAAGCTATCAAAAAAGGAGTAAAAACACACCTTACGCCGCACCAGCGCCGCTCCCGTCAGGGCACCTGCGCCTGGGCGGCCGCCGCCTGCAGGGCCGCAGCCGGGCCGGGGCGCCCAAACAGGTAGCCCTGCCAGGTGTGGCAGCCCAGGCTGGCCAGCATGTCGCGCTGCTCCGTGGTTTCCACGCCTTCGGCAATCACCCCCAGGTCCATGCTGCGCGCCAGCGTCACGATGGTGCGGGCAATGCTGGCGTCGTCCGCATCGGTGAGCAGGTTGCGCACAAAACCCTGGTCGATCTTGAGCTGGTCCAGCGGCAGGCGCTTGAGGTAACTCAGGCTGGAGTAGCCCGTGCCAAAGTCGTCGAGCGAAAAGCCCACGCCGTGGCGGCGCAGCTGCTCCATGCGCTCGATGGTGTCTTCCACATCGTCGAGCAGCAGGGTCTCGGTCAACTCCAGTTTCAGGCGGTGGGGCTTGGCGCCGGTTTCCTCCAGCACGCCCAGCACTTCGTCCACAAAGTGGCTGTGGCGGAACTGCCGCGCACTCACGTTGACGGCCAGCGTCCAGTGCGCGGTGTGCGCATCCTGCGCCCACTGCACCAGCTGCAGGCAGGCGGCGCGCAGAATCCATGCGCCCAGCGGCATGATCAGGCCCGAGGCTTCGGCCACCGGGATGAACTCGGCCGGCGACACCAAACCGCGCAGCGGGTGCTGCCAGCGCACCAGGGCCTCGGCCCCCACCACGCCGTGGTGTGCGCTGATCTGCGCCTGGTAGTGCAACAAAAACTGGCCGTCGCGCAGCGCTTCGCGCAGCCCTGCCTCCAGCAGTGTGCGTGCGGTCACATCGGCCTGGGTGCGCGGGTCAAAAAACCGCAAGGTGTTGCGCCCGGCCCCCTTGGCCTGGTACATCGCCATATCGCCATGCTTGAGCAGCTCGTCCACCGAACCCTGCGCATCGGTGTACAGGGCAATACCAATGCTGCAAGAGCTGTGGTGCACCATGCCGTCGAGCTGGTAGCTTTGGCTCAGGGCCTGCAGCACCGTGCGCCCCACCGCCTCGGCCTGGCCAGCGGCTTCATGTGCCAGCAGGCTGAGCCCCTCCAGCAGCACGATGAACTCGTCGCCCCCCAGGCGCGCCACCGTGTCGCCCACACGCAAGCAGCCCGCCAGGCGGGCCGCCACCTGGCGCAAGAGCTGGTCGCCCAGCTCATGGCCCTGGGTGTCATTGAGATCCTTGAAGTTGTCCAAATCCACAAACAGCAGCGCCCCTCCGGTGCCGGCCCGCGCGCTGGCCACCAGGCTGTGCTGGAGGCGGTCGGTCATCAGACGGCGGTTGGGCAGGCCGGTGAGCGGGTCGTAGAAGGCCAGCAGGCGGATCTCCTCCTCGGCCGCCTTGCGGCTGGAGATGTCGGTCTGGGTGCCCACATAGTGCGTGATGTCGCCCTCGGGCGCGCGCACTGCGGTGATGGTGATCCAGGCCGGGTATTCCGTGCCGTCCTTGCGCCGGTTCCACACCTCGCCCTGCCACACACCGGTGGTGCGCAGCGCGGTTTTCATGCTGGCGTAAAACCCGGCGTCCTGCCGCCCCGAGTGCAGCAGCCGGGGCGTCTGCCCTACCAGTTCCTCCACCGCATAGCCGGTCAGGCGCGCATAGGCCTGGTTGGCCTTGAGGATGCGCTGGTCGGGCCCGGTGACGATCATGCCCTCGAACGACTCGAACACCGTGGCCGCGATCTGCAGCGACTCCTCGGCCTTGCGGCGCTCGGTGATGTCGGTGGAAATGCCGCACAGCGCATGGATGCTGCCGTTGGCATGGCGCAGCGGGATCTTGACGGACAGGTAGGCCCGGGTCTCGCCCGTGGCCCGCTGGGTGTTCACCTCCTCGGCCTCCAGCGTCTCGCCATCCTCCAGCACACGCCGGTCATTGGCACGCAGCTGCGCGGCCGTGGCGGCGTCAAACACAACGCCGTCGTCATGCCCCACCACCTCGCTGGCCGTCTTGCCAAACAGCTTGAGCGTGTGGTGGTTGGCGTACTGGTAGCGGTAGTCCAGGCCCTTGATGTAGATGAAGGCGCCCACGCTGTCCAAAATGGTGGCCAGCTTCTGCTCGCTGTCCTGGAGGTGGCGGGTGCGCTCCTGCACCTGTCGGCGCAGCAGCAGCACCGTGAGCACCGCCAGCAGGCTGAAAACCAGCAGCCCGCCCAGGCCCCACCACAGCAGCGGCGAAACCCGCCCCTCCTGCGCCTGCACACCCCATTGGCGCAGCACCTCGGTGTAGGCCGGGTCGGCGCCGCTGCGCCAGTCCTGCACCGAGCGGTCGATGGCCGCCAGCACATCCGCGTTGCGCCCGGTGCCGGTGGCATAAAACAGGGTGGCCGGCTGGAAAACGATGCCCGAATCCGTCACCCCATACCGGGCCGAATGAAAGTTGCCGAACAGATGGTTGGCAATCACCGCATCGGCGTCGCCGCGCTGCACCAGCGCAAAGGCATCGATGAGGCTGGGTGCATCCACCAGCGACACCTGGATGCCAAAACTGTCCACCATGTTGATGAAGGTGGCACGTTGCACCGACCCCTTGAGCACCGCCACCCGCTTGCCCTGCAGGTCAAACAGCGAGTGGATGGCGCTGCCCGGTGCGCGGTAGATCTGCGACCAGCTGTGCAGCACCGGCAGGGTGTGAAAATCGTACAAAGCCTCGCGCTCGGCCGAGCGCGCCACATCCGGCATCAGATCAAGCTGCCCCGCGCGCAGGGCGTCCAGGCAGTCCTGCCAGTTGCAAGGCACGAACTTCAGCGTCCACTGCTCGCGCACGGCCACCAGTTGCAGCAGGTCCACAAAAATGCCGGCGGCCTTGCCGTCACCATCGACAAACACCTTGGGCTCGTTGGAGTACACCCCCACGCGCAGCTCGCGCGGCGCCGCAGGCACGCTGGCGCAGGCCCATAGCAAGGGCAGCACCACAAACCATCGCAGCCAGCCGACACATCGGCGCCTGAACCGGAACACGCCTGGACCCACAGCCTGACTCCCTCAACGGCGGAAGGCCCATGGTAACGAAAGCTTGCAAAAAGCTCCAAAGACAATCTGCCCCGGCGGGGGTTGGAGTAGCATGTGCCAACCCCACGCTTCGCCCAGGAGACAGCGATGCCCCATGAACGCCGCCACTTTGTTCGTGTCAGTTTTGATGCGCCGGCCCTGCTCACCACCTCGCGCGACGCCTTCAGCGTACATGTGCTGGACCTGTCCCTCAAGGGTGCGCTGATCACCGTGCCCGCTCAGGCCGAGCTGGAACCCGGCATGCTCTGCCAGATCACCATTCCCCTGGCCGAAACCGGCAACCACATCGCCATGTCCACCGAAGTGGCCCACGTGCAGGGCCTGCACACCGGCCTGTTGTGCCGGGGCATCGACCTGGACAGCGTGACCCACCTGCGCCGCCTGATCGAGCTGCAACTGGGCGACCCCGCCCTGCTGGAGCGCGACCTGGGCGAGCTGACCACCGCCTCCGCATCGCCCTGACCCCACCCGCCAAAAGGGCTGCCGACGGCAACACCGGCAGCCCCTGATCCTTGGGAAACCAACAGGAGGCGACGCCCCAACAGGCTGCTACCCCGCCCGTTGCGCTTGCGCCCTTACTAAGCCGCCTGTTCTTGCTCCTGCTCCTGCAGCGCACGCCACATCACCTTGCCACTGCCACTTTTGGGCAGAGCATTCACAAACTGCACGATGCGCGGCACCTTGTACACCGCCATGTTCTCGCGGCACCAGTCGATGATCTGCTGCTCGGTCGTGGTGTCCTTGTGCGTGGCACGCACCACCACCACGGCCTTCACCGTCTCGCCCCGGTAGCTGTCCTTGGCGGCAATGATGCAGGCCTCCTGGATCGCGGGGTGGCGGAACATCAGCGCCTCCACCTCGGCCGGCCACACCTTGAAGCCGCTCGCGTTGATCATGCGCTTCAACCGGTCGGTCAGGAAAAAGTAGCCCTCCTCGTCCATGCGCCCCAGATCACCCGAGCGGAAAAAGCGCTTGCCCTCGAACTCGATGAAGGACGACGCCGTGGCGTCCGGCCGCTTCCAGTAACCCTCGAACACCTCGGGGCCGTGGATGATGATCTCGCCCTGCTCGCCCATGGGCACCTCCTGCAGCGTGTCGGGGTCGATCACCCGCGCATCGGTGCTCATGAAGGGGATGCCCAGGCACTGCTGCTTGGGGTGGTCAGGCGGGTTGGAGTGCGAAGGCGCGGCCGTCTCCGTCAGGCCATAGCCTTCGGCATAGCGCAGGCCATACTGCTCCAGCAGGCGCTGGGCCACGGCCTGGGGCATGGCCGCGCCGCCACCGCCGATGTAGACCAGGCTGGACAGGTCGTAGCTTGCGAAATGGGGGCTGCCCAGCAGGTCGATGACCATGGTGGGGATGTTGGTCCAGTTCGTGACCTGCCAGCGCGAGATCAATCGCCCGGCCAGGTCGCGGTCCCAGCGGGGCATGATCACGATGGTGGCACCGCTGTAGATGGACGCATGCATCACGCTCACCATGCCGGTGATGTGGAACATGGGCACCACGGCCAGCGTCACGTTGTCGGCCGATCCGTTGCCCCACAGGCTGCTGGCCACGGCGTTGTGCATGATGCTCTTGTGCAGGTGCATGCAGCCCTTGGGCAGGCCGGTGGTGCCGCTGGTGTAGGGCAGCAGCGCCAGGTCTTCCGGCCCCACCGCCAGCGCCGGGGGGGCATCGGTGCAGGCCAAGGCATCCACCCAGGCATGGGCCTCGCCGCCGTCCAGCACGGGCAGCGGATGTCGCGTGCCCAGCCACTCAGCCCAGGCCTCGGGCGGCGCATCAGCACCCGTCACGCCCGCATCAAACGCATCGGTGAACTGCGTCACCACCAGGTGCGCCAGCCGTTCGGAAGGGTGCAACGCATTGCTGGCCTTGGCCAGCTCGGGGGCCAGGTCGCCCGTGGTGAAGGCCACCTTGGTATCGGGGTCGGTGATGTAGTGCTTGAGCTCCTCGGCCCGGTTCATGGGGTTGACCGGCACCACCACTGCATTGGCACGCAGGATGGCAAAGTGCGCCATCACCAGCTGCGGGCAGTTTTGCATGCACAGCACCACCCGGTCGCCCCGCTGCACCCCCAGGCTGGCCAGCCGCGCCGCCATGCGCTCGGCTCCGGCGGCCAGCTGCGCATAGGTCACGGTGCTGCCAAAAAAGACCAGCGCGGGCTTGTCGGGGTAGCGGCGAGCGTTGATGGCCAGGTTGTCCCACAGCGAGGTGGCCGGCAGGGTGATGGCATGCGGCAGGCGGCGGGGCCAGAACTTATGGTGCGGACGCATAGGGCAGACGGTCTCCTTTTGGCCGCAAGCCTAGAGGCCGAGCGGGACACGGGCAATGGGGGTGGCCCGGTTCGAGGTCGCCAAGGTGACCCCACCGACCAGCCCCCGAACGCCTCACTCTGATCGCCACGCCCATCCCCCTGGAGAAAGAGAGTCACAACCGAAGCTCACACACAGTTAACCAGATGTATCTGCCCCCTAGAATGGCCCGCAGGGAGGAACACGCATGACGCCAGAGGCCAAGGCCAGGGTAACCATCGATGCACTGCTGATGTCGGCGGGCTGGCACGTGTGCAGCGTTGCGGACGCCAACATCCACGCAGCCGTGGGCGTGGCGATCCGCGAATTCCCCCTGAACCCCGGCTTCGGCTTTGCCGACTACCTGCTCTACGTCAGCGGCAAAGCCTGCGGCGTGATCGAAGCCAAGAAAGAAGGCGCCACCCTGACCGGCGTAGAGCTGCAAAGCAGCCGCTACACCAAAGGCCTGCCCACCACCCTGCCCGCCTGGAGCCGCCCCCTGCCCTTTGTGTGGGAAAGCACAGGGGTAGAAACCCACTTCACCAACGGCCTGGACCCTGAGCCACGCGCCCGCAGCGTGTTCGCCTTCTTCCACCCCGAGCTGCTGGTGCAATGGCTGGCCTTGCGCCCACCCGCCAGCGATAGCAACAGCGTCAGCGAATCCCCCGGCACCTTCCTGGCCCGCATGCGCAACATGCCCCAGCTGATCACCGAATGGGGCAGCGGCGGCGCGCACTACCAGCTATGGCCCGCCCAAATCGGTGCCATCACCAACCTGGAAAAAAGCCTCGCCGCCAACAAGCCCAAGGCCCTGATCCAGATGGCCACCGGCAGCGGAAAAACCTTTACCAGCATCGGCTTCATCTACCGCCTCATCAAGTTTGGCGGCGCGCGCCGCGTGCTGTTTTTGGTAGACCGGGGCAACCTGGCCCGCCAGACCAAAAAAGAGTTTGACGCCTACGCCATCGGCGAGTCGAGGCCAACGCCAAGCCACAGCGTGGACAGACGTCCCGGCAGGCGGTATCGGCGAGGACATTCGGAGGTTGACGTGACGCACAGCAGTTTCAAATTCGTAGCATCAGGGAGGTGAAATGAGCGATACAGAAAAGAAGAGCGAACCTGCAAACAACCGTTGGTGGGAGTCCTACTTGGTGCGTTACTTCCTGGGCTTCATCGTAGGCATTGTCTGTGTCGTGGTACTTGCGTGGAAATTCGGTTTGCTTGACGTGTTGCTAGATATGGCCAAGGCTGTTGCCGCAGACCCGAACGGGAAAGGCAATAAAGAGCCGGTTAAGCCGGACTGGTCCTATATCGCGTTCGCAGCGGCGCTGTTGGGCCTTGGCTATTGCTATTTGGCGAGCACACCCATTACGGTGTTGCACGCAGGTCGGTTTGGGCGTGACGGAATTGCTTCGCTTTCGCGCTATTTCTGGTTCGGGTGGGTGATTACCTTGGTGTTGAGCTTGGTCTCTTGGGGGCAGCTTTCTGCATTTCCATGGGAGCCACCGATTTCAGGCATTCTCTGCGCAATATGCGGTGCAGCTTCACTCGGCATGTACATGGCGCGCAAGGATGGGGCGATATTTCCATTGGCACCTGCCGACAAGACAGAAGCACGCTATCACACCAAGGGGGCCGATGGCGCCGCATAGTCCAACGTACCTGGTCTCCCAATCGCTCGTATTCGCCCTGGGTATCTGGTCGTTTGTTTCGTTCTTCTGTGGGCTATGGCAAGGCACTGGGTCTGCGCAGGCGTTTCCGCTGCTGCTTTTTGGCGTGCCCGTCATCTGGATTGGCGGGATGCAATACACGGTGCTTAGGCGGCTGCTGACAGAGGAACCAAAGGTAAATCGGTTCTATGCGCATTTGTTCCATGCGCGTCGCCAAGAGGGTGGCAGGGATGTGCGCGACACCTATTCACACCTGCGAGAGCATTCCAACTCGATCTTTGTTGTGCTGATCGAGCTGTGCTGGTTGGCCCTACTGCTGGGCGTTTCAAGTTTGAGCAAATTGCCCGTCCCAGCTACGACAGGCCCGATACCCAGCGGGATTCCCTACGTGCTATTTGCCATTGGGATTTGGGTGATGCCCACCGTGTTCATGTGGTCGCGTGCCAATGCGATGGAGCGCTTCTTTTCTGAGAATCCGGGCGTTTTTCTCGAAAACCCGATGTCCAGTGATGGTGCCAAGATGGGGGCGAACGAAAGTTGCCCAGATTCACCCACCCACGAGGCCAAGAGGACGGATCAGGCCACTGTAAAGATTGAGCTACGCATCATGGATTAGAAAGTACATGCAAACCCCCTTCTCCCTCCGCATCTTCGTCGCCGACGGCGACCCCGACGGCCTGCGCATCGTCGAAAAATCCAACTGGATCGGCAAGGCGCTGATGTTCCCGCGTGCGCTGCTGCCGCAGGTCAAGGCACGGCCCGAGCTGGCGCAAACCGGCGTGTACCTGCTGTTGGGGCCGCGCCCGGATGGCGAGGGCGACATGCTCTACGTGGGTGAGGGCGACCCCATCCTTCCGCGTTTGCAAGATCACCAGGCCAAGAAAGACTTCTGGACCCGCGCCATCGGCTTTACCACCACCACGGCCGGGCAGCTCAACAAGGCGTATGTGCAGTTTCTGGAGTCGCGCCTCATCGCCCTGGCCCGCGCCGCCAAGCGCATGCCGCTGGACAACGCCAACCAGCCCGCAGAGCCATCGCTGAGCGAGGCCGACCGGGCCGATATGGAAGTCTTTTTGGGCCACATGCTGGGCATGCTGCCGGTACTGGGAGTGCATGGGTTTGAGCAGACACCCGAGCCCCCCGCCGCCAAGGCCGGTCAAATACTCACTTGCAAGGGTAAGGGAGTGCAGGCCACAGGCTATGAATCAAGCAAGGGCTTTGTAGTGCATGCGGGATCACAGGCTGTGGCAGACACCTCCCCCAGCATGGAGCACCACGTCCGCGGTATGTGGGAACTGCGCCAAGAACTCATTGGCAACGGCGTGCTAACACTCGCGGGCGCTTTCTATGTTTTCACCCAGGATTACCCATTCAGTGCACCAAGTACGGCTGCAGGGGTTGTTCTGGGTCGAATTGCGAACGGACGCATCGAGTGGAAGGCGGCAGATGGCCGCACTCTGAAAGAGATTCAAGAGGCCGAAGCTGCGCAGTAAGCCAACCACTACTGTTTTGATAGCTGCTCGTGCTTGATAGACAGGCGGTAGAGGCCATTTACAAACTCATACTTGCCGCTGATGTTCAATCAGGATACATTCAATATTTGCGAATATTGAATTCCTATGCAATTGAAGCCCCAAGACTTTTTGGTTGCCCTCAAGCTCGTCGCCTGGGGTGAACAGCGCTGGACGTATGCGCGGCTGGCACAAGAGCTGGGCATCAGCGTGTCGGAGGCGCATGCCTGCATCAAGCGCGGGTTGCAGGCGGGGCTGCTACTACCCAATCGTGAGCCGCCACCGTCTGGTGCAAGCGTGGGCAATGCTGACGCAAACAACGTGGACGGTGATTTGGCCGTGCAAGAGCCCCTGGGCATTTACCGCGTTACACGCAAGCGCGTACGCCGTGCGGCCCTGCCAGATGGCGCGGAAGCGGCAGCCGACAACCCGGTGCGCCCCCACGCCCGCAACCTGGCGGAGTTTGCCTTGCATGGGGCCAAGTACGCCTTCCCTGCCGTCAAGCTGCCGCTGGTGGCCGGCGTGCCCACCAGCCACAGCGCGCCTGCTTTTGCTGGAGTGTTTGCGCCGGGCAGCACAGACTTTGTGTGGCCACACCCCAACGGCACAGTGCGTGGCGTGGGCATAGAGCCGTTGCACCCTGCCGTTCCCTTTGCGGCTATGCAAGACGCCAAGCTGTACGAGCTGCTGGCGCTGTTTGACGCCCTGCGCGTAGGCAAAGCCCGCGAGCGGGGCATGGCGCTGGAGCGGCTGCAGGCGCTGATCGACCCCGAGTCGGCCCCCAAAACCAAAGGCCCATCGTATGGCTAACCCCAACCTGGAACTGTTGCTGGGCATCGCCCGCGCCATGGGGCCGCTGTGCGAGCAGGTGGTGTTTGTGGGCGGCTGCGCTACCGGCCTGCTGGTAGACGACGCAGGCTTGATGGATGTGCGCCCCACCGAAGACGTGGACGCCATTGTGGAGGTGGCCACCTTGGGCGCATACCACCGCCTGACAGAGCAGCTGATGCAGCGCGGCTTTACGCAAACCATGGCAGACAATACGCCGCCCTTTCGCTGGTTCTGGCACCGCATGCAGCTGGACTTGGTGCCGCTGGACGAAAAGGTGCTGGGCTTTGCCAACCCGTGGTACCGAGTGGGGTTTGACGAGGCGTTGACCGCCACGCTCGGAGATGGGCGGGCAGATGGGCTTGGGGATGGACTGGTGGTGCGACACCTGTCGGCACCGCACTTTTTGGCGACCAAGCTGGAGGCCTTCAAAGACCGTGGCGGCAACGATGTGTACTTGAGCCACGACCTGGAAGACATCATGACCGTGCTGGAGGGCCGCGCCGCCGTGGCCCGCGAGGTGGCCGCCGCCAGCGCACCCGTGCGCCAGCATGTGGCGCAGGCTGCCGCAGCGCTGCTGCAGATGCCCGCCTTCCACAACGCCCTGCCCGGCCTGTTGAGCGACCCCGAGCGCGAGCCCACCGTCAAAGCCCGGCTGGCGCAGATTGCAAGATTGAAAGACTGATGAACACCGCTACCCACTCCCTCGTACAGAAGCTCTGGAACTAGTGCGTCCTGCCCGCACCGGGCGTGATTGCGCGGAACATTGTGGAAGACCTGCAGGCGGCGCTGGCGCAGTTCAGGCTGATTGCGGGTGACCTGGGGGATGTGGTGGTAGAGTGAGGGTGGCAAAGTGGTAGGCATACGCCCCTTCTTCCCGCTCTGGATGCAAGGCCCCTACTTGCGTCGGCACCGCACCACTTGAAGCCGTTCACGCTGAGCTTATCGAAGCGATAGCGTGAGGCTTCGACAGGCTCAGCCCGAACGGTTGCGTCAAGTGCAGACGCCCGATTCATCGCGCTGAATTGACTAGCTCTGTATCTGCGCCCACAACTTATCCAGCCGCTTCACACTCACCGGCTGCGGCGTGCGCAGCTCCTGCGCGAAGAAGCTCACGCGCAACTCCTCCAGCAGCCAGCGCAGCTCCTGCATGCGCGCGTCCACCGCGCCCTTGCGCTCGGCCACCAGGCGCCAGTAGCGTTGCTCCTGCGGGCGCAGTTCGGCCAGTTTGGCGGCGTCGCGGGCGGGGTCGGCGCGAACTTTGTCCAGCCGCAGCGTGATGGCCTTGAGGTAGCGGGCGTAGTGGGCCAGTTGGGTCCACGGGGCGGCTGCAATGAAGTTCTTGGGCACCAGGCGTTGCAGTTGCTGCAGCGTGTCTGCCGTCGCTTCGGGCGCGTTTTTGGTGTCCTTGATCTTGCGGGCGGCGGCTGCGTATTCGATGAGGATGGTGCCCGCCAGGCGCGCCACCTCGTTGGCGATCAGCGTGAGGCGGCCCCTGCCCTCTTCCACGCGGCGTTTGAAGGCGTATTCGTCGGTGGGCAGCGGGTCGAGCAAAAAGGCGCGGTCCAGCGCCACGTCGATGATCTGGGTGCGCAGCTCTTCCTGTGTGCCCAGGGGCATGAAGGCCACGGCCATCTTCTGCAGGTCGGGGATGTTCTTTTCAAGGTACTTGAGCGCGTCCTTGATCTGCAGTGCAAACAGACGGCGCAGGCCCGCGCGGTGTTTGGCGGCGGCGACCTCGGGCTCGTCAAACACCTCGATGCTCACGGCGTCGCTGCCGTCGATGAGTGCGGGGAAGCCGATCAGCGTCTGGCCGGCCTTCCTGATCTCCATCAGCTCGGGCAGCTCGCCAAACGTCCAGGTGGTGTAGCGCTGGCCTGCGGGGGCCGACGGTGTAGCGCTGGCCGGTTTGGCCGGCTGGGCGGGCTGGGTTGAAGCATTAGCTCCTGATTTGATAGCTGCTTGCGCTTTACCATCGGGCGCAGAGGGCATTTTTGGCTCAGATTTCATGCCCTCTGCCGCTGCGCCACCGAGCTTGAGCCCCGCCAGCGCCTGGAAGGCGCCGCGCGCCTTGGCACCCCATTCGGCCTTGAGCGCGCCCAGGTTGCGGCCGTGGCCGAGCTGGCGGCCGTGTTCGTCCACCACGCGGAAGTTCATGAACAGGTGGGGGCTCAGCATGTCGAGCTTGAAGTCGGCGCGCTTCACGTCGAGCGAGGTTTCGTCGCGCACCTGCTTGAGCAGCACATCCGTCAGGCTGCCCGTGCCAAATCGCTCGGGCGCGCCCAGCAGCCCCGCCAGGCGCGTGGCCGACTCGGGCAGCGGCACAAAGCGGCTGCGCGGGCGCTGGTGCAGGCTTTTGAGCAGCGCCTGGATCTTGTCCTTGAGCATGCCGGGCACCAGCCATTCGCAGCGCTCATCGCTCACCTGGTTGAGCACAAAAAGCGGAATGGTCACGGTGATGCCGTCGCGCGCATCGCCGGGCTCGTGCAGGTAGGTGGCGGTGCAGTCCACGCCGCCCAGGCGCACGGTTTTGGGAAACGCGTTGGTGGTGATGCCTGCGGCCTCGTGGCGCATCAGCTCGTCGCGGGTGAGCTTGAGCAGGTCGGGGCGCTTTTTACTTTCCTCGCGGTACCACGCCTCGAAGCTGTGGCCGCTGCACACCTCGGGCGGCAGCTGCTGGTCGTAGAAGGCGTAGATGAGCTCATCGTCCACCAGCACGTCCTGGCGGCGGGACTTGTGTTCCAGCTCTTCGACCTTGGCAATGAGCTTCTGGTTGGCGGCCAGGAAGGGCAGCTTGGTCTCCCAGTTGCTGCCCACCAGGGCCTCACGGATGAAGATCTCGCGCGCGGCGTAGGGGTCGACCTTGCCAAAGTTCACGCGGCGGTTGTTGTAGACCACGATGCCATACAGCGTGGCGCGCTCCAGCGCCACCACCTCGGCAGACTTCTTCTCCCAGTGCGGATCGAGCAGCTGCTTCTTCAGCAAGTGCCCGCCCATCTGTTCCAGCCACTGCGGCTCGATGGCCGCAATGCCCCGGCCGAACAGGCGCGTGGTCTCCACGAGTTCCGACGCGATGATCCAGCGCCCGGGCTTCTTGCTCAGGTGCGCACCGGGGTGCTTGTAGAACTTGATGCCGCGTGCGCCCAGGTACCAGTCTTCCTCATCGCCCTTGGCGCCCACGTTGCCCAGCAAGCCCGCCAGCATGGCCAGGTGCAACTGTTCGTAGCTGGCGGGCTGGGTGTTGATCTGCCACTTGTGCTCGGTCACCACGGTGAGCAACTGGGTGTGGATGTCGCGCCATTCGCGCAAGCGGCGAATGCTGATGAAGTTCTGCCGCAGCAATTGCTCGTACTGGCGGTTGCTGAGCTTGTGGGTCGCGGCCGGTGCGGGCACGGGCGCGGCGCTTGTTGGCTGGGCCCCGGCGGCGGCCGAGCGTTGCGCCACCGGCAAAAAGGCCTGCGATGGCGCCTTCTGCGCGGCCAAGGCCTTCTGTGCACGGGCCGATGGCAGGCTGGGCGCCCCGCCCCGGGCCTCGTTGATCCACTTCCACAGCTTGAGGTAGCCACTGAACTCGCTCTTGTCGTCGTCAAACTTGGCGTGGGCCTGGTCGGCCTGCTGCTGGGCCTCCATGGGCCGGTCGCGCACGTCCTGCACGCTGAGCGCGCTGGCAATCACCAGCACTTCGTCGAGCGCCTTGCGGTCGCGCGCTTCCAGAATCATGCGGCCCACGCGGGGGTCCAGCGGCAGGCGCGACAGTTCCACGCCCATGGGCGTGAGCTCGTTGGCATCGTCCACCGCGCCCAGTTCGGCCAGCAACTGGTAGCCGTCGGCAATCGCGCGGCCCGAGGGGGCCTCGATGAAGGGGAACTGCACCACATCGCCCAGGTGCAGCGACTTCATGCGCAAGATGACGCCTGCGAGCGAACTGCGCAGGATTTCGGGGTCGGTAAAACGCGGGCGGCTGTTGAAGTCGGCCTCGTCATACAGGCGGATGCAGATGCCGTTGGCCACGCGGCCACAACGGCCCGCGCGCTGGTTGGCGGCGGCCTGGCTGATGGGCTCGACCAGCAACTGCTCCACCTTGCTGCGAAAACTGTAGCGCTTCACGCGCGCTGTGCCTGCATCGATCACATACCGAATGCCAGGCACGGTGAGCGATGTCTCTGCCACGTTGGTGGCCAGCACGATGCGGCGGCCCGTGTGGCCGTCAAAGATGCGGTCCTGCTCGGCCTGCGACAGCCGCGCAAACAATGGCAGCACCTCGGCGTTGCGCATCACGGGCTGGTGCGACAGGTGCTTGCGCAGGTGGTCGGCCGCCTCGCGGATTTCGCGCTCGCCAGGCAGAAAGACCAGGATGTCGCCCGCCGCATTGCCCTGCCACAGCTCGTCCACGCCATCGGCAATGGCCTCGTTCAGGCCGTAGTCGCGGCTTTCTTCAAATGCGCGGTAACGCTGCTCCACCGGGAAGGTGCGGCCCGACACCATGATGACGGGCGCTGGGCCTTTGGCCGATTCAAAATGCTTGGCAAACCGGTCGGCATCGATGGTGGCCGAGGTGACGATGACCTTGAGGTCCGGTCGGCGCGGAAGGATCTGGCGGATGTAACCCAGCAGGAAGTCGATGTTGAGGCTGCGCTCGTGCGCCTCGTCGATGATGATGGTGTCGTAATTCTTGAGCAGAGGATCGGTCTGCGTCTCGGCCAGCAAGATGCCGTCGGTCATGAGCTTGACGGAGGCATCGCGGGAGAGGCGGTCCTGGAACCGCACCTTGAAACCCACCACATCACCGAGCGGTGTCTTCAACTCCTCGGCAATGCGCTTGGCCACGCTGCTGGCCGCAATGCGGCGC
Organism: Acidovorax sp.; assembly: GCA_018780365.1. Classification (GTDB taxonomy): domain Bacteria; phylum Pseudomonadota; class Gammaproteobacteria; order Burkholderiales; family Burkholderiaceae_C; genus Acidovorax. The sequence goes on along the minus strand of JADMJR010000201.1, from coordinate 15,867 downwards.
GGCTGGGTGTGGCCGATGAGCTGGCCTTTGGTGCCGGGCTTGGCATTGCACTTGCCACGGCCCAACGCCAGCGCAATCTTGGGCAACTGCGTGGTCTTTCCCGAGCCCGTTTCACCACACACGATGATGACCTGGTGCCGGGTGATGGCCTCCATGATCTCTTCGCGCTTGCCCGACACGGGCAGGGACTCGGGAAACTCGATGCGCAGCGGCGCGGGTGGCGAAACGGGTATCTGTGTGGGTGCGGGGGCGCGGGAAGGCTCAGGCAAACGCGGATCAGAAGAAGACATAGGCCCGCATTATCGGTAGCGGCACCCTGCCCCGCTGGCCGCTTCTGTGCTTTTGGTGCGACATTGCGCGGCATTTTCAGCGCTTTTCGTTGCCAAAGCCGCCCAGCATCGCCAAAATCGCGCCCATTCTTCGGAATCCGTTATTCACACAGCGCCCCTTTGGCGCGCGGCCCGAACGAACCCCTGGAGGTCCCTGACATGTCTGCCCTTTGCACCGCACCCGTCTGACCACAGTCCACCGCCCCGGCTGGACTGTGCACACACAGTTCAGCCATGGCGAAAGCACCAGCGCACCAAATTCACGCGCTCCGCAAGCCCTGGCTCCATTGCCGGGGTTTTTTGTTTGTGGAGTACGTGCACACCATGAGTGCCCAAAAATTGTCTCGGGCCTACGCCCAGGGTGAAATCAAAAAGCTGCGCCGCATGAAGCAGCCCCTGGTGCTACAGCTCGAAGCCTCGGGCCCGCCCCGAAACCCTGTGGCCACCGCGCTGGCCCAACGCAGCCTGTCCAGTGCGGCAGGCAAGCACATCCGAACCCGTGGGGCCCAGCGCCGCGCGGACAACGTCGCCCTGCGCAAGGCGATCCAGACATCCCGCTTCACCGAAAGCGACTGATGCAAAACAACGATTGAAAACCATGGACCTTTCCTCCCTTCAAGAAACCACGCCGCAGGAGCGGCACACACCGGGCACCGCCCACCGGGAGCTGCTGGCCCAGCGCCAGCAGGCACTGGCGTTGGCCACAACGCAGCTCAAGGCCGAGCTGTTTGGCATCGACGATGTGATCGACCGCGTGATCGATGCCATCCGCGCCTGGTATGTGCTGCCCCAGCTCATCACCCGGCCCGTCATCGTCTGCCTATGGGGCCTGACCGGCACGGGCAAGACGCAGCTCACGCGGCGCCTGGCACAGTTGCTGGGCTTTTACGACCGTTTTGTGGAAGTGCAGATGGACGGTTTCAGCCACGGAGCGAGCTACCGCAGCTCGTCCATCTCGGGCATGCTGGGCGACTCCGGCATCCACGAGGGCGCGCCGGGCATGCTGGTGCTGGACGAGTTCCAGCGCTTTCGCACGGTGGACACCAAGGGCGCCGACGTGAAGGTGGAGCGCTACCAGGATGTGTGGACGCTGCTGTCCGACGGGCGCCTGCCGCCCGCGCTGAGTGCCCTCACCAACATCGAGCGCAAGCTGGCCGACGCGCACTACGAAGCCGAACGGGCCGACGACAACGAGGAGGAGCGCGCTGGCAAGAAACCCTACCGCTTCCAGCTCGACGCCTGGGATGCGCAGGAGCTCAAGCGCATGCTCAAGCTCTCGGAGCCCCTGGCCGAGATCATGCAGTGGCCGCCCGCACAGGTGCAGGCGCTGTTCACGCGGTTTCAGCAGTCTCTGTCGTCGTGGGAGACGGACTACAGCAAGCTCTTGGTGTTTGTGTGCGGCAACCTCGACGAGATGTACCACGAGACCGCCCAGCGCGTGGAAGACTGCGACACCGACGCCGACATCTTCCACCGCCTCACGCGCAAGCTCTCCCTCATCGATGTGAAGAAGGCGCTCAGCGAACGCTTCAAGCCCGAGCAGATCGCCCGGCTGGGCAACGAGCATGTGATCTACCCCTCGTTCAACAAGGCCACCTACGAGCAGCTCATCCGCAACCTGTGCGCGCGGTACTGCGACGACATTGCCACCCAATGCGGCGTGCGCTTTGCCATCGGGCAGGACGTGCTGGATGAGCTGTATGCCAACGCGGTGTTTCCGGCGCAGGGCACGCGGCCGCTGTTCTCGTCGGTGCACGCCATCCTGAGCGCCAACCTGGTCAACGCCGCGCTGTGGGTGCTGGAGCAGCAGCTGCCCCTGGCGCAGAGCTTTGGTATCGCGCTGGCAGCGGACAAGCGCCATCTGCTGGTGCGTGGCATCTGCACCCTGGGCGATGTGCAGCAGGCGCAATTTTCCGTCACGCTGGAGCTGAACCGCCTCAAGCAGCGCGCCAATGCCGACTTTCGTGCCCTGCTGGCGGTGCACGAGGCGGGCCACGGGCTGGTGTACTGCCTGCTGTTCGGCCAGGCCCCGCAGGAGGTGAAGATCAACATCGCCTCGTTCGAGGGCGGCTACAACAGCTTTGCGGGGCTCAAGGTCACCACCCGCCAAAACGCGCTGGACATGATGTGCGTGGGCTTGGCGGGCCGCGTGGCCGAAGAGCTGGTGTTTGGCGAAATGGCCTGCACAACCGGCGCCGAGCAGGACTACAAGCAGGTCACGGCCGAAGCGGCGCGGTACATCCGCCACCATGGCTTTGGCACGCGCCTGTCGCGCACCGACGTGACGGTGGAGCTGGACAACCACCTCAACACCGACGTGGAACCCAGCAACGCCGCCATTGAGGAACTGCTGCAGTCCCAGTACCAGCGCGCCAGCGCCCTGCTGCACCAGCACCGGAGTGCCCTGACCCGCCTGGTGGAGGCCCTGCTGGACCACGGCATGATCGCCCAGCCCGAGATGCAAGCGTTGATGGCCCACAGCGGCGTGGCCATTGCGGTGGCGGCCCACTCGGGGCCTGATGACGCCCTGATCCTGGAGCCCTTTGCGGCCCGGCTGGCCGCGTTTCAGCAACAAACCGGGGGCCAAGCGGCACACGCCCCAGACAGTGAAAGCCCTGCATGCTTATGATGCGCGACTTGGCGGCCCTCTGTAGCCGCCTGCTGTTGCCGGTTTTTCCCTCGCTCCAAGGCCATTCCACCGCTTTCCACCGCCCATGTCCGCCGTTTTCAATTTCACCTTCGTCCCCTGGTTCCGCTCGGTGGCGCCCTACATCCACAAGTTTCGCAACCAGACCTTCGTGATCGGGCTGACGGGTGAAGGCATCGCGGCCGGCAAGCTGCACAACATTGCGCAGGATCTGGCGCTGATCCAGGCCATGGGTGTGAAGATCGTGCTGGTGCACGGCTTTCGCCCGCAGGTCAACGAGCAACTGGCGGCCAAGGGGCATGAGGCCAAATACTCGCACGGCATCCGCATCACCGACTCGGTGGCGCTCGACTGCGCTCAGGAGGCCGCCGGCCAGCTGCGCTACGAGATCGAGGCCGCCTTCAGCCAGGGCCTGCCCAACACGCCCATGGCGGGCGCCACGGTGCGTGTGATCTCGGGCAACTTCCTCACCGCGCGGCCGGTGGGCATTGTGGATGGCGTGGATTTCCAGCACTCGGGCCTGGTGCGCAAGGTGGACGTGGCGGGCATCCGGCAAACGCTGGACATGGGCGCGCTGGTGCTGCTGTCGCCGTTCGGTTTCTCACCCACGGGCGAGGCCTTCAACCTGAGCATGGAAGAAGTGGCCACCAGCGTGGCCATCGAGCTGCGCGCCGACAAACTGATCTTTTTGACCGAGGTGCCCGGCATCCGCATGGCGCCCGGCGAGCCAGAGGGCGAGGACAACCCCATCGACACCGAGCTGCCACTGGCCGCCGCGCAGGCCCTGCTGGCCACGCTGCCCACGGCCCAGACGCCCACCGACACGGGCTTTTATCTGCAGCACTGCGTGAAGGCCTGCAAGGCGGGCGTGGAACGCAGCCACATCCTGCCGTTTGCGGTGGACGGCTCGCTGCTGCTCGAGGTGTATGTGCACGATGGCATCGGCACCATGGTCATCGACGAAAAACTCGAAGAGCTGCGCGAGGCCACGATTGACGACGTGGGCGGCATCCTGCAGCTCATCGAGCCGTTTGAGAAAGATGGCACGCTGGTCAAACGCGACCGCACCGAGATCGAGCGCGACATCGCCACCTACACCATCATCGAACACGACGGCGTGATCTTTGGCTGCGCGGCGCTGTACCCCTACCCAGAAGCCAGGACCGCAGAGATGGCGGCCGTCACCGTATCACCGCAAAGCCAGGGCACGGGCGACGGCGAGAAGCTGCTCAAGCGCATCGAACAGCGCGCGCGCCTCTTGGGCCTGGACAGCATCTTTGTGCTGACCACCCGCACCATGCACTGGTTCATCAAACGTGGTTTTCAGCCGGTGGACCCGGACTGGCTGCCCGATGCACGCAAGCGCAAGTACAACTGGGACCGCAAGAGCCAGGTGCTGGTCAAGAAGCTCTGAGTCTTCGGTCTTCGGCTTGGGGGCCTTGGGTCACGGCAACCCCACAGCCGTTCACGCTGAGCCTGTCGAAGCGCCGCGCGAGGCTTCGACAGGCTCAGCCCGAACGGTGCGGGGGATATTGCAGCCCCAATGACTTCCTGGCCCTGCCAAAAAAAGACTCCGGCTATCCGTGCCTGGCCGCCGCCACGGCGCGCGCCACCTGCGCAATCGCCGCGTCGCGCTGCTGCGGCGTGGCGGCAGACCGCGTGAGGTAACAGGTCACCAGCACCGGCGCGCCGCCGCCCGGGGGCCACAACACGCCGATGTCGTTGGCCGTGCCGCTCTCACTGGCCGTGCCCGTCTTGTCACCCACCTTCCAGCCCGGCACTCCGGCGCGCAGGCGCTTGTCGCCCGTGCTGGTCTCCACCAGCCAGCGCTGCAGCCAGGCGCGCGATGCGGGGGTGAGTGCATCGCCCAGCACCAGTTTTTGCAGCGTGTGCAGCATGGCCAGCGGCGTGGTGGTGTCGCGCGGGTCGCCCACCTTGGCCTCGTTGAGCGTGGGCTCGGTGCGGTCCAGCCGCGTGGTGCCGTCGCCCAGGGAGCGCACAAAGGCCGTGAACCCCGCCGGGCCGCCATGGCGCGCCATCAGCACATTGGCGGCGGTGTTGTCGCTCAGGCTCACGGTGGCGGCACACAGTTCGCCCACCGTCAGGCCGCCGCCGTTGCCCGCGCGGGGGCCGCTCACGGGCGAATACGCCACCACGTCGGTGGCCGCGTAGTGCACGCGCGCATCCAGCCGCTCCCGGCCCTGGTCCACCAGCGCCAGCATCCAGCCCGCCAACGCGGCCTTGAAGGTGCTGGCCATGGCAAAACGCTCGTCCTGGCGCCAGCCCAGGGCCAGGCCCGATCCGGTGTCCAGCATGGCCACGCCCAGGCGGCCTTGGGCGCTGCGTTCGATACCGGCCAGCGTCTCGTTCCAGGTGCGCACAGCCGGGTGGGTGCCCGCGGCGCCCGGCCCGCTCGCGGCCTCGCCGACACCCGCGCAACCCCAAAGGGGCAACGCCGTAGCGGCCATCAAGCCCAAGGAAAACTGTCGTCTTTGCATAGAGATTTGGAGTGAAGTGAAAACAAGGTCCGAACGATAAGGACTCTGAGCCCCCAGCACCATCGACAATAATTGCCGCCAGACCCAAGAAAAACTTCCAGCTCAAGCCAACATGCACCTGCCGCTCAATGCCCTGCGCGCCTTCGAGGCGGCGGCCCGTCACCTGAACCTCACCCGCGCGGCCCAGGAGCTGCACGTGACGCAGACGGCGGTGAGCCAGCACATCCGCAAGCTCGAAGACCGCCTGGGCAAGCCGCTGTTTCGCCGCTTGCCGCGCGGGCTGGCACTGACCGATGAGGGCCAGGCGCTGCTGCCCGTGGTGGTGGAATCGTTCGGCAACCTGCAGCGCGCCCTGGAAAAGCTGGGCGACACCCGCCCGCGCGAGGTGCTCACGGTGGGCGCCGTGGGCACCTTTGCCGTGGGCTGGCTGCTGCCCCGGCTGCGCAACTTTCAGCAGGCCTGCCCGTTTGTGGACCTGCGCCTGCTCACGCACAACAACCGGGTGGACATGGCGGGCGAGGGGCTGGACTGTGCGATCCGCTTTGGCGACGGCGCCTGGCACGGCACCCATGCCGAACGCATCATGAACGCGCCCATGTCGGTGATGTGCACACCCGCGCTGGCCCATGGCCTGCGCACGGCGGCCGACCTGGCGCGGCAACCCCTGCTGCGCAGCTACCGCACCGATGAGTGGGCGGCCTGGTTTGAGGCCGCCGGTGCGCCCTGCCCCGTGGTGCGCGACGCGGTGTTTGACTCGTCCCTCACCCTGGCCGAGGCGGCCGCCCAGGGCGCAGGCATGGCGCTGCTGCCGGTGCGCATGTTCACCCGCGAACTGCGCCAGGGCCGGCTGGTGCAGCCCTTTGCGCAGGAGCTGCACCGAGGTGCCTACTGGCTCACGCGGCTGCAGTCACGCCCCGCCACCGGGGCCATGGCGGCCTTCAGCGACTGGCTTTTGGCCCAGGCCCACTCCAGCGCCGAAGAATTTGAATAAATTTGGCCGTTTGCGCGCGTCCATATTGCCTTAATAGCTATTATATTTATAGCAATACCACAAGACAGCACAGGCCCCACGTCGGTGTCTACACCGTGGGGGCGGCCAGCGCAGGGTGCCCGGCCTGCGGCTGGTCCAGGTGGTATCCCTGCACCATGTCCACACCCAGCGTCTTGAGCATGTCCCAGATCTCCTGGCTCTCCACGAACTCTGCCACCGTGCGCCGGCCCAGCCCACGGGCCACGTCGATGATGGCGCGGACAAACACCTGGTTGTCGTGCTCGCGGGTGAGGTTGCGGATGAACAGCCCGTCGATCTTCAGCACGTCCACCTTGAGGTGTTTGAGGTAGGCAAACGATGCAAAACCCGTCCCGAAATCGTCCAGGCAGACCTGGCACCCTGTGCGCCGCAAGGCGTCGATGAACCGCTCGGCATCGCGCAGGTCCGACACCGCCGAGGTTTCCGTCAGTTCCACCAGCAGGCGCTGGGGCGCCACGCCCGCCGCCTGCAACTGGGCCGCGATGTAGGCGGGAAGGCTGGGGTCATCGAACGAACGCGCCGAGATGTTGATCGCCAGCGCCGGAAGATGGGGCAGCGCGCCCAGCAGGGCAATGCTCTCGCGCGCCACCCAGCGGTCAATCTCCAGGATCTTGCCGCTCTTTTCCGCGTAGCCGATGAACTGCCGGGGCGCGATCAGCTGCGTGGCATCGGACTCGTCCACCATGCGGATCAGCACCTCCAGATGGGCCAGTTCCCCGGTGGCGGCGTCATACACCCCTTGGTAGTGCAGGCGCAGCAGGTCGTGTTCGATGGCCCTGGAGATGCGGTCGTTCCAGGCCAGGCGCGTGATCATTTCCTGCGATGCATGGTGGTCGGGCCGGTAGACGGACCAGCAGTTCTTGCCAAGGTGCTTGGCCTGGTACATCGCGGCATCCGCATGGGCCACCAGATCCTCGGCGTTGCCGGCATGTTGCGGCGCCAGGGCAATGCCCAGGCTGGTCGTCAGCCTCAGGCTCTGCCCTTCGATGCAGAAAGGGCCCTGCGAAATGGCGCGGACGATGCGCTCGGCCAGGCGCTGGGCGTCCTCCACCGAGGCATGGGGCATCAGCACCGCGAACTCGTCACCCCCCAGACGGCACAGGGTTTCCGTCTGGCGCACCAGCGCCTGCACATCGCTGCCCACGCGCACCAGCACCGAGTCGCCGGTGCGGTGGCCAAACGTGTCGTTGATGGCCTTGAACTCATCGAGATCGAAGAACAACAAGGCGCCCTGGCGCTCCTGCCGCTCATGCCCCCGGAAGAAGCGCTGCAGTTCGTCCTCGAACCTGCGCCGGTTGTACAGGCCCGTGAGGGCATCGCGCTCGGCGAGGTAGATCAGCTGCGCCGCCGTCTGGCGCTCGCGCGTCACATCCTCGTGGATCCAGAGCCTCCCGATGTAGCGCTTGTCACTGTCATGCACGGGGTGCGATGTCAGCAACAGGGTCTGCCCGTCACCAACGTCCATCTCGTACCGGCTGGACAGCCCTGGCGCCAGCAGTGCCTCCTGCGCATGGCGCGCCAGGGCCGCCAGGGACGAGGGCCCGTGCCCCACCGCATGGAAGATGTCGCGGGCAGAGCGGCCCACGAAGGCGGCCTCATCGCCCTGTATGCGCCAGATTGTCAGGAACGCGGGGTTGCAATAGGTCACCTGGTTCTCTGCGGTGACGAAGAGGATGCCCAGGTTCATCGCGCCAAGGAGCGCAAACAGGCGGGCGCGCTCCTCCTCCAGGCTGACCATGTACTGGCGCCGCTCATCCACCTCGGTCTGCAAGGCCTGCGCATGCGCCGCCGCCATGGCGCGCTTCTGGACGAGCTCGGACACCATGCCGTCAAAGGCCCGGGCCAGGCGGCCAAGTTCGTCCTCCGTGCCCAGCGCCACGGGGGTCGGCGTCTGCCCCCGGCCCAGGGTATCGACGGCTTCCGTCAGGCGCTGCAGCGGGCGCACCACCAGTGTGTTCACCCTTCGGCGCATGGACCACAGCACCGGCATCAACCCCAACAGGCCGATGGCGCACAGGCCCAGCATGCCCCACATCACCAGGCCATCCACCCTCGACTGGGGCATGAGGTAGATCTGGTACCAGTGCGGCCCCCGGATGCGCGACCAGGCAATCCATTGCGTTCCGTCGGCACTCAGGCCCGCGCCCCGGTCGGCTTGCGCGTTCGATACCATGTGGTGCACCTGCTCCAGCAACGGGTCCTTCAGGCTGGCGATCTGAAGCTGGCCACTCGCAGCGGCAATGCGGTCCCTCAGGTCGGGATGGGAGATCAGCTCCCCCTCCGCGCTCAGGATCAGTTGCACGCCTACCTGGTCACGCCTGGCGGCCACAGCGTCGATCAGGGTTTCAATCGACAGGTCGTGGCCCACCGTGCCCACCCAGCGCCCCTGCCAGTCCAGGGGCTGGATCACCGACACCATCCAGGCCTTGGCCTGCTCGTCAAAATACACCGGCGTCCAGAAGATGCGCCGCTCCGAGTTGCGCTGGGGGTCTGCGCCCCGCATGGTGGGGTAGTCGGCATTGCTGGCGTCTGCGGTGGCACCACTGCCCCAATCCACGCCACGCGCATAGACCATCAGGCCGTCTTCCACAAAATCCATGTACGCGGAAAAAAATGGCGGCACCAGCGCAGGCCCCCGCTCCCTCAGCAGGTCGTAGCTGACGGCAGCGCGCACACGCGTGGATTCGTCCGGGCCATTGGGGCCATGGTGCAGGTACAGGGTGGGCGCATTGGCCGTATCCACCTTCCCGGGCCGCAGGCGCCAGAGCCCGTCCGGGCCGCGCGCAAACAGCTCATCGAACCGGCTCAGGGCGGCCTCGGTATCGGCAGCGCGCAGCCGCGTCAGCAAATCCTGCTGCACCTGTTGGGCGCTCTGCCCTGCCTGGATAAAAAGCCCCTCGACCGCCTGCGCGCGCAATTCCACCGCCTGGCGCATCACCAGCGGCACCACGCGATCCGCCACGGCACTCATCGCGGCATATCCCAGCAGCGAGAGAAGAAGCACCAAGCCCAGAAACAATCCCCATATCGACAGGGACAGCCTGTGAATCACAGAAGCACGAAGCCTGGAGGTCAGCAAGCAAGGCCCCTCGAAAAGGTCAGGACACGGGTCAGGGCGCGGATTGGGCGGCGGCTCAAGCGTTTCAACATGTTAATGGAATCGTGCATGGGGGCACGCCCTAGAACCCCAGCGCCGCAATGTCCACCACATCCACCTGCCCCGCCTCCAAAAACGCCTGCCCGTAGCGCAGGTACACCCCCTCGCGCACAAACACCTCGAACAGGTCCGGGTCGATGTGCCCGTTGTCGCGCATCCGGCACATGATGGCCAGCGCCTGCGACAAGGTCATGCCGCTTTTGTAGGGCCGGTCGGCGGCCGTCAGTGCCTCGAAGATGTCGGCAATGCCCATCATGCGGGCCTGCAGCGACATCTGCTCGCGCGTGAGGCCGCGTGGGTAGCCCTTGCCGTCCATGCGCTCGTGGTGGCCGCCTGCGTACTCGGGCACATTTTTGAGGTGGCGCGGCCAGGGCAGCGTCTCCAGCATCTTGATGGTGGCAACGATGTGGTAGTTGATGGTGTCGCGCTCGGCCTGCGTCAACGTGCCCGCGCGGATGGTGAGGTTCTCCACCTCCTCGGCCGTCAAAAAGCTCGTCTGCACACCCTGCGGGTTGCGCCAGTGCCGCATCACGGCGATGTCGCGCACGCGCTGCTGGTCCTCGGGGCGCATGGCCTCGGTGCCGGTGTTGCAGCGGCGCAGAAAGTTGCGCTCGTCCTCCAGCGTATGGATCTCCTGCTGCAGGCCCTGCAGCTCCTGGCCTTCGGCGCGCGCATCCACCACCGGGCGCAGCGACAGCTGGCGGCGCAGCGCGGCCAGCTCGGCGTCGCGCTTGAGCACTTCAAAACGCGTGTCCACCAGGCCGATGCGGTCAAAAATCGTCTGCAGCTTGGTGGCTTTGTCCACCACATGCACGGGGGTGGTGATCTTGCCGCAGTCGTGCAGCAGGCCCGCCATCTTGAGCTCATAGCGGTCGCGGTCGCTCATCGCGAAATCCGCCAGCGGCCCCTCGCGCGTGGCGTCCACGGCCTCGGCCAGCATCATGGTGAGGGCGGGCACGCGCTGGCAGTGGCCGCCGGTGTAAGGTGACTTTTCGTCGATGGCCAGGTTGATGAGGTTCACGAACGACTCGAACAGGCGTTCGAGCTGCGTGATGAGCAGCCGGTTGGTGAGCGCAATGGCCGCCTGCGAGGCCAGCGACTCGGCCAGGCTCTGGTCGGCCTGCGAGAACGTGATGACCTCGCCCGTGTCCGGGTCGCGCGCATTGATGAGCTGCAGCACGCCGATGAGTTCGCGGTCGTGGTTCTTCATGGGCACCGTCAGGAACGACTGCGACCGGTAGCCCGTGCGCTGGTCAAACGCCCGCGTGCCCGAAAAATCAAACCCCGCCGCGCTGTAGGCGTCGGCAATGTTCACTGTGCGGTCATGGATGGCGGCATGCGCAGCCACCAGCGAATCGTTGGGTGCACCATCGGCGGCGCGCAGGGGCAGCAGCGGCAGGTCGATGGGTTTGCCCGTGGTGCCGCCCAGGCGAATGTCCAGCGAGTCGGTGCGCAGGATCTCGAACTTGAGGGCCGTCTGGTCCTCCGTCACGCTGTAGAGCGTGCCCCCGTCGGCACCGGTGATGGTCTTGGCGGCCTCCAGGATGTTCTCCAGCAGCCGGTCGATGTCCCGCTCGCGCGAGAGCGCCGCACCAATGCCGTTGAGCTGTTCGAGCCGGCGGAACAGATGGATCGTGGATTCCTTGCTCATACAACCACCTTGGAAACAGCGTTGGTGACCCTGCATCGTAACGAAAGGTGACAGCTATCATCACCCCCTTCCCCCAAATTCAACCATTTCGTGGACCCGGTCACCCCCCGCTTTCTCACCGCCGCGCTCTACCAGTTTGTGGACCTGCCGGACTTTGCCGCCCTGCGAGAGCCCCTGCAGTCGCTGTGCGACGCCCATGGCGTGCGCGGCATGCTGCTGCTCGCGCCCGAGGGCATCAACGGCACCATCGCGGGCGAGCCACAGGGCGTGCACACGGTGCTGGACTGGCTGCGCAGCGACGCACGCTTTGCCGCCCTGCAGCACAAGGAGGCATTGGCCGAGCGCATGCCCTTCTACCGCATGCGGGTGCGGCTCAAGCGCGAGATCGTGACCCTGGGCGTGCCGGGCCTGAACCCCGCGCGCAACGCCGGCACCTACGTGAAGCCCGAGGACTGGAACGCGCTGATCGACGACCCCGGCGTGGTGGTGGTGGACACACGCAACGACTACGAGGTGGGCATTGGCAGCTTCGAGCGCGCCATCAACCCGCACACCCAGACCTTTGCGGAGTTTCCGGCCTGGGTGGCGCAGCAGTCGCAACCGGGCGGCGTGCTGGCCGACAAACCGCGCGTGGCCATGTTCTGCACGGGCGGCATCCGCTGCGAAAAATCCACCGCTTTCCTCAAATCACAAGGCTTTGGCGAGGTGTATCACCTGGAAGGCGGCATCCTCAAGTACCTGGAAACCGTGCCCGAGGAGTCCAGCCGCTGGCATGGCGACTGTTTTGTGTTCGACGAACGCGTGTCCGTGGGCCACGGCCTGGTGCCTGGCCACCACCAGCTGTGCCGATCCTGCCGCATGCCACTGGGCGAGACCGAGCTGCAGTCGCCCCACTACGTGGCGGGCGTGAGCTGCCCGTACTGCCACGGCACCCGCACACCTGAGCAAGAACGCGCCCTGGCCGAGCGCGAGCGGCAAATGCAGCTGGCCACGCAGCGTGGCAAAGAACACATCGGCGCGCGGCAACCGGGCCACCCGGTGCGGTCCACCAACCAGGATACGGGCGGACGCGAGGACGAAGCCACGTGAGCACCCTGCCCGTTCTCTATTCCTTTCGCCGCTGCCCCTACGCCATGCGCGCCCGACTGGCCTTGGCCGTGAGCGGCCAAGTGTGCGAGTTGCGTGAGGTGGTGCTGAGGAACAAGCCACAGGGTTTGCTGCAGGCATCGCCCAAAGCCACCGTGCCCGTGCTGGTGCTGCTGGATGGGCAGGTGCTGGAACAAAGCCTGGACATCATGCAATGGGCATTGGCCCAAAACGACCCCGCCGGCTGGCTCACCCCGAGCCACGGCGATGTGAACGCCATGCTGGCACTGGTGGCTGAATGCGACGGCCCCTTCAAGCAGGCGCTGGACCGCTGCAAATACCCCAACCGCCACCCCGAAGCCGACGCCCCCCTGGCCCGCAAACAGGCGATGGAATGGCTGCAAGGGCTGGAAGTGCGGCTGGGGGGACATCACTGCCTGTTCGGCAACCACGCAACACTGGCCGACATGGCCATCGCGCCTTTTGTGCGGCAGTTTGCGGGCATCGACATCGCCTGGTGGGACGCACAGCCCTGGCCACACCTGCAGGCCTGGCTCTCGCAATGGCAAGCGAGCAGCCTGTTTGAAAGCGTGATGCACAAGTGGCCGGCGTGGGTGGATGACACCGAGGGGGAGCCGTTTCCGCACCATGCTGAGGCCGCAGGCCCGTTCCATCAATGAGGCCCTGCTTGAAATCGGTGCTGCGGGCACCCTGTGCTTCAGGCAGCCCGTGTGACGCAAAATCAACTTTCGGCACCGTGCGGCCTGTTTCGGAAAGGCGCTGCCATGTGCAATACAAGACCTTCCCAGGCGTCGCGGCTGCAAAGCCCCACCAAAGAACCACTGATTCACCAAAGATGAAGATCATCGACGAGATGCTGAACCTGGACCTGCTCACCCGCGAGCAGCACCTGCAAATCAGCGCGTGGATAGCGCGCTCCTCCTCACCCGAAGAGATTTTGCAAATGCCGGCGCCCCTGTGGCAGGCCGTGGAACGCGCCAGCCAGACCATGGGCATCAACGAGGACCTTTTGCGCCCGCCGTCTTTGGACGCTGGAGACGTTGTTTTCAGTTAGCGCGCACCAGCAGCGTTGCAGGCCCCGCGCTGGTGAGGCGAAAACACAACCCAAGGGACGTCACCTCAGAGCAAGGCCACCCGCCATTTGGAACCGGCCCAGCCATGCAAAAAGGCGCTCCGGGGAGCGCCTTTTTCACAAAATCCGGGGCATCACCGGCCTCAGCCTCAAGCCATCGAATAGCCCGAACCGCTGCCGCGCCCACCTTGGAGGCCGCGCACCAACAGCGCCAGCAGCACCAACCCAAACCCCACAAAACAAACGAACGACCAGTTGGCAATCGAGCCACCCAGGAAGGTCCAGTCAATCGCCGCGCAGTCGCCCGAGCCGCGGAAGATCATGGGGATGGCGCGGCTGATGGGGTAGTTTTCGATCATGCCGTAGAAGTCGCGGCCGCAGGTGGCGACTTCGGGCGGGTACCACTGCAGCCAGCTCTGGCGGGCGGCCACGAAGGCGCCGAAGCCGGATGCGATCAGGGCCAGCGCGCCCCAGCCCATCCACCAGCCTTTTGAGCCCCTAGCGCTTGCCAGACCTGTGAAGATTGCTACACCAATGAGAGCATAGCGCTGCACGATGCACATGGGGCATGGCTCCAGGCCCACCACATGCTGCAGGTACATGCCAAAAGCCAGCATCGCCACGCAGGCCACGCTGATCAGTGCCAGCACGCGGCGCGGGGCCTGGTCGATCCAGTTCAACAAAACCATCATTCTTATCCCTCATCCAATCGCAGTTGCCGAAGGCGCTGAACACGAAGCCGGCGAGGCCCATGCCAGTGCACCCGTGGATCTGGCTCCGCCAGTCCACCGGGTGCGTCCCCCTCAGGGGGAAGACGCGCAGCGGCTCAGGGGGAATCAGATACCAGCGGCGTGATCCAGAAAAACCCGGGCGCGGCGTGGTGTCACCACCAGCGTTTCGCCCTCTTTGAAACCCATTTCCTTGAACTGCTGCGCAGGGATCTGCGCTTCGATCAAGGGGTCTGGGGACGCATTGTCCGCTGGTTTGTGATCGCCCGAGGGAATAAGTTCCAGCCGCGCAATCGGCCCCACCACAATGGCGCGGCTGAGCTGGGCCACGATGCCACGCGGGCGGCCCGCAGCGTCCAGACCCGCGCCGGGCGAATAGCGCTCCACATCCAGGTCGTGCGGCCGCACATAGGCAAAGGCCTTGGCGTTCTGGGCAGTCTGGTGCTCAGGCGAGTCGAGCTGCATGCCGTCCAGGTGCACCAAACCTTCGTGCGCACGGCCATGGAACAGATTGACGTCGCCCAAAAAGCCATAGACAAACGGGCTGGCGGGCTGGTCCCACACCTGCTGGGGCGAGCCGCTTTGCTCAATGCGGCCCTGGTTGATCACCACCACGCGGTCGGCCACTTCCAGCGCCTCTTCCTGGTCGTGGGTCACGAAGATCGAGGTGACATGCAGTTCGTCGTGCAGGCGGCGCAGCCAGCGGCGCAGTTCCTTGCGCACCTTGGCGTCCAGGGCGCCGAAGGGTTCGTCGAGCAGCAGCACCTTGGGCTCCACGGCCAGGGCACGGGCCAGCGCGATGCGCTGGCGCTGGCCGCCGGACAGCTGCGAGGGGTAGCGGTCGGCCAGCCAGTCGAGCTGCACGAGCTTGAGCAGGTCGGTCACCTTCGGCTTGATCTGCGCCTCGCTCGGGCGCTCGCTGCGCGGCTTCACGCGCAGGCCGAAAGCCACGTTCTCGAACACCGTCATGTGGCGGAACAGCGCGTAGTGCTGGAACACGAAGCCCACGTTGCGCTCGCGCACATGCACGTCGGTCGTGTCTTCGCCGCTGAAGTGGATGGTGCCCACATCGGCCGTCTCCAGCCCCGCGATGATGCGCAGCAGCGTGGTCTTGCCGCAGCCTGAGGGGCCGAGCAGCGCGATGAGTTCGCCCGATGCGATGTCCAGGCTCACGTCGCGCAGCGCCTGGAAGTTGCCGAACTGCTTGCTGACGTTACGGATTTCAATGCTCATGGTCTTTTCCTTCAGCGGGCGACTGGTGCGGGTGCGGGCCGCTCGGGGGGCAATTCGGCCGAGGCCTTGAGGGCCTGCTCGTTGCGGTGTTCTGCAATGGTCTTGATGACCAGCGTGACCAGGGCCAGCAAGGCCAGCAGCGAGGCCGCCGCAAAGGCCGCCACCGACTGGTATTCGTTGTAGAGAATTTCGACGTGCAGCGGGATGGTGTTGGTCTGCCCCCGGATGTGGCCCGACACCACCGACACCGCGCCAAACTCACCCATGGCCCGTGCATTGCACAGGATCACGCCATACAGCAGGCCCCACTTGATGTTGGGCAGGGTCACGTACCAAAAGGTCTGCCAGCCGGTGGCACCGAGCACGATGGCGGCCTGCTCCTCGTCGTTGCCCTGCGCCTGCATCAGCGGGATCA
>JADMJR010000320.1 GCA_018780365.1 Acidovorax sp. | reverse complement strand
GGGAGGTCAGCCAGCGCCATGTGCACGATGCGCTGCTGCTGCCCGACGACGCCATCCGTGCCGCCCAGTTGTGGCTGTGGAAGGAACTCAAACTGGCGGTGGAGCCCGCTGCGGCGCTGGGGCTGGCCGCGCTGCAGACCGGCGTGTACAAGCCCCAGCCACAGGAGACCGTGGCCCTCATTCTTTGTGGCGCCAACTTTGACCCCACCAGCCTCGCCTGAGTCCAGGCCGACCACCCCTTTAAAATCCAGCCCATGCTTGACATTTTTCTCCTCCGCAAAGACCTCGACACCGCCATCGCGCGGCTGGAAACCCGCAAAAAGCCCCAGGCCTTCCTGGACGTCTCCGCTTTCCAGGCCCTGGAGTCCGAGCGCAAGACGCTGCAGACCCGCACCGAAGAGCTGCAGGCCCAGCGCAACCAGCTGTCCAAGCAGGTCGGCATGCTGATGAGCCGGGGCGACAAGGACGGCGCCGAAGCCATCAAGGCCCAGGTGGCCGCAGGCAAGGCGGAGCTGGAACAATCCGCCGCCCGCCTGGAGCAGATCCAGTCCGAACTGCAGGCCATGCTGGTGGCCGTGCCCAACCTGCCGCACGAATCCGTGCCCGTGGGCAGCGACGAAGCCGGCAACGTGGAAGTGCGCCGCTGGGGCACGCCCGGTACCTTTGCCTTCGAGGTGAAGGACCATGTGGATCTGGGCGCGCCGCTGGGCCTGGATTTCGACATGGGCGCCAAGCTCTCGGGCTCGCGTTTCACCGTGATGAAGGGTCCTATCGCCCGCCTGCACCGCGCGCTGGCCCAGTTCATGCTGGACGTGCAGACCCAGGAGCACGGCTACACCGAGTGCTATGTGCCCTACGCCGTGAATGCCGACTCGCTCAAGGGCACGGGCCAGTTGCCCAAGTTCGAGGGTGACCTGTTCGCCGCGAAGAAGGGCGGCCAGGACGGCGAGCCCGTGCCGGACAACACCGCGCTGTACCTCATCCCCACCAGCGAAGTGCCCCTGACCAATTTTGTGCGCGATGTGGTCACGCCAGAGGCCGGTCTGCCCATCAAGCTCACGGCCCACACACCGTGTTTCCGCTCTGAAGCCGGGAGCGGCGGGCGTGACATTCGGGGCTTGATCCGCCAGCACCAGTTCGACAAGGTCGAAATGGTGCAGATCGTGCACCCCGACAAGAGCTACGAAGCGCTGGAAGAAATGACCGGCCACGCCGAAGCTGTGCTGCAAAAGCTCGGCCTGCCCTACCGCGTGATGAGCCTGTGCACCGGCGACATGGGTTTTGGCGCCGCCAAGACCTACGACCTGGAAGTGTGGCTGCCCGCACAGAACACCTACCGCGAGATCAGTTCGGTGAGCAACTGCGAAGCCTTCCAGGCGCGCCGCCTGCAGGCCCGTTTCAAGAACGCCCAGGGCAAGAACGAGCTGGTGCACACCCTCAACGGCTCCGGCCTGGCCGTGGGCCGCACGCTGGTGGCGGTGCTGGAGAACTACCAGCAGGCCGACGGCAGTGTGGTGGTGCCGGAGGTGTTGCGGCCCTACATCGGTGGCATGGCCGTGCTGAAACCGTAAAAAGCTTGCTATAATCGCAGGCTTCGACACACAGGAGAGGTGGCAGAGTGGTCGAATGTACCTGACTCGAAATCAGGCGTAGTGGCAACACTACCGTGGGTTCGAATCCCACCCTCTCCGCCAGTATCCAAAGGGTTTGCTGCTATGAAAATAGAAGCAAACCCTTTCTGGTTTCTGGGTTTCGTTATTTTTATCCATCAGCCCGCCTGGACCCTGTTGCGGCCTTGTGCCTTGGCTTCGTAGAGGGCGGTGTCGGCCCTTGCGATCAGGGCATCGACCGTGTTGTCTCCGGGCTGCACGGTGGTCAGTCCGATACTGACCGTGCAATGTGGCAGGTCTGGCGATCCGGGTGTGGCATCCAGCGCCGCACACATCCGGTCGGCCACGGTTTGGGCGGCCGCGGTGTTGGTTTCAGGCAGGATCACCATGAACTCCTCGCCCCCATAACGCCCAAGCCGGTCTGCCGATCTCAGGTGGGATTGAATGAGCTGGACGAAGTGGGCCAGCACATGGTCACCCGCCAGGTGCCCGTGCTCGTCGTTGATGCGCTTGAAGTGGTCGATGTCGAGGATCAACAAAGAGAAGGGGTTGCCGTAGCGGCTCCAACGGGTCAATTCTTCGGCGCAGGCCGCCAGCACCGCCCTGCGGGTGTGTGCGCCTGTCAGGGAGTCGTGGGTGGCCAGGTACTCGAACTCTGCGCGCACCCGCTCACCGGCCATCAACAGCACGCCGATGCTGACCAGCAAGACAGAAAAACTGAAGGTTGCGATGTAAACGGTCTGGACCATGGACTGTGCAAAACGCTGGGTATCGGCCTGGTCCAGCCACAGGGTTGTGACGGCCCGGCACACCAGCACCGCAGCCTGCCCCCACAGCGCCATGGCCGTCAGGCGGTGGGCAAAGCCTTGTCCGTGGCGGCCCAAGAGCCGTGCATGCTCGACCACAATGGCTGCCAGGGTGCCGCTGAAAATCAGCACCCGAAGCCGGTAGTCCGGGTACACATGCATGAAGAAGGCGAGCATCAGCAAGGTCGTGGTGATCACCGTGGCCCAGCGGCGCCACGATGAGGACAGGCCATGCAACCGCTCGCTGCCGAGCAGGAACAGTGTGACGCCCACCAGCAGGAGCGCGTTGCCGATCAACGCCACGAGCGGGGCGGGCAGCACGCCATCGAGGCCATAAAACAGGGTGGAACACGCACAGACCAAGGGTGCGGTACCCCACAGCCGCATGCCACGGATCGATGCAGGGTAGTTGCGGCGCAAGCCCAGCAGCACCAAACCCATGACGATGCCGATCAGTCCGGCCATGATGGTCAAGGAGCGAAGATCAAGACTGAGCATTGAGTTCCTGGCTCTTGGGGGGGTGGAGCGGGGTGAGTCCGTGGCGTTTGGGGGAGGGCGCGCGGGTCAGAACAAGCAGGGGCGCTGGTCGCACCGGTCTGGTGCAATTCTAGGGGCGTGCCGGGCAAGGACTATGTCCGGCTCGGTATATCGCTCAGTGGGTTCGGTGGATTCTGCGGGAGGATGTTGCTGCGGTTCTTGGCCCAGTTGAGCCGCACGATCCGCCGCGCCAGAATGGGGGGCTGCGCAGTTTGCGCCTGATGCCTTGAAAGAGCTTTGCATGTCCCAAGAATCCTCCGTGAGCCCTCCCATCCGCCTGACCCAGTACAGCCATGGCGCGGGTTGTGGCTGCAAGATCAGCCCCCAGGTGCTGGATGTGATCCTGGCCGGTAGCGGGGCGCAGCATCTGGACCCCCGGCTGTGGGTGGGCAACACCTCGCGGGACGATGCGGCCGTGTATGCCCTGGATGAAGAGCGCGGGGTGGTGTCCACCACCGACTTCTTCATGCCGATCGTGGATGACCCGTATGACTTTGGGCGCATTGCCGCCACCAATGCGATCAGCGACATCTATGCCATGGGTGCCGATCCGCTGATGGCGATTGCCATCCTGGGGTGGCCGGTCAATGTCCTGCCGCCCGAGGTCGCTCGCGAGGTGGTGCGCGGTGGGCGTGCCGTGTGCGATGTGGCGGGGATTCCGCTGGCTGGCGGGCACTCCATCGACGCGCCGGAGCCCATCTTTGGCCTGGCGGTGACCGGCATCGTGGAAAAACGCCACCTCAAGCGCAACGACACCGCCACCGCCGGCTGCCGCCTGTATCTCACCAAACCTTTGGGCATCGGCATCCTGACCACGGCCGAGAAAAAGGCCCGGTTGCGCCCGCAGGACGTAGGGGTTGCGCGCGACCTGATGTGCACGCTGAACAAGCCGGGCAGCCGGTTTGGCCGGCTGGCGGGGGTGGCGGCGATGACGGATGTCACCGGCTTCGGCCTGCTGGGGCATTTGGTGGAGATGGCCGAGGGCAGTGGCCTGAGCGCGGTGATCGACTATGCGGCCGTGCCGCGTCTGGCCGGGGTGGACTACTACATGGACCAGGGCTGTGTGCCTGGCGGGACCTTGCGCAACTTTGACAGCTATGGCGCCAAGGTTGCACCGCTCACCGAAGCGCAGAAACACCTGCTGTGCGACCCGCAGACCAGCGGGGGGCTGCTGGTGGCGGTGAGCCCCGATGGCGAGCGGGAATTTTTGGATGTGGCGGCTGCCTTGGGTCTTGCGCTGGAGCCCATTGGCCAGCTGACAGAGCGCCAGGCTTTGGTCGTTGGGTTGCGCTGATGCGGGCCAACCTGTCGGACTACCGGCACATCTTCTTGAACGACGTGCCGATGATGGATGTGCGCGCACCGGTGGAGTTTGGGCAGGGCGCGTTCCCTGGGGTGGTGAACCACCCGCTGATGAACGATGGCGAGCGCCAGCAGGTGGGAACCTGCTACAAGCAAAAGGGCCAGGAGGCCGCGATTGCGCTGGGGCACCAGCTGGTGTCAGGCGCCACCAAGCAGGACCGCATGGGTGCCTGGGCGCAGTTTGCCAAGACCCACCCGGCGGGGGTGCTCTACTGTTTTCGCGGAGGGCTGCGCTCCCAGATTGTTCAGCAGTGGCTGAAAAACGAAGCAGGTATCGACTACCCCCGCGTGCTGGGCGGCTACAAGGCCATGCGCAGCTTCCTCATCGACACCACACAGGCGGCTTCGGCGCGGTGCGGTTTTGTGGTGTTGAGTGGCCTGACTGGGACGGGAAAGACCGAGGTGATTGCGCAGCTGGCGAATGGCCTGGACCTGGAGGGGCATGCCAATCACCGGGGCTCCAGTTTTGGCCACCGGGTCAGCGAGCAGCCCGCGCAGATCGATTTCGAGAACCGGCTGGCCATCGATCTGCTCAAGAAACGTGAGCGAGGCCACGCATCGTTCGTGCTCGAAGACGAGGGGCGGCATGTGGGCAGTTGTTCCGTGCCGCTGGAGCTGCGGCTGCGGGCGGAGCGGGCGCCCATCGTGTGCCTTGACGACAGCTTTGAAGCCCGGGTCGAGCGCATTGTGCGGGACTATGTGGTGCAGCAATGCGCCGATTTTGTGGTGGCCCATGGGGAGGCTGCGGGCTTCGACATGTTTGCTGCCCGGTTGCTGGAAAGCCTGGACAAGCTCGCCAAGCGGCTGGGCGGAGACCGCCACCGGGCGCTGCGGGCCACCATGCAGGCGGCGCTGGCGCGGCAAAGGAGCCACACGGATTTCGCCCTGCACCAGGACTGGATTGCGGCGCTCATGCGCCACTACTACGACCCGATGTACGCCTACCAGCGCCACAACCGGGCGGACCGCATCGTGTTCCAGGGCGACCGGCGGGCGGTGCTGGACTACCTGCGCGCGTTGTCGGGCGGGAAGGCGTCGGGTGAGACCGGTATGCATTCAAAAATGTAAAACCGTTCACGCAGGGCTTGCTGAAGCGCCGCGCTAGGCTTCGACAAGCCTGTCCCGAGCCCGTCGAAGGGCTCAGCCCGTGTGGCCGCCCTCTGGCGCGCCCTCGCTGCGTGGCAGCACCAGCCGAAACTCGGCGCCCCGCCCGGTGTCGCTGTCCACCTCCAGGCTGCCACCGTGGCGTTGCACCACGGTAAACACCAGCGCCAGGCCCAGGCCCACGCCCTGGATGGACGGGTGGCTGCGGTTGTGCAGCCTTTGGTAGGGCGTGAACAGCTGGCCCTGGAGTTCAGGCGCAATGCCCGGGCCCTGGTCGCGCACCGATAGCACCCAGTGCACGCCACGCGCGGCGATGGCGCACTCCACCACACGGCCCTCCGGGCTGAATTTGATGGCGTTGTTGATCACATTGGCCAGCGCGCGGCTCAGCAGGGCGCGGTCGCCCTGGCACGGGGCTGTTTCAGGGGTGGCGGTGGTGCGTACCTCCACCTGCCGGTCGCGGGCCAGGGCCCAGAGGTCGTCGGTGGTTTCTGCCAGCAGGGCGACCAGGTCCAGGGGCGCCATGCGGTACTCCTGCGCCTGTGCGCTGGCCAGCTGCACGAAGTTTTCCGCCATGCCCAGGGACGCCTGCGCGTAGCGCTCGATGCGCAACATCATCTCCTCGTCAGACATGCGGCCGGGGTAAGCGCGCTGCATCTCCAGCAGTGTGAGGATGGAGGCGTTGGGCGCACGGATGTCGTGCGAGATGAAGTTCATCGCCTGGTCGCGCTGCTGCAAGGCGCGGCGCATGTCCGTCAGATCCACCAGCGTCAGCAGCCAGCCTGCGTTGGCCAGGTCGGTGAAGGGCTTGCATTGCACCAGCAGGCTGCGACCCTGCGCGTCGTGGCCTTCGCTGTGTTCGGGCAGGGACCGGTTGCGCAGATGCTCCTGGGTGATGAGCGGCTGGCGGGTGCCCCCATGCACCAGGTCGGCCAGCAGATCGACCACCGACTGGCCTTGCAGAGGTGCCTGCGCATCGCCGCCCAGGTGCTCGTGTGCCGCCCGGTTGGCCAGCAGGACCTGGCCTTCCGGGTCGCAGACGATGCTGGGCGAGGGCAGTTGCTGCAGACTCTCGCTCACGAAGTGGTGCAGGTCGCGCAGCTGGCGTGACGCGCGTTCGACCGCATTGATGCGCCGCTCCAGAAAGTCGGCCGAATCCCCGGGCCGCTTGCGCAACCGCATCGACAGGCCTTGCCGCTGCAGGTTCTCCATCTCCAGCCGCAGAAAATGCGCGGCAGCGCTCAGGCGTCGCCAGCTCCAGAGCGGGTAGGCCAACACCAGCCCCAGAAAGGCGGCGGCTGGCGCAAACTGCAGGCCCGCCCACCAGGGCAGGCACACGCTCAGCAGCAGTGTGGCCAGGGCCAGCCCGGCGCTGGTCAGCAGTGCCGCCAAAGGGCCGATGAGCAGCAAGGCCAGCAAGGCCGCCGCCACGGGCACCAGGTTGAACAGGGTGTTGAGCATGCGCGAGGCGGGCACGATCTGCTCGTCCGACAGGCGTGCATCCAGCACATGGGCCACCACCTCCACCCCCGGCATCAGGCGGGACTGTTGGCTGACCGGGGTGGCAAACATGTCGCCCAGGCCCGATGCGGCCGCACCCACCAGCACATACTTGCCCCGGAAGGCGTCGGCAGGCACCACGCCGCGCAGCACGTCGATGTAGGAGTGGGTGGTGAACTGCGAGGGACCGCCCGCGTAGGCGATCAGCGTGTGGTCGGCGCGCTCCCAGGGGGCCGCATCACCGGTGTGCGCGGGAGGGCGGGAGCAAGGGGTGGCCCCGGGTTGCCGTGCTTGCGCGACGCACTGCATGGCCATGCTGAAGTGTGGCCAGGGCGCGGTAGCGGGGCCCTCGCGCAGGAACAGGCTGCGCACCACGCCGTCGCCATCGGGGGCCACGTGTACGTGGCCCAGGTCGGCCGCCGCCTGGGCAAAGGCAGGCCAGGGCAGGTCGGTGGCATTGCTGGTGGGGCCATGGCCGCGCCGCAGCACGGGCAGCACCACACGCCCGCTGCGCCGGATGGCTTCGGTCAGCAGCAGGTCGTCCTCGGGGTAGTCGAGGTCGGCCTCGTTGAACAACACGTCCATGCCAATCACGCGCGGGCCCTGTGCCGACATGCGCGCGATCAGTTCGGCGTGCAGGGCCCGGCGCCAGGGCCAGCGGCCAATGGCCGCAATGCTGGGGTCGTCGATGGCCACGAGCACGATGTCCGGGTGCGGTGGGCGGGAGACCAGGCGCAGCCCGGCGTCCTGCACCAGGTGGTTCACCCGGCCCAGGCTCTCCGGCGTGCTGAGCCAGGCGACCAGCCCCAGCAGGACTGCGGTCAGCACCGCCCATTCCAGACGGCGCCGGCGGCGGCGGCTGTGGGCGACGCTCAGCATGGCGCGGCGTCAGTGCGCCACCACGCAGGTATGGCGCACGGGGCGCCCAGCGGGGCGTTCCGGCCGTTCTGGTCGTTCAGGTCCTTCAAGGGCGCCCCACCGGCGCGCCACTGGAGGTGGACACCGGCAGGCCGGCACCGGTGCGCAGGCCCGAGCCCACGCGGATCTTGCGGGGCGGCGAGAACGCGCTTTCCAGGCCGCTGGGGTCCAGCACCTGGATGCGCACCAGGTATTCCGCAGCGGGCAGGTTGTTGCCCGTCCAGGTGGGGGCGTCGAGCATGGTGTCCTGGGTGGGCTGGGCAAAGGCTGCATCGGCGGCGGTGGCCAATTGCAGCCGGAACCGTTGGCCAGGCTGGGCAGGCCAGTGCAGTCGCACGGTGGGTTCGCCGTCGTCGGCCTGCATGGCCTGCAGCGACAACGTGGCCGGGCGCTCGGCCACGGTGAAGGGCTGTGGCGGCGCAAACGGGCCCTGGTCTGCCTGGCCTCCCTGCTCAGCGGGCAGCTGCAGCAGGCTGGCAATGCGCCAGAAATAGTGGCCCACGGGCAGGGGGCCAATGGGCAAGCGGCACTCGCTCAGGCGCTGTTCGTCGCGCAAGAGGGTGGTGAACTGCGCATCGGCGGCCACCTGTATGCGGTACCAGCGGACACCGGGGACCTCGGTGCAGCGCAGTTCGGCCGAGCCGCTGGGCACCACGGCGCCGGGAGCGGGGGACTGGTACAGCGGCGCCACGGGCCGTGTCTTGATGGTGAAGGGCTGCACGGCGGGCTGGCCTGCAATGCCGGCATCGTCCACCGCCCGCACGGCCAGGAAATAGCGGCCATCGTCCAGCGCCCTCCAGCGCAGATGCCCGTCGGCAAAGCTGCCATGGCGCAGCACCTGGGTGAAGGCGGCGTCCTGCGCCACCTGGGCCACATAGCGGACCGCCCCCGGCGCTGCGGGGAGGTCGATGGCCAGCAGGCCCGCGTCCCCCAGTGTGGCGGGCATGCCTGAGGTGTCAGGCGGGGGCAGCAGGGGGCGGGCTGCGCCCACGGTGCCGTCGGTGGCCACGGCCAGGCCCTGGCCCGGCGCCAGCAGGGCGGTGGGGGCGGTCAGTGCGGCGGTGGGGTGGCTGTCGGTGTCGCGCCGGGACTGCACGGCCACCGACCCGTTGAGCACCGAGGCCGTGGTCTGGCCCGATTCCGCCAGGGACACGCTGAAGTGGGTGCCGCGCACACTGGTCACCGCCAGTGGCGTGCGGATCTCGAACCGGCGCAGGGGCTCGGCGCTGGGGGGCACGGTGGACTCCACGCCGCCTTTGTGCATCTCCAGCACCGACTGCACACTGCCCGCACGGCCGCGCCGGCGCAATTGCCGCAGCTGCAGTTCGGACTGCGCCTGCACCCGGACCACGGTGCCGTCGGCCAGCTTGACGGCCACAAACGATTCGGGGCCCACCTGCAGCGCCGTGCCTTCCTCCAGCTTGCCGCCGGGGCTGACGGGGGCGGGGGCATCGCCCGCCCGCGCCTGTGCTGTGACGGTGCCCTGTACAAACTGCACAGTGGCCGATTCGCTGGGTTGCAGGCGTACCGGAATCCAGATCACCGCGCCCGGCTGCAGGCGCCGGGGGTTGGCCACCTTGTTGCGGGTTTGCAGCAGCGGCCATTGCCGGGGGGCTGCGAGGTAGTCCCGGGCCAGCCCTTCCAGGGTATCGCCCTCCTTGACAGCATGGGCGACCTCATCCCCTTGGGGGAGGGCCGGGTTGGCCTGTGCGCTCTGGCTTGCAAGGCCCGTGAGGGCGGCCAAAGCCAGTGCCGCGGCGGCGCAAGGGGTCCAGCGGATGTGCGGGATGGTGGGGGTCAAGTCATGTCTCCTTCATGCGGCCCGGAACAGGCGAGGCCGCTTGTGGCGGGGCCTGCGGGGTTCTTTCATGCCTGGGTCAGCCTTTGCGCTGGGCTTCGACGGCTTCAAAGCGATAGCCTACGCCATACACCGCCGTGACGATGAAGCCATTGGCAGGGCGCAGGTCCAGCAGGGTGCGCAGGCGCGAAATGTGGGTGTCCAGCGAGCGCGACATGACATCGGCGACCTGGCCCCAGACGATTTCCTTGAGGTGGTCGCGTGACAGCAGCCGGCCCATGTTTTGGAACAGGAACAGTGCGAGGTCGTACTCGCGGTTCTTGAGTTCCACAGGCACACCATCCATTTCGATGGAGCGGGTTTCGGGCAGAAACCGGTAGCGGCCAAACTCCAGCACGCTGCCCGAGTTGTCGGGGTAGGCGCGGCGCAGCAGGGCGGCCACGCGCGCATTGAGTTCGCCGATGCGCACCGGTTTGACCATGAAGTCATCGGCTCCGCTCGCCAGGCCCTCGACGATGTCGCGTTCTTCCTGGCGGTTGGTGACAAACAGGATGGGCAGCTGCGCCGCCACGTTCTTGCGCACCCAGCGCACCACCTCGGGCCCTGTGGTGTCAGGCAGGTGCCAGTCCACGATCAGCAGGTCAAAGGTTTCACGGCGCAGCGTGCGCAGCAATTCGGCGCCGGTCAGATGTGTGTGGCAGACATGGCCCATCGCCTCCGTGGCCTGCTTGATCAGATCCAGCTGAAGCGCATCGTCGTCCAGAGCGGCTATGCGCATGGTTCTCCCCGTCGAAAATGCAGTCGCGGATTATTTGCGATATCCCACGCCAGGCCTAGCCGTGCGGTGGTGTTTCGCGGTTGGTTTGACATTTGTTAACCCTTTGTGGTTTGTGGGAGACGCGTGGTGCCGCCACGGTGTGTGCAGCCCTTCAGGGCGATGAACCGGGCCGGGGTGCTGCTGGCGGGGCGATCTCACGCACCAGCCGCATGCCGACCAGCGGATACCGTGTCTGCTGCGTGTTCCAGTTGCGGTACCCACAGCGGGCGTAGAACGACCAGGTGTGCCACGAGCCGCCCCGCCGCACCCGCACGCTGCCTTCTGTGGGGCCCTGCGGGTCGTTGCGCGGCGAGGTCGTGTAGTAGTCGTCTTCATGCCAGTCGGCCACCCACTCCCACGCGTTGCCCAGCATGTCATGCAGGCCAAAGGCGTTGGGGGCATAGCTGCCCACGGGTGCGGTGAAGGCATGGCCGTCGCTGCCCGCCAGCGCATGCTGCCGCCAGCGGGCCCACAGCGGTGCTGCTTCCTGGTCAAAGGTGTTGGCCACCTGCACCAGCCCTTGGGGGTTGTTGCCGTGGGGGTAGAGGGTGCGGGTACCGGCACGGCAGGCATATTCCCATTCGGCCTCGGTCGGCAGCCGGTAGGGGTGGCCTTCGGTACGGCTCAGCCAGCGGGCCAGGGCCTGGGCGTCGTTCCAGGTGACGTTGACCACCGGGTGGTCTGCGCCTTGCGCAAAGCCCGGGTTGCGCCATGAATACCGGGGTGCACGCCCCTCAAAGGCATCACCGCGCCGCGTGGTGGCGGGGTCGTAGTGGGGGTTGTAGCCATAGCCGCCCGTGCCGTCGGCCTCGGACTCGGGCTGGTAGCCCGAGGCCTCGACGAACCGCTGGAACTGCCCCACCGTGACCTCGTGCTGGCCCAGGTAGAACGCCTGGCTGATCAACACCTCGTGGGCAGGCGCTTCGTCGATCAGCTCGGTGAAGCGCTTGTTCTCCAGCAGCGGGTAGGTCTGGGCCAATGTCTCCACGGGGGGGGCGCCCCCCATCCAGAACGTGCCGGCAGGCACCTGCACAAACACCATGCCCAGGCTGTTGACCCATGTCGCGGAGGCAGAGGGCTCCACCGGCGGAGCGTGCTGGCACCCCGCCAGCAGCGTGGCCATGACCAGCAGGGCCCCGCAGCGGCCCACAGGGACAGGGCGGGGTGACGCGGGGCGGGTGGGGGGCATCAAGGTTTGTCAGGCAATTCGCTCACGCACTCGAAGACCAGGCGTGAGCCGTCATTGCGCAACAGTTTGGCGTGCAAGGCCAAACGCTGGCATTCGCGGCTGGCGGCCGCATGGGCCTGGGAGGTGTCCGGCCCATACACCGGCACGCTGAAGGTGCGGTCCCGCCCCGAGGCCATGGGGCCCGAGGGGTGGTGGGGGTGGGTGGCGTTGCAGCCGGCCAGCACGGCGAGCACAGAGACCGAGGCACACAGCAGTTTCATGGGGGTTCTCCAGAACAGGTCCAAGTGCCCAGTTTAAAGGGGCCAGTCGAAGGGGCGGCCGAGACCTGGCAGCCTGGGCTGCGCCCACGGTGTGTTTCCGCGTATCCCCGCTGTGCATGCGGGGATGGACGCACTACAGTGTGCGAAGCATGCAGGGCTGCATGGGACGGTGAAAGGGGGCGGGATGGCAAGCACGCGGGCACCGGTCACACAAGACACCTGGCGCGCCTGGGCGCTGCGGGTGTTGCTGGCGCTGGGCCTGTGGGCCCTGCTGCAGGTGCTGCCGGTCTGGGCGCCGTTGCAGCGGCTTGAATACGACCTGCTGGCCAGCCTGACCGCCCCGGTGCGGCCCGATGCGGGGGTGCTGGTGGTGGGGCTGGACGAACCCAGCCTGGCCGTGCTGAACCGGAGCCCACCCCTGCCGCGCCGCCTGCATGCGCAGCTGGTGGATGCGGTGTCGGCCGCAGGCGCGGTGGCCCTGGGCATTGACATGCTGTTTGCTGCACCCCAGTCGCCAGAAGACGATGCGGCCCTGGCCGCAGCACTGCAAGGGCGGATGCCGGTGGTTTTGGCCACGGCCGAGGTGGCGGTGCCCAGCTCGCAGGTGGCGCAGTACCGGCAGACCGTCCCCGCCATGTTCCCCTTTGCCCGCCATGGCAGCGTGGCGGTAGGCTTTGACGACGACGGCGTTCTGCGCCGCGCCCCCGTGCAAGACGATGCGCTGTGGCGTGTGCTGGCCCAGGCCGCCGGGCGCCCGGTGACCCCGCCGCCACCGGGTGCGCTCCTGCGCTACTACGCGCCCGAGGTGCCCTTGCCCTACGCCCACTACACCCAGGCGCTCGACCCTGCCGGTTCGCTGCCACCGGGTGCCCTGCAAGGGCGGCTGGTGCTGCTGGGGCAGAACACGCCGGTGGACGGGGTGGACCAGTTTGCGACGCCGTTGCAGGCGCTGGGCGGGCGGGGTGGTGTGGGCGGCACACAGTCCGGCGTGTTTGTGCATGCCACGGCGTTGATCAACGGGTTGACGGGCGACTGGGTGGTGCCCGCGCCTCCCCTGGGGCCCCTCCTGCAGGCTGCGCTGTCTGTGGCGGGGGTGGCTGCGCTCACCCGCCGCTGGCAAGGCGGGCGGGCGGTATGGCTGAGCGTGGCGCTGGCCTTGCTGGCGTTGCTGGGCGGGCTGTGGGCGTACCTGGTGGGCGTGTGGTGGAGCACGCTGCCCACGCTGGCGGGGCTGGCCCTGCACCTCAATGTGGGCGCGGCAAGCACCTATCTGCGCGAGCGCCGCCGCCGCGAGCAACTGCGCACCGAGTTTGCGCGCTACGTGCCCCCGGCCGTGGTGGACGCACTGGTGGCTGCCGGTGCGGCACCAACGCTGCGGGGCGAGCGGCGCGTGCTCACGCTGCTGTTTTCCGATCTGGCGGGGTTCACCGCCGCCAGCGAGCACCTGCCGCCCGAGGCCGTGGCCCAGGCGCTCAACGCCTACTTCTCGCGCATGACCCACACCGTGCACCAGCACGGCGGCACGCTGGACAAGTTCATTGGGGATGCTGTGATGGCGTTCTGGAACGCACCGCTGCCAGAGCCCGCCCATGCCGCCCGCGCGCTGGCCTGCGCACAGGCCATGCAGGCGGACATGGCGGCCTTGCGCACCCAGTGGCAGGGCACGCCCTTTGCCGAGGTGCAGTTGCGCATTGGCCTGCACACGGGCGAAGCGGCGGTGGGGCACCTGGGCTCGCACGAACGTTTTACCTACACGGCCGTGGGCGATGCGGTGAACACCGCCGCACGGCTGGAGGGCGCCAACAAGGCCTTTGGCACCGGCGTGTTGTTGTCCGATGCCACGCGGGCGGCCTTGCCTGCCGACGACCCACAGCGCACGCACCTGCTCTGGCTCGACACCGTGGTGCTGGCGGGGCGCAGTACCGGGCTCGACGTGTACACCCTCTGTGACGACGCCGCCCTGGTCACGACCAGCCTGGCACTGCACCACCACCTGCAGGCCGGTGAGTGGCCGCTGGCGCTCAGGCGCTGTGCCGACTGGCAGGCCCATGCCCAATGCCTGGCCCCGCAGTGGGTGGCGCACGCCGACCTTCTGTATGCGCGGGTACAAGCCGTCGCCGAAGCCGCTGCGCAGACGCCGGATGCGCCAGTGGGCTTTCGCGCCCGTGCCCTCGACAAATCCTGACCCTCCCGATGAAAGGCCACGCCATGCCATCCCATCGCTCTTTCTGGTGGACCCCCGTGGGCCTTGCGCTCGGCGCGCTGGGCGCCCCGGCGGTCTGGGCGCAATGCGCGGGCACGGCACTGGCGCCCGGCGCTGCGGCGGCGCAGATCGTGGCGCTGGCGGGCCAGGGGCAGACCCGTGCACCGGGTGTGGAGCCCTGGTCGCCCGCCGCGCTCGCGCAGCCACTGGGTGCGGGGGCGGACATGCGCACGCTGGCGCTGTCATCGGCTGCGCTGCTGCTGGCAGACCGCACGCAGATCCGCATGTCCGCCAATGCGCAACTGCGGCTGTGTGAGTCGCAGCCCACCCGCACGCTGCTGGAACTGGCCGCCGGGCGCCTGTGGGCCCGCACCAAAAAGACCCCGGCCACCCTGGAGCTGCAAACTCCGGCCGCGCTGGCCGTGGTGCGTGGCACCGATTGGGACGTGGAGGTGGATGCGGCCGGGCGCACCACGCTCACGGTGCTGTCGGGGCGGGTGGAGTTGTCCAACGCCCAGGGCAGCGTGCAACTGGGCCCGGCGGAGCAAGGTTTTGTGGAGCCTGGGCGGGCACCCGTCAAACGGGTATTGGTCAACCCCCGCGAGCGGGTGCAGTGGGTGACGGCGTACCCCGGCGACGCCACCCGCTGGGCCGAGTTTCAGCGACCCGGCATCTCGCCATCGCTGGCAGCAGTGCGGGCCGACTTGGTGGCGGGCCACTGGAGCGGCGCGCAGGCACAGCTGCGGGCGATGGAGGCACGGGGTGAAGGCAGCGCCGTGGTGGACCTGGTCCTGGCCGACCTGGACGTTTTTGGAGGCCAGCTCGACGCCGCGCAGGCGCGCCTGGCCAGCGCCTGGCAGCGCACCCAAGACCCGCGCACGGCGGCGCGCCGGGCCGATCTGCTCCTGGCGCTGGACCGCCACGCCGAAGCGCGTGTTTGGATCAATACCACGCGCGCAGTGGCACCCACATCGGTCGAATTGCTGCTGGCCGATGCCGACGCGCACCGCCTGGAAGGCCGGGGCGATGCCGCACTGGCCCTGTACCGGCAGGCCGTGGACCGCGCCGGAATGGATGCGCAGCAGGCCGCCGCCTCAGATCCTGCCACCACACGGCTGGCTGCCGCGCTCTGGAGCCTGGGCCGCGCCCTGCAAGAGCGCGGCGATCTGCACGCCGCCCGCGTTGCCTTGGCGCGCGCGGTGCAACTGGCGCCCCAGCACCCCGGCTACCGGGCGGAGCAGGCCTCCGCAGACACCGAAGCGCTGCGCCTGCAAGAGGCGCGCGCAGGGTTCGACGCCGCCCTGGCGCTGGCGGGTGACGACTACGCCAGCCTGGCAGGCGCCGGTTTGCTGGCGTTGCAGCAGGGCGATGCCGACACCGCACGCACCCAGCTGCTCAAGGCCCTGGTCATCGAGCCGCGTTATGCGCGGGCCCAGGTGTGGCTGGCGGTGGCCGAATACCGGCTGGGCGAACAGGCCGCCGCGCTCGACTCGCTCAGCCGCGCGCGCCTGGCGGACCCCAACGACCCTTTGCCCTGGCAGATCGAATCCATCCTGCGCAACGACAGCGGCGAGCCCGAGGCCGCCATTGCCGCCGCGCGCGAGGCGCTGGTGCGGCTGCCTTACCTTAAGTCGCTCAACCCGCTGGTGTCCGACAGCCAGGGCTCGGCCAACCTGGGCAAGGCGCTGGGCGACTTTGGGCTGGAGCACTGGGCGCGTGCCTATGCGCAGCAGTCGTACTACCCGCTGTGGGCGGGCAGCCACTTCTTCATGGCCAACCGGCATGAGAGCGACTACAGCCGCAATTCCGAGCTGTACCAGGGCTACCTGGCCGACCCGTTGGCGCTGGGCCTGGGCGAGCGGCAGGTGCCCGTGTTGCCCACCGAGGGCCATGAAACCGTGTGGACCACCAGCGCAGAACACAACCCGGTGCATTCGGCCCTGGTGGGTGCGGTGACCTTGCGCGGGCTCGATGCCAGCGCGGTGCCCATGGCCTGGCTGGCCCGCGCCACCGGCCTGCGCATGTGGCCCCGGGGCGGGTCGGGCTCGTACTGGATGACGGCGCCCATGGCCACGCTGGGCTGGGGCGCGCGGCCCACCGACCAGCTGGGCGTGTTTGTGGTGCACGACCAGGGCTGGGACCGTGTGGGTTACCCGGGCGGGCTGGACCTGGGGCCTGCGCGCTTTGATGGTGTGGCGCGCACCCACGCCACGCGCACCGATGCCGGTGGGGCCTGGCGCTGGTCGGCCGATGCGCAGACCTGGCTCAAGGTCCACCACGTGCGCAGCACCAACACCCGCGTGCTCGACTTTGACGCCTGGGGCCCGCAGAACTCGCGGGTGCAGGACGGCATGGACGGCGTGATGCTGCGGCATGTGGTGCAGCTGCCCGGGCAGCGGCTGAGCGCCGGGTGGGAAAACGTCCGCGCCCAGGCACGTTCAGGCCTGTACGACCCCGGTGCGCCCTGGGAGGCGTCGGACGGCACCACCACCGCACGTTTTGACATGCCCTGGGTCACGTCCGAATGGCAGCACGGCGCCTGGGCTTGGGAGGCGGGGGCCGCCTGGCCGCGCCTGCGCGCCCGGTACGTGAGCCGCTATTTCAGCCAGATCACCCACGAAGACTTTTTTGCGCCCAGCCTCACCGAGGGCGGCCACCCCCGGCGTTTGCGGCCACGGGCAGGGCTGTCGTACCGCATCGGGCCGGGCAGGGCGCTGCACGCGGCGTACATCGAAAGCATGCACGCACCGGCATCCCACACCCTGGCGCCCGTGGCGGTGGGCGCCATCGCCATCGATCACCAGTACCAGCGCCTGGGCAGCCTGGCGCGCAAACGGGCCGTGCAGCTCGACTGGGAGATCGATGCGCGCACCTTTGCCTGGGGCGTGCTCAGCAGCCAGTCCATCACCAACCCCACGTTTGCGGACGGCAGCCTGCTGGTGCCCAACCTGGGCAGTTCGGTGTCAGACCGGGCGGGTGTGCTGGCCCCCGTGGGCGCGTCCGGGCAGGTGGTGATCGATGCCTACAACGGCAACCCCTACTTCAGCCAGGGCCGCCTGCACCAGGCGGGCGCCGCGCTGAACCGGGTGCTGACCCCGCACTGGAGCATGCTGGGCAGCTACACCTGGGCCCACTCGCGCAACACCGGCGCGCAGCATGCGGGCAACGCGCTGCCGGGCGTGCCGCAGCACACCGCCGTGCTGGCCAATGTCTGGAGGCATGGGGGGCGCGACCTGACGCTGGCGTCGCTGGTCTACCGGGGCTCGCGGTTTGCGGACGAGGCCAACACCCTGCCCCAAGGCGCGGGCTGGAGCTTCAATCTGGTGTTGTTCCGCGAATCGGCAGACCGCCGCTGGGCGTGGACGGGCACGCTGCAAACACCGCTGCATGGCACGGTGCGCCCCACGCTGTGGACCAGCCTGCGTTACCGCATGGATTGAGGGCTTTTTGGGCCCTCTGCGCGCATCTGTAAAGCGTTTTAAGCTATCAAATATATAGCTATCGCATGCGGCAGATGCTCAGGCTGCAGCGTCTGCCTGTGCGGCCAGCGCAGCCAGTGCGGCTGCAACGTCTGCATCTGCCGCGCCGTCGACCGGCGCCAGCTGCCCCGCCAGCGCGCCCACGCCTTCGCGCTGCAGGCGGGCAATGGCCTGGCCTGCTTCCTTGGGGGCGTCAAACCCGGTGCTTTGCAGCAGCAGGCGGCCGTCGGCATCCACGAACTTGAAGTAGAACTTGCCGTCGGCTTCGCGGTATTGCTTGAACGTAGGCAGCGCGGCCTTTGCGGCCTTGGCGGGCTTGGCCGCCGCAGTGGTCTGGGCCAGGCTGCGCAGGCCCACGGCAGAGCGCAGCTCGCGGATGAACGGCGTGGCCAGAGCGCGGGCACGCTCGGCGCCGGCCAGCAGCGTCTGCTCGATGCGGGCAGGGTTGTGGATGAGTTCTTCGTACTGCGCACGCATGGGGGCGATCACCTGGTCCACGCGCTCGAACAGCGTGTGTTTGGCATCGCCCCAGCCAATGCCGTCGGCGTAGGCCTTGCGCAGGGCCTCGGTTTCTGCGGGCGTGGCAAACGCCTGGTAGATCTGGAACAGCGCCGAGCCCTCGACCTCCTTGGGCTCGCCGGGTGCGCGCGAGTCGGTCAGGATGCCGCCGATCAGCTTCTTGAGCTGATCGCGCGAGCTGAACAGCGGGATGGTGTTGTCGTAGCTCTTGCTCATCTTGCGGCCATCCAGCCCCGGCAAGGTGGCCACATGCTCGTCGATGGCGGCTTCGGGCAGCACAAAGTGCTCGCCATACAGGTGGTTGAAGCTCGCGGCCATGTCGCGTGCCATCTCGATGTGCTGGATCTGGTCACGCCCCACGGGCACCTTGTGCGCCTTGAACATCAAAATGTCCGCACCCATGAGCACGGGGTACATGAACAGGCCCGCCGTCACGCCGTCGTCCTGCTCGCGCCCGGCCGCCGTGTTCTTGTCCACGCTGGCCTTGTAGGCGTGGGCGCGGTTGAGCACGCCCTTGCCCGTCACGCAGGTCAGCAGCCAGGTCAGCTCGGGGATCTCGGGGATGTCGGACTGGCGGTAGAACGTGACTTTCTCGGGGTTCAGTCCTGCGGCCAGCCAGCTGGCGGCGATCTCCAGCGTGGAGCGCTGGATGCGCACCGGGTCTTCGCACTTGATGAGCGCGTGGTAGTCGGCCAGGAAGTAAAAGCTTTGCACGCCCGCCGTGAGGCTGGCGGCCACCGAGGGACGGATGGAGCCCACGAAGTTGCCCAGGTGGGGCGTGCCCGTGGTGGTGATGCCGGTGAGAAAGCGTGTGGTGCTCATGGGAAACAAAAACTCAGCAAATGAACAAAAAAGGTCTGGATGCCGCCGCCGCGCTCAGCGCAGCAGGGCAGTCAGTGGGGTGAGCAGCAGGTTGATGGCGGCGTAGCCCACGGCCATCAGCGGGCGCAGCCACAGCGTGCCCACCACCCCGGCAATCACCAGGCCCATCACGATGAAGAAGCCCCAGGGCTCAATGCGGGACACCATGTGCGCCTGTTTCCAGGGCAACAGGCCCACCAGGATGCGCCCGCCGTCGAGCGGTGGCAGCGGAAACAGGTTGAAGGCCCACATCACCAGATTGACCATCACGCCTGCGCGGGCCATCTCCAGGAAAAAGCGCTCGTCCACGCCCACGCCCACCAGGGACACCAGCAGCACCGCCCAGCCCACAGCCTGGACAAAGTTGGATGCAGGCCCTGCCAGTGCCACCCACACCATGTGCTTCTTGGGGTTGCGCAGGTTGCCGAAATTGACCGGAACCGGTTTGGCATACCCAAACAGGAAGGCGCCCGATGTGGCGAAGTACAAAAGCAGCGGCATCAGGATGGTGCCCACCGGGTCAATGTGCTTGAAGGGGTTGAGGGTGATCCGGCCCATCATGTACGCGGTGTTGTCGCCAAAATGGCGCGCGGCATAACCATGGGCTGCCTCGTGCACGGTGATGGCAAACAGCACCGGCAGGGCGTAGATCAGAACGGTTTGGATGAGATTGGAGGTGTCCACCCCAGGGATTGTCTCAGACCGCCTGCAGTCCCCGCCGGTGCCGGGGTGACCCGCTGGCCATGGGGTTGGTGGATGTTCTGCCGATTGTGGGTTGTACGTATGCCGACAGCACGCTGGGCTGGGCGATCATTGCTGGCTTCTGGCGTTGCCTTGCGGGCGCCGCTGTTTGCAGCGGCTGCCTGCGCCAGGGGCGATCCAAAAAATCACAACAACAGCCTTGGAGATACGACGCGAATGTTGAACCACCTGAAGATCGGAACACGCCTGGTACTGGCGTTTGGCAGCTTGGCCTTGCTGGTGCTGCTGTTGATGGCCATGGCGCTGTCGGGCATTGGCGGGGCCGAACAAGCCCTGCAGAGCGGCTCGGTGGCGGCGCCACAGGCCCAGGCGGCGCAGGCGCACCTGGGCAGTGCCCGGGCCTGGATCATTGGCTGCAGCATGGGGGTGTTTGTGCTGGCGTTGCTGGCCGTGGTCAGCCTGCGCATGAGCATCGTGGCGCCGCTCAACCAGGCCATCCTGATCGCGGAAACCGTGGCCTCGGGCGACCTGAGCCAGGAGTTCAGCTCGGACCTGCAAGGCGATTTTGGCCGCCTGCTGGGCGCGCTGGGCACCATGGAAGACACACTCACTGACCTGGTTGCGCGCATCAAGCAGGACGCCGATGCGATCAGCACCTCGGCGGCGGACATCGACCATGGCAACACCGACCTCTCGCGCCGCGCCGAGGACCAGGTGTCGTCGCTCACCGAAACCGCCGCCAGCATGGAGCAATTGACCGCCACCGTGCGCCAGAACGCCGATCGCGCCAGCTCCGCGAGCCACCTGGCTGTGAAGGCCTCGGAGATCGCCGGGCATGGTGGCGCCATGGTGGGCGGGGTGGTGCAGACCATGCAGGCCATCAGCGGCAGCTCGCGCAAGATCGTGGACATCATCCAGGTCATCGAAGGCATCGCCTTCCAGACCAACATCCTGGCGCTGAACGCCGCCGTGGAAGCCGCCCGTGCAGGCGAGCAGGGCCGGGGTTTTGCCGTGGTGGCCAGCGAGGTGCGCAACCTGGCCCAGCGCAGTGCCGTGGCCGCGCGCGAGATCAAGGCGCTGATCAGTGCGTCGGTCGAGCAGGTGGAAAACGGTGCCGGCCAGGTGGGGCAGGCGGGCAAGACCATGGAAGAGATCGTGACCGCCGTGGGCCAGGTGAGTGCGCTGCTGGGCGAAATCTCCATCGCCCTGCGCGAACAAAGCGAGGCCATCACCCATGTGAACCAGGCCGTGGCCCACATGGACGGCACCACCCAGGACACGGCCGCACTGGTGCAAAACGCGGTAGCCACGGCCTCCGCATTGACCGCTCAGGCGCGGGATCTGGAGCAGGCGGTGGGTGCGTTCAAGTTATAGCCCCCTGAGCGGCTGTGCCGCTTCCCCCTCAGGGGGACGCCACCGGTGGCCTGGCAAAGCCAGTTCCACGGTGGCGCTGGTCTTTGGCAGCGCCAGTGGTGGGCGCTGCAATCTGACAGGCGCTTGTTAAAAAGCGCTTGGGCTGATCTTCAAGACCGGCCTGCGTGGGCGCAGAGCCGGCTTCCGGATGTCAGTTTTACAACCCCAGCGCTTGCAGGCTGCCACGCCCTTCGCGCACCACTTCGGGGTCACCGCCTGCGCCCATGGGGGTGAGGTCCACCACGGTGGTGGGCTCCAGCGGGCAGGCACCGGCGTCCACCACGGCATCCACCAGCTTTTCATACCGCGCGCGGATCTCCTGCGGATCGTTCAGGGGTTCGCTCTCGCCCGCCGGGATCAGCGTGGTGGCCAGCAGGGGCGCGCCATGCAGCTCCAGCAGCAGCTGCAGGCCCTTGCGGTCGGGCACACGCAGGCCGATGGTCTTGCGCGAGGGGTGGCTCACGCGGCGTGGCACTTCCTTGGTGGCTTCGAGGATGAAGGTGTAGGGCCCGGGCGTGCCCAGCTTGAGCAGGCGGTACTGGCGGTTGTCCACCCGCGCATAGTTGGCCAGCTCTGACAGATCACGGCACAGCAGGGTGAGGTGGTGTTTGTCGTCCACCTGGCGGATGCGGCGCAGGCGGTCCACCGCGTCCTTGTCGTCCAGGTGGCAGACCAGCGCGTAGCTGGAATCGGTGGGCACGGCCACGATGCCGCCCTTTTGCAGCAGCGCGGCCGCCTGCTTGAGCAGCCGGGGCTGTGGGTTGTCGGGGTGGACTTCGAAATACTGGGCCATGGGCGTTTTATCGGCGTCTAGTCAGGCAGCGGGCCGCAATATCCGGTCTGCCAGCAACTCCCACACGGGCGTGAGCTTGCCCGGCAGCAGCGGCAGCGTGCCCAGGTCGGTGTGGGATTCGTCGGGGCTGTGGAAGTCGCTGCCGCGCGAGGCGGCCAGGCCGAATTCCTCGGCCATGGCAGCATAGGTCACGTACTCGGCGGCGCTGTGGCTGCCGGTCACCACCTCCACGCCGCGTCCGCCATGCTGCTTGAACTCGGAGAACAGCGCGAACTCTTCGTTGGCACTGAACTTGTAGCGCGCCGGGTGGGCGATCACGGCCATGCCGCCAGCTTCGGTGATCCAGCGCACCGCGTCGCCCAGGCCGGCCCAGCGATGGGGCACGTAGCCAGGCTTGCCTTCGATGAGGTACTTGCGGAACACCTCGGAGGTGTCTTTGCACACGCCGCTGTCCACCAGGAAACGCGCGAAATGCGTGCGCGAGATCAGGTCGGGGTTGCCCACGAACTGCAGCGCCCCTTCGTAGGCGCCGTGGATGCCCACCTGCGCCAGCTGCGCGGCCATGTCCTGGGCGCGTTCACTGCGCCCGCCGCGTGTGGCGGCCAGGCCCTGGGCGAGCTGGGCGTCATCGGGGTCGAACCCCAGGCCCACGATGTGGACCGTGGTGTTGGCAAACGTGACTGAAATTTCGGTGCCGGTGAGGTAGGCCATGCCCTGTGCGCGGGCGGCGGCGGCGGCGCGGTGCTGGCCGCCAATCTCGTCGTGGTCTGTCAACGCCCACAACTCGACCCCATTGGCCTTGGCCCGCGCGGCCAGGTCTTCGGGCGTCAGGGTTCCGTCGGAGACGACGGAATGGCAGTGCAGGTCGGCGTTGAGTATGGTTGTCACCGGGTCATTTTAGGGCTTGTACCGATAACGCGCCCTGGTGAATCCGGGAACACTGTGACAGGCGCATGACGCTGGGCCGATGTGGCGTTCTGTCCGGGTGCAACGCCGGCTGTTGGTGGTGACGGTTTTTCTTGGGCAAAAACACAAGGCGGGGCCGCAGTGCTGTCCGCCGAGCATCACGAAGGATCAAGCATGAAATTCAATGACCTGCGCGTGGCCCACAAGATGTGGAGCGTGATCCTCGGTTTGCTGGCCCTGATGCTGGTGGCCGCCATCTGGACACAGTGGTACGGACGGCAGGTGACCACCGCCACCGAAGAGGCCGTGGACAAGTACGAATCCGCCATCACCACTGCGGTGAGCTGGCGTGGCCTGGCGGAAGTGGCCGTCACCATGTCGATGGCCAGCTTTGTCACCACTGACCAGGCGCTCAAGGCCGACTTTGACACCCGGGTGGCGGCGCTCACCGCACGCATCACCCCCGTGCAGGAAAAGATCAACAAGGCGGCGGTGTCGGCCGACGACAAGGCCGCGCTGGCCGCAGTGGCGGCCGCACGCGCCGACGTGCGGGGCCAGACCGACAAGCTCAAGGAGCTGACCGACGCGGGGGATGCCGCAGCCAAACAAGCCTATCTGGCCAACGTGTACCGCCCCAAGGTGGTGGCTTACCTGGAGTCGATCGACAAGTTCGTGGCCGCGCAGGAGCGCCAGCGCGAGGCGGCGGTGCAAGCGGCGCGCGACACGCGTGGCAGCCTGGTGCTGATTGGGGTGGCTGCCGCCGTTGCCGTGGTGGCGTTGGGCATGTTGCTGGCCGCCTTGTTGGTGCGCTCCATCACGCGCCCGCTGGACCGGGCGGTGGCACTGGCCGAAGCCATTTCGGCAGGGGACCTCACGCAGGACATCCACGATGACCGCAAGGACGAACTGGGTTTGCTCACCCGGGCCCTGTCGGGCATGGCCGCGCGGTTGCGGGCGGTGGTGAGCGAGGTGCGCCATGGTGTGGACTCCGTCTCGTCGGCCTCGGTGGAGATTGCCAACGGCAACCACGACCTGTCGGCGCGCACCGAACAGACGGCCTCGAACCTGGAAGAAACCGCAGCCAGCATGGAGCAACTCACGGCCACCGTGAGCCAGTCGGCCGACACGGCCCGCCAGGCCAATCAGCTGGCGGGCACGGCAGCCCAGGCGGCGGCACGTGGCGGTGAAGTGGTGGACCAGGTGGTCACCAGCATGCAGCAGATCACCGACAGCAGCAAAAAGATCAGCGACATCATCGGCACCATCGACGGCATCGCCTTCCAGACCAACATCCTGGCGCTGAACGCGGCGGTGGAAGCGGCCCGTGCGGGTGAACAAGGCCGGGGCTTTGCGGTGGTGGCCAGCGAAGTGCGCAGCCTGGCAGGGCGCAGCGCCGAAGCGGCCAAAGAGATCAAGCAGCTCATCAGCACCAGCGTGGAGAACGTGGAATCGGGCTCGGCCCAGGTTGCGCAGGCTGGGCAAAGCATGCAAGAGATTGTGTCCAGCGTGCAGCGCGTGAGCGACCTGATCGGAGAGATCACGGCCTCGTCCACCGAACAGCGCGACGGCATCGCCCAGGTGAACCAGGCGGTGACCCACCTGGACCAGATGACACAGCAGAACGCAGCGCTGGTGGAGGAATCGACGGCCGCAGCCGCCTCGATGCGCGACCAGGCACAGAAACTGGCCGAAGTGGTGTCCATGTTCAATGTGGGTGCCGTGGCGGCGCGGGCCCCGGTGGCAGCGCCCCGGGCTGCACCGGCCAGTGCCACCCCCCGGCCCGCCGCCAAGCCAGGGGGCGCCGCCCGTGCCCTGGGTTCCAAGCCTGCTGCGGCAACCGCCAAAGGGCCCGCCCCAGCCCGCTTGTCGTCTGCGGGCGCACCACCTGCCAAAGCCGCACCCGCCCCGGCCCCCAGCGCCCCGGCCAAAGCCAAGGGGGGTGACGATGACTGGGAGAGCTTCTGACGCGCCTGGGTGTAGGTAGGTAACGCGGTAATGTGCTCCTAAAAATATAGCTGTTACCGCCCGTACTCTGCGCCCAGGGGGCCAATTGAGTCCTGAATCCCCTGCCATGCGCCTGGGCCGCTGCCACCGGGTTGCCTGCGGGGCCGGTGATGGGGTGTTGTCAGTCCAGTCGCGCAGGCGACAGGCGGGCCGGCTGCCAGGTGGCGGTGGCCTGGGCATTGGCTGCCGCCTTCTCCTCTCGAACCCTGTCAAATGTCCCCAGAACCTGACGCCAGGCATGCGGGTTTTTCCCGGTGGGTGGCTCGTCGGGCGGCATGCGGGGCTCGCGTAGGCTATGGCCTGTCATTGATGTAATCGAGTGTTTCCAGCGAGCGCTTCGCTGAACATGAAAACATCACAGGTCCACGAGGAAAAACACACCATGCAACTCGACAATATCCGCGTCTCCCGCAAGCTGTGGGGCGCATTTCTGGGGCTGATGCTCGGCATGCTGCTGCTCTCCGGCTTCGCGCAGAACCGGGCCAACACCTCCATGTCTTCGGCGATTGACGCCGTGGTCGAGATTGAAGCGCGCATCTCGTCCGCCGTGCGCTGGCGTGGCGCCACCGAAACCGCCGTCACCATGGTCATGGGCGGTGCGGTCACCACCGATTCTGTGCTGGCCGAGCAATATGGTGCCAAGGTCAAGGAGATCATCGGCAACATCAACAAGGTGCAGGAAAGCATCGTGGCCGCCGCCACCGCGCCCGAGGAAAAAGCCGCGCTCGACAAGGTGCTGGACGCCCGCAAGGCCGTGCTGGCTGCCACGGCCAAAACCTGGGAGCTCAAGGGCGCGGGCGACGCCGTGGCCACCCAGCGTTTTGCCGACGACGAGTTCGCCCCGCTGGTCACCAAGTACCTCAAGGCGCAGGATGACTTCGTGGTAACGCTGGAAAAGCGCCGCGACACGATCCGTGCCGACGCCACGGCACGGCGCGTGGAATATGCCATCTGGGGCGTGATCACCTCGCTGGTGCTCATGGCGGTCGGGGTCTTCCTGGC
The DNA here is from genome assembly GCA_018780365.1 of Acidovorax sp. Lineage (GTDB taxonomy): Bacteria > Pseudomonadota > Gammaproteobacteria > Burkholderiales > Burkholderiaceae_C > Acidovorax. The sequence goes on along the minus strand of JADMJR010000320.1, from coordinate 7,660 downwards.
CTGGAAGCTGGTGCACTCCATCACCGTGCCGCTCGGCCAGGCAGTCGAGACCATTGACGCCATTGCCGCCGGTGACCTCACGCAGGAGCTGCAGTCCACCCGCAAGGACGAGTTTGGCCACATGCTGCGCTCGCTGTCGGCCATGTCGGCGCGGCTGCGTGGGGTGGTGAGCGAGGTGCGCCATGGTGTGGACTCCGTCTCGTCGGCCTCGGTGGAGATTGCCAACGGCAACCACGACCTGTCGGCGCGCACCGAACAGACGGCCTCGAACCTGGAAGAAACCGCAGCCAGCATGGAGCAACTCACGGCCACCGTGAGCCAGTCGGCCGACACGGCCCGCCAGGCCAATCAGCTGGCGGGCACGGCAGCCCAGGCGGCGGCACGTGGCGGTGAAGTGGTGGACCAGGTGGTCACCAGCATGCAGCAGATCACCGACAGCAGCAAAAAGATCAGCGACATCATCGGCACCATCGACGGCATCGCCTTCCAGACCAACATCCTGGCGCTGAACGCGGCGGTGGAAGCGGCCCGTGCGGGTGAACAAGGCCGGGGCTTTGCGGTGGTGGCCAGCGAAGTGCGCAGCCTGGCAGGGCGCAGCGCCGAAGCGGCCAAAGAGATCAAGCAGCTCATCAGCACCAGCGTGGAGAACGTGGAATCGGGCTCGGCCCAGGTTGCGCAGGCTGGGCAAAGCATGCAAGAGATTGTGTCCAGCGTGCAGCGCGTGAGCGACCTGATCGGAGAGATCACGGCCTCGTCCACCGAACAGCGCGACGGCATCGCCCAGGTGAACCAGGCGGTGACCCACCTGGACCAGATGACACAGCAGAACGCAGCGCTGGTGGAGGAATCGACGGCCGCAGCCGCCTCGATGCGCGACCAGGCACAGAAACTGGCCGAAGTGGTGTCCATGTTCAATGTGGGTGCCGTGGCGGTGCGGGCCCCGGTGGCAGCGCCCCGGGCTGCGGCGCCTGCGCCCCGGCCCGCCATGGCCAAGGCCGCCACCAGCCCCCTGCGTGTGGCAGCCGCCAAGTCTGCCAGCGCAAAGGCGCCTGCAGCCGCTTCCGCTGCGCGCTTGCCGTCTGCCAAGGCCCCGGCCACCGCGCCATCGGCTGCGCCCGCTACCAAGGTGGCGGCGCAGGGGGGAGATGACGATTGGGAAAGCTTCTAAAAAGATAGCTGCTAGTGCCCTCCTATCAGGCGCTGGCAGCTGTTTTTTGAACCGGTATCCTGGTTGATACCTTCTAAAAGGCAGCCCTGGCTGCCTTTTGTTTTGGCATACCCTGAACGTGCCAGGACGGTGTGATGCCCCTGGCCAACATCCGCCTTGTGCGCCGCGACCTGCCTACGACGGCAGCCCAGAAAGCCGCCCTGATTGCAGGTGTCACCCAGCGCATGCAGCAGGTGCTGGACAAGCGCACTGCAAGTGTCACCGTCATCATCGACGAGGTGGACCTTCAAACAGATTCTTGCCATTGGGGCCAGCGCAGCAAGGGCCCTGCACAGGCCTGAGCGGGGTGGGGCCCCGTCCTAAATCTGTGCCCCTTCCACCAGAAACTGCACCTTGCGCTCGCCCTTCCACTCGTTCACATCGAGCCGGAAGGCCAGCAGCACGCGTGCGGGCAACTGCTCGGTGTGGCCGAACCAGATGGCGTCCACCGGGTTGCCCTGGTGCATGAGCTTGATCGACAGGTGGTTCTTGGCCTCGCCCACCAGGCGCTGGCTCACGATCTGCACTTCTTCGCTGAAGGTGGGGGGCGCAAAGCCCTGGCCCCAGACCTCGTGGTGCAGGGTGTCCACCATGTCGGCGCGGCAGTATTCCGGGGCCAATGGGCCGTCGGTCTCGATGCGGCGGGTGAGCGTGGCGGCGTCCAGCCACTCCTGCGCCACCTGGGCCAAAGCGCGCTCAAACACCTCGAACGCTTCTTCGGCCACCGTGCAGCCCGCCGCCATGGCGTGGCCGCCAAACTTCAGCAACACGCCCGGGTGGCGCTTGGCCACCAGGTCGAGTGCATCGCGCAGATGAAAGCCGGGGATGGATCGGCCGGAGCCCTTGAGCTCGTGCTCTTTGCCCGGCGCGCTGCTGGCCGCAAAGACAAAGGTGGGGCGGTGCAGCTTGTCCTTGATGCGGCTGGCCACGATGCCCACCACGCCTTCGTGAAAGTCGGGGTCGAACACGCTGATGGCCGGGGGCGGTTCCTCGTCTTCCTGGAACAGGCTCTCCGCCATCAGCATGGCCTGGTCGCGCATGCCGCCTTCAATCTCGCGGCGCTCGCGGTTGATGCCGTCCAGCGTGGCGGCCAGTTCGGCAGCGCGGCCGGCGTCGTCCGTCAGCAGGCATTCGATGCCCAGCGTCATGTCGGCCAGGCGGCCTGCGGCGTTGATGCGCGGGCCTAAAGCAAAGCCAAAGTCGAAGGTGGTGGCCACGGGCGCCTTGCGGCCGGCGGCGGTAAACAGCGCGGCCACCCCGGCGGGCATCTGGCCCGCGCGGATGCGTTTCAGCCCCTGGGCGACCAGGCGGCGGTTGTTGGCGTCGAGCTTGACCACGTCGGCCACGGTGCCCAGCGCAACCAACGTGAGCAGCGGGTCGAGCTTGGGTTGGCTGGCCGCATCAAACACGCCCCGCGCCCGCAGCTCGGCCCGCAGCGCCAGCAGCACATAAAACATCACGCCCACGCCGGCCATGGACTTGCTCTCGAACGTGCAGCCAGGCTGGTTGGGGTTGACGATGGCGTCGGCCACCGGCAGCTCGGGGCCGGGCAGGTGGTGGTCGGTGACGACCACGGTCAGGCCCAGCGCCTTGGCCTCGGCCACGCCGTCGACGCTGGCGATACCGTTGTCCACGGTGATCAGCACGTCGGCGCCACGCTCGGCCACGCGGCGGGCGATGGGGGCGGTGAGGCCGTAGCCGTCGGTCACGCGGTCGGGCACGAGGTAGTCCACGTGCTGCGCGCCCAGCAACCGCAGTCCGCGCACGCCCACGGCGCAGGCGGTGGCGCCGTCGCAGTCGTAGTCGGCCACGATGACGAGGCGTTTGTTCTGCGCCATCGCATCGGCCAGCAGGCGGGCGGCGGTGTCGATGCCTTTGAGGCCTTTTTTACCGCTGGGGGGCAGCAGGCGGCCCAGGCCGTCGTCCAGTTCGTCCTTGGCGCGCACGCCGCGTGCGGCGTACAGGCGGGCCAGCAGCGGGTGCACCCCGGCCTGCTCCAGCGCCCAGGCGGCGCGGGGCGGAATGTCTCTTGCTATTATTTTCATAGCTTTTTGAGCAGGTCAGTAGCGCGCAGGGGCCTGAAAAAGCTCTGAAAACGCTGGGCCAGGGTGCGGGGGGCGCTGTGGAAGGCCAACGCATTGCGCTCGCCGCACAGGGTCAATTGCACCGGCGCGCCGCCTTCGGCTTGGCGCAGCAGGTTGGCCACCGGGCCTGCGTCCAGTGCGGTCCAGGCGGCGGCCCAGGTGCGCCAGTCCTCGTTCAACGCCGCATCGCGCAAGGAGCTGAGCACCGTCGGCGCGGGGGAGGGGGCGGGTGCGGGAGTAGGAAGTGGGCCGGTGCCATGCACCCAGAACGAGTTGATCACCGGCAGCCCACGCTCCGAGCGCTCGTCGTTGAAGGCGTGGGTGTAGAGCAGCATCTGCATCTCGCTGTGCAAACGGTGCAGGGTCCGGGCCGCCTTTGCGTCCGGCATCCAGGCGCGCACGTCGCGCTGCAGCACGCGCTCCAGCGAGGCGGTGGAAAGGCGGGCAAACAGTGGGCCGCTGGCCAGCCAGCGCGTGGGCTGGTCGTAGTGCAGGGTGATGCCGTCTTCGGCAAACCAGGGCGACACGATGGCCAGCAGCGCGCGCGATGCGGCCTCATGGAGCGCGAGGTGCTCGGGGTCGCGCAGCGTGACGTGGTCGGTGCTGACCTGCCATTGGCAGGGCGTGACAAAAGCCCAGGCTTCGCCGTCCGTCGGCTGGCCTTGCTGGTGGCGGTGCCAGGCGGCCCAGGGGATGCGGCCGTCATCAAAAGGCAGGCCCACAGCGCGCGCCAGGGCACGTTCGTGGGGGGCTGAAAAGCTGGTTTCCTCGCCGCTGTCACTGTGGGCGGGGTAGGGGCTGAGCCGGGCGACAAGCCGGTCCAGGTGGGGCAGGGCCAGGCCCTGTTGGGCTTGCTGGCATCCCTCTGAGGCGCTCGCGGCGTAGGGAATGAGCAAATGGGTGGTGTCCGACATCCCGCTATTGTCCGGGATGCCACAATCCGCCTTCGCCTGGCGCTTGCCATCCGTGCATGGCGCAGGCCCTTTCTTTCCAATTCATGCAAATCCCCTACGAACTGGCCCTGGGCTGGCGCTACACGCGCGCGGGCCGCGCCACGCGGCGCAACGGCTTCATCTCGTTCATCTCGGGCGTGTCCATGCTGGGCATTGCGCTTGGGGTGGCGGCGCTCATCATCGTGTTGTCGGTGATGAACGGCTTTCAAAAGGAAGTGCGCGACCGCATGCTCAGCGTGGTCTCGCACATCGAGATTTTTGCGCCCCAGGGCGCTGCCTTGCCCGATCCGGCGCGCACGCTGGCCGAGGCCAAGCAGAACCCCAACGTGGTGGGCGCGGCACCGTTCGTGGCCGCGCAGGCGCTGCTGGCGCGCGGCGAGGACATGAAGGGCGCGCTGGTGCGTGGCATTGACCCGGCGCTGGAAGGCGCCGTGACGGACCTGGCCGCCACCAACGAAAAAACGCTCAACCTGCTGGTGCCCGGTGAATTCCGCGTGGTGCTGGGCGGTGAGCTGGCCCGCGCTTTGGGCGTGCGCGCTGGCGATGCGGTCACCCTGATCGCGCCCGCAGGCCAGGTCACTCCGGCCGGGGTGGTGCCACGCCTCAAGCAGATGACGGTGGCAGGCACGTTTGATTCGGGCCACTATGAATACGACTCGGCCCTGGTGCTGCTGCACCACGAGGATGCGCAGCGCATCTTCCGCCTCGAAGGCCCCACGGGCGTGCGGCTGAAGCTCAAGGACCTGCACCAGGCGCGCGAGGTGGCCCAACAGCTGGCGGGCAGCCTCAGCGGCCTGCTGCTGATTCGCGACTGGACGCAGCAGAACCGCACCTGGTTTGCGGCTGTGCAGCTCGAAAAACGCATGATGTTCATCATCCTCACGCTCATTGTGGCGGTGGCGGCCTTCAACCTCGTCTCCACCCTGGTGATGACGGTGACCGACAAACGCGCCGACATCGCCATCCTGCGCACGCTGGGCGCGAGCCCCAAAAGCATCATGGGCATCTTTGTGGTGCAGGGCGCCATGGTGGGCGTGATCGGCACAGCCGTGGGCCTGTTGCTGGGCCTTGGCATTGCGCTCAACATCGACGTGATCGTGCCTGCCATCGAGAAAGCGCTGAACGCGAGCTTCCTGCCCAAGGATATCTACCTCATCAGCAAGATGCCCAGCGAGCCGCAAAGCAGCGACATCCTGCCCATCGGCATCATCTCGCTCGTGCTGGCCTTTGTCGCCACCCTGTACCCCAGTTGGCGCGCCAGCCGCGTGAACCCCGCCGAGGCACTTCGCTATGAGTAATGTAGCTACTAGCGTAATACCATCAGGCGCAGGAGGCCAAAATGGCTTTAAAAGCCAGGTGGTGCTCGAAGCCCGTGGCCTCACCAAGCGATTCACCGAAGGCCGCCTCGACGTGACGGTGCTCAAAGGCGTGGACCTTCAGATCCAGGCCGGGGAAACGCTGGCCATCGTCGGCGCGTCGGGCTCGGGCAAGAGCACGTTGCTGCACCTGCTCGGCGGGCTGGATGCGCCCACGGCAGGCACCGTGCGGCTCAAGGGCGAAGAGATGTCCTCGCTGTCGGCAGAGCGCCAGGGCCAGTTGCGCAACCAGCACCTGGGTTTTATCTACCAGTTCCACCACCTGCTGCCCGAGTTCAGCGCGCTGGACAACGTGGCGATGCCGCTGCGCATTCGCCGCCTGCCGCTGGCGCAATGCCATGCCGAGGCCGAGCGGGTGCTTACCTCCGTCGGTTTGAAAGAGCGCCTGATGCACCGGCCGGCCGAGCTGTCGGGCGGCGAGCGCCAGCGCGTGGCGATTGCGCGGGCGCTGGTCACGCGGCCCGCCTGTGTGCTGGCCGACGAGCCCACGGGCAACCTCGACCGCAGCACGGCGGATGGGGTGTTTGACCTGATGCTGCAACTGGCGCGTGACCAAGGCACGGCGTTTGTGATGGTCACGCACGATGAGTCGCTGGCCGCGCGCTGCGACCGCGTGGTGCGGCTGGTGCTGGGGCGGTTGAGCTAGAGCAAGGGCCCAGAGCACATGGGCCGGAGGGCGTCGCCGCCCGGCCCCGTGGCCAGTCCGTCAGATACCGAGAATCTTCTTGGCTTCGGCCAGGGATTTCATCGAATCGTCGTGTTTGCCCGCCTTGTGGTGCGCTTCGCCGTCGGCGCGCAGCTGTTTGACCTTGGCGGCGTTGTCTGCCGTCAGGCCCGGGTTGGTGGCCAGCTTGGCGTCGATGGTTTTCATTTCATTGGGGCAGTTATGGGCCATGGCGGTGCCGGCGGCCGTGGCGACGAGCACAAGGGCGCAAGCCCGGATCAAAGAACGCATGGATGTCTCCTGGTTGGATCGTCGTGTTGACGAACATGCTTGCTGGTTACATCACCCTCCCATACCACCACACCGACAGCGCCGCAGCCAGCAGGGCCAGCGCTGCGCCCGCCAAGGCGAGCAGGGCGGAGATCTCGGTCTCCTTCTTTTCCACCGTCAGCCGTGAGCTGAGCGTTTCGTACACCTTCTTCAAATCCGCTGCGGTGGCCGCGTGGAAGTATTCGGCGTTGGTGCGCGTGGCCACGGCCTTCAGGGTTTCTTCGTCCAGCCGCACCCGCATGGACCAGCCTTCAAAGCCGATGGTCTCCCCCGCCACCGTACCCACGCCCACGGTGTACACCCGCACCCCCCGGTCGGCGGCCCACTTGGCGGCCTCCAGCGGGTCCACGCCGGTGGTGCGCTGGCCGTCGGTCAGCATGATGATGGCGGCCGAGGTGTAGGAGCCGGGTGCCACCGGCGTGAACGCCTTGGCCGGGTCCTGCTTGCCGATTTCGTCAATGGGCTTGGGGCGCATGGCCTGGCGCCCGCCCAGGGCCGAGATGTCAATCCCCGCGTCGGGGAACAGTGTGGCCAGCGACAGCATGATGCCGTTGCCCGTGGCCGTGCCGCGCTGCAGCTGGAAGCTGTCGATGGCCTTGACGAGATCCTCGCGGCTTTGCGTGGGCAACTGGGCCAGTTGGGCACTGCCGGCAAAGGCCACGATGCCCACGCGCACATGGCGCGGCAGCTCGGCGATAAAGGCTTTGGCGGCGTTTTGCGCAGCGGTGATGCGGTCGGGCTCCACGTCGGCGGCGCGCATGCTGCCGGAGACATCCATGGCCAGCATGATGGTCTGGTCCTGCGAGGGCAGCGTGATGACGGCGAGCGGGCGCGCGGCGGCCAGCAGCAGCGCGACCAGGGCCAGCAGGAACAGCACGGGCGGGAGGTGGCGGCGCAGGTTCTGGCCCGGGCCCATGGCCTCGCGCACCAGCGACAGGCTGGAATAGCTCAGCGCTGTTTTCTTGCGCCGGTGCAGCAGCCACCAGTACAGCAGCACCAGCAGGGGCACGACCAGCAACAGCCAGAGCAGGGTGGGCCAGAGAAAA
>JADMJR010000118.1 GCA_018780365.1 Acidovorax sp. | reverse complement strand
AATGACTGGCATACACAGCAGTGGCTGCTGCATCAGATTAAAGCCATCGAGTTTCAGAGTGTCAATACAGCACGCTGTTTTGACGCAGCGTTGCGATGAATTCTAGTCGTATTTCACGCTGCGACAGGGCTCGCAGGCGGGTTTTGTCTCAAACACGCCGTATGGGCAGCATTCCGTATTGACACCCCAATTCCGGCGCCACTCAAACGGCCGACAAGGCCTCGGCAATGGCTTTTCCGACGTCTTGCGTACTGGACTTTCCACCCAGATCGGGAGTGCGCGGACCACCGTTGCGAGGGTCAAGAACGGACTCGATGGCGGCCAGCACGGCGTCATGTGCGGTCCGATAACCCAGGAAATCGAGCATCATCGCGCCGCACCAGATCTGGCCAATCGGATTGGCAATGCCCTGCCCCGCAATGTCGGGCGCCGAGCCATGCACAGGCTCGAACAGTGACGGCATGGTGCGCGTGGGATTGAGGTTGGCGCTGGGCGCAATCCCGATGGTGCCGGTGCAGGCCGGGCCCAGGTCCGAGAGGATGTCGCCAAACAGGTTGCTGGCCACCACCACATCAAAGAAGTCGGGGCGCTGCACGAAGTGGGCCGTGAGGATGTCGATGTGGAACTTGTCCACCTTCACATCCGGATACGACCTGGCCATCTCGGCCACGCGCTCGTCCCAGTACGGCATGGTGATGGCAATGCCGTTGGATTTGGTGGCGCTGGTCAGGTGCTTCTTGGGGCGCGACTGGGCCAGTTCAAACGCAAACTTCAGCACACGGTCCACGCCGTGGCGTGACATCACCGTCTCCTGCATCACGATCTCGCGCGGGGTGCCTTCGTACATGCGGCCGCCGATGCTGGAATACTCGCCTTCGGTGTTCTCGCGCACGATGAGCATGTCGATCTCGCCCGGCAGGCGCGGGCTGCCATCGCGGCGCACCACGGGTGCAATCACCCCCGGCATGAGGCGCGCGGGGCGCAGGTTGATGTACTGGTCGAACTCGCGGCGAAACAGCAGCAGTGAGCCCCACAGCGAGACATGGTCGGCGATCTTTTCGGGCCAGCCCACAGCGCCGAAGTAGATGGCCTCGTGGCCGCCGATCTGTTCCTTCCAGTTGTCGGGCAACATCTTGCCGTGCTTCTCGTAGTAGTCCCAGCTCGAGAAATCGAAATGGTCAAAGTGCAGGTCGATGCCGAATTTGCGCGCGGCCACCTCCAGCACGCGCAGGCCCTCGGGCATGACCTCTTTGCCAATGCCGTCACCGGCCACCACGGCAATGCGATGTTTCGCCATGCAAACGCTCCTGAAAATATAGCTACTAGCGCTTACCCAGAGCGCGCAAGCGGCATGAAAAGCTTGGAATCTACTTGACGCGGGCCCGGATTTCGGGGAGCGCCTTCTGCAGGTAATACACCATCGACCAAACCGTGAGCACCGCCGATGCCCAGATCAGCCAGGTGCCCCACACGCCCGTGTCGATCACGCCGAACAGGCGTCCGTCGTACAGCAGGAAAGGGATGGCCAGCATCTGCACGGTGGTCTTGACCTTGCCGATCATGTGCACAGCCACGCTCTTGCTCGCACCGATCTGCGCCATCCATTCGCGCAGGGCCGAGATCGCGATCTCGCGACCGATGATGATGAGCGCCACGAACACATCGGCGCGCTGCAGATGCACCAGCACCAGCAGCGAGGCACACACCAGAAATTTGTCAGCCACCGGGTCGAGGAAGGCGCCGAAGGACGAGGTCTGGTTGAGCTTGCGGGCTAGGTAGCCGTCCAGCCAGTCGGTGGCGGCAAACACCACGAACATCACGGTGGCAATCAGGTTGCGTGTGGCCGGGTCCAGCGGCGCGTAGAACACCCCCACGATCAAAGGTATCGCGACGATGCGCGTCCAGGTCATCAAGGTGGGGATAGTCCAGAACATGGCGGCGATTGTGTCACGGCACGGCAATGGCGCCGCCGATAAGGCCTATCTCAGCGCCTTATAAATTTCTTCGGCCAGTTCGCGCGAGATGCCGTCCACCGTGGCCAGGTCTTCCACACTGGCCGAGGCCACCCCACGCACCCCGCCAAACCGCTGCAGCAGCCGCGCCCGCTTCTTTGGACCCACGCCAGTGATCTCCTCCAGTTGCCCGCCACCCACACGCACCTTGGCCCGCGCAGCGCGCATGCCGGTGATGGCAAAGCGGTGCGCCTCGTCGCGGATCTGCGCCACCAGCATCAGTGCGGCCGAGTCCTTGCCCAGGTAGACCTTTTCGCGTCCGTCGGCGAACACCAGTTCTTCCAGGCCCACCTTGCGGCCCTCGCCCTTCTCGACCCCTACGATGCGCGTCAGGTCCAGCCCCAGCGCGGTGAACACCTCGCGCGCCACGCCCACCTGGCCCTTGCCGCCGTCGATGAGCACCAGGTCGGGCAGACGCGCCTGGCCCTTGGGGCGGGCTGCGGCTTGCGCCTCGGGCGATTGGGCGTAGTCGATACCGCCCTCCTCGCGCTGCGCCTCCACCACCTTGCTGTAACGGCGCGCGAGCACCTGGCGCATGGCGGCGTAGTCGTCGCCGCCGGTGATGCCTTCAATCTTGTAGCGGCGGTATTCGCTGCTCTGCATCTTGTGGTGGTGGAAGACCACGCAGGATGCCTGCGTGGATTCGCCCGCCGTGTGCGAGATATCAAAACACTCGATGGTGAGCTGGTCCAGGTCCTCGGGCGGCAGGTCCAGCGCCTCAACCAAGGCACGGGTACGGGCCTGCTGCGAGCCCTCCTCGGCCAGCAGACGGGCGAGTTGCAGGTCGGCATTTTTCTGTGCCATGTCCAGCCAGGCGCGGCGCTGCTCGCGCGGCTGGTGGATGGCGTTCACGCGCAGGCCACTTTGTTCGGTCAGCGCATCCAGCAAGCCCTTGTCCACCGGCACGCTGGTCACCAACAGCGGGGGCACGGACACGCCGATGTAGTGCTGGGCGATGAAGGCTTCGAGCACCAGCGCCTCCACCGGGCGCGCAGGGCTGGCGGGGGCGTCTTCCGCGCTGCCGCTGCCCTCTTCTTTTTCTTCGGCATATACCGCCGCAGCGTCTTCCACATGCACCGGGAAGTACGGCCGGTCCCCCAGGTGGCGGCCACCGCGCACCATGGCCAGGTTCACGCAGGCGCGGCCACCTTGCACGCGCACCGCGAGGATGTCCACATCCTTGTCATCCACCGTCTCAATGGACTGCTGGTGCAGCACCCGAGACAGCGCCTGGATCTGGTTGCGCACCTCGGCAGCCTGCTCAAACTCCAGCTTGTCGGAGTGCGCCATCATCCGCGCCTCCAGCGCCTGCAGCAGCTCCTGCGTTTCGCCGCGCAGCAGCGCCTCGGCATGCGACACGTCAGCGGCATAGGCCTCGGGCGAAATCAAGTCCACGCAAGGACCGGTGCAGCGCTTGATCTGGTACAGCAGGCAGGGCCGCGTGCGGTTGGCAAACACCGTGTCTTCGCAGGTGCGCAGCCGGAACACCTTTTGCAGCAGCTGGATGGTTTCCTTCACCGCCCAGGCGCTGGGGTACGGGCCGAAGTACCGGTGTTTTTTATCGACCGCGCCCCGGTAGTACGCCATGCGCGGAAACACCTGGCCGGGCGCATCGCCCCGCGTGTGGGCACCGGGCGTGCCGGTGATCTTGAGATAGGGGTAGCTCTTGTCGTCGCGGAACAGGATGTTGAACTTGGGATTCAACGTCTTGATGAGGTTGTTTTCCAGCAGTAGCGCCTCGGCCTCGGAGCGCACCACCGTGGTCTCCATGCGCACGATCTTGCTGACCATGTGGCCGATGCGCGTGCCGCCATGGTTCTTCTGGAAGTAGCTGGACACCCGGCGCTTGAGGTTGAGCGCCTTGCCCACGTACAGCAGCGCATCCTGCGCGTCGAAATAGCGGTACACACCCGGCAGCGCGGGCAGCGCAGCCACCTGCGCCAGGAGTTCTTCGGAATGCACTTTAGAACCTATTCAATATCTTTTTGGAGTCACACAAGTGCCTTGCCGGGATGGGATGCAAGGCGCGGTGTGCAGTGGATAGCTTGGCTATCCACAAGCGCCGCAACGCCGCAGACCGCCCGGCAAGGCACTTGCCCGAAGGGTTGGAGTGAAATCGGGCGATTGGACGCCCCGGCTGCTTGCATGGGCACGAGCCCATGCGGCGCACCCAACGCATCCACTCATCCCGATTGCACTCCAATGTGATCTCCAAAAAGACATTGAACAGGTTCTGAGACATGGCGCGTATTGTGGCCCCGCGCGCAGCCTGCCCCATTCACTATCAAATAAATAGCTGCTAGCGCTTACCTAGCGGGCGCCAGCAGGCTTTTTAATCCAATTTCCTGAATCCTCCGGGTCACTCCGCCTCGATCTTGGAGGTTTTCACCACCGTGGCCCAGTTGGCCAGATCGGCCTTCACCTTGTCGCCCAGCTGCGCCGGGGTCTGGTAGTCCGCCGTGGCCCCCTGCTCCTGCGCCTTTTGCTGGAAGGCCGCGTTCTGCACCACGGTGCGGATGTCGGCAGTGAGCTTGTCCACCACGGCCTTGGGCACGGCGGCCGGGGCAAACACGGCAAACCACGAGGTGGCATCGACTCTGGGGTAGCCTGCCTCGGCCGTGGTGGGCACGTCGGGCAGGCTGGGCAGGCGCTGTTTGCCCGTCACGGCCAGCACGCGCAGTTTGCCGCTGGCAATGTGGGGCATGAAGGGAGGCGCGGTGCCAAAAGTCAGGTCCACCTGGCCGCCCAGCAGGTCCTGCAGTGCGGGGCCCGTGCCTTTGTAGGGCACGTGGACCATCTTGATGGCGCCTTGCTGCTCCAGCATGGCACCGGTCACGTGCTGGAGGGAGCCATTGCCCGACGAGGCGTAGTTGAGCTTGCCGGGATTGGCCTTGGCATAAGCGATGAGTTCAGCCAGCGTCTTCACCGGCAGGTCATTGCGCACCACGATGATCTGCGGGGCAGAGATCACATTGGCCACGGGCTGAAAGTCGCTCTGCTCCCACTGCTTTTGTTGGGTGATGTGGGGCGAGATGACGTGGTAGCCCGAATACTGCATGAGCAGCGTGTAGCCATCGGCCTCCGCCCGCTTGACGGCGCTGGCCGCAATGTTGCCGTTGCCCCCGCCCTTGTTGTCTGCGATGACCGATTGGCCCAGCACCGGCGCCAGCGCCTGCGCCAGCATGCGGGCGGACAGGTCGGTGGTGCCACCGGCGGCGGTGGGCACCACCAGGGTCACATTCTTGGACGGGTAAGCGCCCTGCGCCGCCGCGTGGCCGATGAAGCTGATGGTGGCCAGTGCGGCAAGGGCCAGGGTGGTGAACTGTTTGCGGGTGGTTTTCATGAAAGCGATGTCTCCGTTGTCGTTGTTGTGAAAGGTCTGAATACCCCAAAGGCTGCAGGGCTCGTCGCCGTGCGCCATTCATACCAGTTTGCGCTCAATAAACAAGAACCGTTCGGGCTGAGCTTGTCGAAGCCTCGCGCGGCGCTTCGACGGGCTCAGCGTGAACGGACCTGTATTTTTGAACGCATACCGGCATCAATCCACCGTGGCGCCCGTGTCCTTGACCACGCGGCTCCACTTGGGCAGGTCGGACTGCACCAGCGCCGCCAGCTGCGCTGCCGTGCCCTTGAAGGGCTCGCAGCCCACGGTGGCCAGCTTGTCCACCACGTCCTTGTGCTCCAGCGCACGCGCCACTTCGGCTTGCAACTGCGCCACGATGGGCGCGGGCGTGCCAGCCGGGGCAAACAGCGCATACCAGGGCGCCTGGCCAAAGCCCTTGATCGTCTCGCCAATCGTGGGCGCGTCGGGCAGCGCGGCCACACGCTTTTCGTTGACCACGCCCAACACCTTGAGCTTGCCCGCCTTGATGAAGGCAATGGCCGACGGCAGGCTTTGCACCGACAGCGGCACCTGCCCGCCCACCACGTCGGTGGCGGCTGCGGCCGAGCCCTTGTAGGGGATGTGCTGCAGCTGGATGCCCGCCGCCTTTTGCAGCATCTCGCCAATCAGGTGGTTCAGCGTGCCGTTGCCCGCCGAGGCAATCGAATACTTGCCGGGGTTGGACTTGGCCAATGCGACCATTTCGGCCACCGTGTTGGCGGGAAAAGACGGGTGCGCCACCAGCACATAGCCCGCCGTGGCCACGGGCGCCACGGGTGCAAAGTCCTTCACCGGGTCAAAGCCCGGGTTCTTGTACAGCGCAGGGCCGATCACATGGGCGCTGTCGGCCGTGAGCAGCAGCGTGTAGCCATCGTTGCGTGCACGGGCCGTCGTTCCCGTGGCCAGGGTGCCACCCGCGCCAGGGCGGTTGTCCACGATCACGCTCTGGCCCAGTTGCTCGCTGAGCTTTTGCGCCACCACGCGCGCAATGGCGTCGTTGGCACCGCCCGCCGCCTGGGGCACGACCACGGTGATGGGTTTGGAGGGGTACTTGTCCTGCGCGCCCGCTGCGAAGGCAGCGGAGCACAACACGGCGGCGGTGAAAATGCGGCGGGACAGTGGGGTGGGGAAGGTCATGGCTTTTGTCTCCTGGTGTTATGTATGAAGGCAGGCTCGCCCGCGCTCAGCGGGCCAGCGCCCTTTCGCGGATCGCCTCGAAATCGGCAGGCACCGGGTGCAGCGCCAGGCGCGGCCCCGCCTTGGCGATCTGGCTCGGAATGTCGTGGCCAATGAACGCAGGCAGTTGCTGCGCAGCGGCCACCAGTTGCACCAGATCCACCCCGGTGTCATAGCCCATCAGCGCCAGCGCATGCACGATCTCTTCGCTGCACACATTGCCGCTGGCGCCCGG
>JADMJR010000285.1 GCA_018780365.1 Acidovorax sp. | reverse complement strand
TGAGCCACATGCACATCACATACGACGCCATCGACACCGACGGGTCGCCCCGCTCAATGCGCGCCATGGTGGGCTGCGACACGCCCAGCCGTTGGGCCCACTGGGCCTGCGTTTCCTTGCGGCGCTTGCGAGCAATCACGATGTTCTGCGCGAGCAACGCGATCTGCTGAAGGACCGCCTGGGGGTAATCAGCGGGCTTGGTGTTTTGAGATGGCATTCATAGATATTAGTTCAAGACGATATTTTTGAACATCTATGAATTAATTGTGATGGTGCACGAGGGCAAGAGCTGGATGGTATGAATTATTCATAGATGCACATAAATGTGAGAAAAAATAACATCTATGAATTAAGCGGTGCTGGGCTGCCAGCATGGCCATGCAACCAAGGGGGCACTCAGCACAAGGGCGTGCTGCCACGCGCCGCCATGCCGGGCCTGCGGGGCTCACTCCACAGCGTTGCTGGGCACCGCAGGACCGATCTTGAACACCCCGCTCACCCGCGCACAGGGCACGCCATCGGCGGTGACCAGCCCCTGTGCAAACACCAGAGAGCGGGTGATGCGCAGCGGCTCTGCCTCGCCCTGCACCCAGGCGCCCAGCGGGGCAGGGGCCAGGTAGTCGATCTGCAGGCTGATGGTGGGCAGAAAGCGGTCGGCCACCTGGTCGCTTTTGCGGTGCACCGACAGCGGCATGAGCATGTCGCAAAACGTGGCCATCATGCCGCCGTGCAGGTTGCCCATAGGGTTGGTGTGCCGCTGCTCCACGCGAAAGCCAAACTTCACCACATCGCCTTGGTGCAGCAGATACAGCGGGCCGTTGTGCTGGATGTAGGGGCCGCCCGCCTCCAGGGGCACAAAGCCGGTGGGGATGGAGGCGTTTGTGGCGTTCTCGGTGGCGTGCAGCATCAGCGGGCTTCCTTTTCAATGTCGTTGGCAAAACTGGCGTCCTGCAGGCTGCTGCGGGTGGTGTGGCCCTCCAGCCAGCCGCTGTACACCGTGCGAAAGTCCTGCACGATCTGGTCTAGCGGCATGTCGTCAAACGCACCGCGCTGGTGCACATATTCCATGTGGCGCGCGCCGGATTTGTCGAACGGGTGGTAGATCGAATCGTTTTCGCCATCGAACGTGAGCGGCAGCAGCCCGAAGCGGTCGCACAGCTCGATATTGAAGGCTGGCGTGGCCTTGCGCCATTGGTCGCCCAGCCAGATGTCGGTGTAGCCGTGCCAGATGAAGAGGTCGGTCTTCATGGTCTCGCGCATGCGCTCGGTGCTGAGGTGGTTGCGCACGTCGGCAAAGCCCATGCGCGCGGGGATGCCCGCCGCGCGGCATGCGGCGGTGAGCAGCGCGGCCTTGGGCACACACCAGCCGTGGCCGTTGGCCAGCACGGTGCTGGCCGCCATGCCCTGGGGCGAGAGGTCGATGCGGTACGGGTCGTAGCGAAAGCCGTCACGCACGGCCAGGTACAGGGCGACGGCGCGCTCGCGGTCGGTGGTGCCGCGTGCGTGTTCAGCAGCAAAGGCCTGGATGGCGGGTGCATGGCTGTCGATGAGGGCTGTGGCCTGCAAGTGGGCAGGCGTGGGGGCGGTGTTCATTGAGGGGGGACTCCTGCCGTTGGACGGGAGCCAGTGTGCGGGCCCCGGGCACCCGATGCTGTCACAGGCGCGCCAGCCCTGCGCGGCAGGGGTCCGATGCCCCCCTCACACGCGCCACGCAGGCAGCTCCCAGTTGCGCCACAGCGCCAGCCCGCGCAGCCCGGCCGTGAGCAGCACGCAGACCATCAGCGGTGCCCAGTCGGGCGCTTGCAGGTGGCGCAGGGCCACGTCGGCCCAGCCACCGGCAAACGCGCACAGCGCATAGGGCCGATGGTCGCTGAAGGCCTGGGGCACCTCGTTGCACAGCACATCGCGCAGAACACCCCCGAACACGCCCGTGGTCACACCCATCATCACGCTGATGATGGGCGGCATGCCGATGGCGGTGGCAATGTCCACGCCCACGGCGGCAAACAGGCCCAGGCCGATGGCGTCTGGCAGCAGCATGGCTCGCTCGGTGGGCTTGAAGTGGCGCTGGCGCATGAACAACATGGCGCCCACGCACAGGGCCAGGATGCCCCACACAAAACCCGTGTGGCGCACCCAGAAGAAGGGCCGCTGGTCCAGCAGCAGGTCGCGCAGCGTGCCGCCGCCGAACGCTGCCACAAAGGCCACCACACACACGCCCACCACGTCGAGCCGCTTGCGTGCGGCGGCGATCACTCCTGACAGCGCAAACGCCACGGTGGCGGCCACTTCCAGAAGAAAGCGCAGGGTGTGCACCCAGGGGGCATCAAGCAACTGGTCCATGGGCGCGATTGTGCCGTGGGACGTTGGCGGCGCCGGGTACGGCGTTGGGATTGTTTGCTATAAAAATAATAGCTATAAGAGCATGATGGTCGCGCGCAAAGGCCTGTTTTTCCTCAAATATCAGGTCGAGTACACACGCTGAGAGGCGCCTGGCCCACCGCCCACCGCCCACCGCCTACCCCTGCACCAGCAGCCACCCCAGTGCCACCACACAACCCGCGCCACCCAGCGCCCCCAGGCGTGGGGCCCAGCGCAGTGCCGCCTGTGGCCACAGGTTCATGGCCAGCACCAGCAGCCAGCCCAGGGCCATCCAGGCGGCGATGACCAGGGCCACCCCCGCCGTGGGCCCGGCCGCAGTGATGGCGGCCATGGTTTGCAGCGCGAGTGTGCCCAGCACAACGGCCCAGGCTTGGGCGCGGCCCGTGCTGCCGTCGCCCCAGGCGCGGGTTGGCACTGCCCGTGCCCAGAGGGTCAGGCCCACCAGTGAGGCCAGCGCGGCGCTGGCGCCTATGAGTTCTGCGGTCATGCGGCCTCCGAGGGGTGGTGGCTGGTGGCCTGCGCGGGCCGCCGCCGCAGTGCCCGCCGCAGGTGCTGCTGCCGCAACAGCGGCGCGCCAGCGGCCACCATGCACAGGGCCGCTGCAGCCGCCCATTGCCACAGGCCCGCCTTGGCCACTAGGCCGCCATAGGCCAGTGCGGCCAGCAGCCACAGTGCGGCCGAGGTGCGGGGTGCCCAGTGGCGCAAGGTGGCGGCGGGCAGGGCCACCAGCAAGGCGAGCAGCAGGCCCAGCATGCCCGATGAGCGCGCGGGCTCGGTCGCCACAATGTGGGCGAGGCGGAACGACTCCACTGCCAGCACACCGCTCAGCCAGAACGGCCCGTGGGCCAGCACCACACCACGGCCCCAGCCGCGCGGGTGCCAGCGGCGGCGGGCCGTGGCGGGATGTGTTTTGGTGCCTGCGGTGGCCGTCGCATGGCGCACCGCCTTGCGCCGGGGCGCCTGCACCCGCTGGGGCCCGATAAAGGCCGCGATGCCCGCGCAGGCCAGGCCCACGGCGGCCTGGCTGGCGAACATGGCGGGCGCCAGCGCGCTGCCCAGCACCAGGCCCGTGGCGCCCGCCAGGGCCAGCAACCCGCCCGCGCCGCCCAGTGCCACGCGCCACAGCGCCAGCGTGCGCAGCGCCCAGGCAGCCAGGGCCGACAGCAGCAGCCACGCGCCGATGAGTGCCCACACCGCCCACACGGGCCGCTGCGCCAGCGAGGGCAGGCCCGCAGGCCCCCACAGGTGAACGAACACCGCCACGATGAGCGCGGCGGGCGTGGTGGCATGCAGGGCCAGAAAGAAACGTTGCATGGGGAGCGAAGCTGTGAAGGGGGACGCTTGGTGTGGGTGTCAGCCTGCAGCCGCGATGCCGCCCGCTGTGGCCTGTGTGGCCTCGGCCTCGCGCCTGCGCTGCTGGCGCGCATCCAGCCAGATCAGCGTGCCCGAGATGGACAAAAACGCGGGCGTCATGCCCAAAAAGAAATACAGCCACTTCAGCGCCAGCCCGCCAAAGTCGCCAAAGTGCAGCGGCTCCATGAGGCCGTTGACCAGCGACCAGAAGCCTGCTGTGCGCGGGTCGTGCACCTTTTTCGGCGTGCCGGTGGTGGCGTGGATGTCCACCCGCGCCGTGCTGGCCAGATGGTTGCTGAGATTGCCGGTAAAGCCCGCCTCGGCCGTGCTGGTGCCCCAGCGGCGCAGCGACACGTAGCGCGCCTCCAGGCCGGGCACCGCCTGCTGCGCTGTGGCGTACAGCGCATCCAGCGATTGCATGGGCACCGGCTTGGTGGCGTCACCGCCCGCCTTGCGTGCTGGCTTGGGGGCGGTGGCATCGGTGCTGGTGATCACGTACTTGTAGTCCTGCTCAAACAGCGGCGCCAAGCCCATCCATGCACCCGTCGCTGCGATCAGGATGTGAAAGCCCAGCCCCCAGATGCCGGCGGACTTGTGCAGGTCCGACATCACCACGCGAAAGCTGCGGCCCCAGCGCTGGGTGAACAGCTCGGCCAGGATCTTGCGGTGGATGACGATGCCGGTGGCAATCAGCACCAGCATGGCCATGCCGAGGAACCCCACGATCCAGCGCGGCCCGAAGAACAGGAACACGTGCAGCATGCGCAGGTACTGGCCCAGCTGGCTGTCCACCGGGCCCACCACCGTGCCCGTGTCGGAGCGCAAGGCCACCTTGGTGCGCGTGTTGGCAGGGGCTCCGCGCTCGCGCACAAAGGCAAAGTAGCTCGGGTTGACCGCATCGGGCAGCGCAATGGTTTCCACCGTCGCGCCGGGGTAGTGGGTGTGCAGCTGCGCCAGCACCGCGTCGAGCGGGGCGGGCTTCTCAGCGCGCGGCAGCTGGGCCAGCGACGGGTTGGCCCACAGGTCGATCTCGTTCTTGAACACCACCACCGCGCCCGAGAAGCACACGATGAACATCAGCAGCCCCGTGACAATGCCCGCCCAGGAGTGCAGGGTGAAGAGACGGTTGAGCGTGCGCTGGCTGGTCATGGCGTGCGGGCGGCGGGGCGGAGCAAAACGCCGATCAGAAGAAGTACGTCACGCCCAGGCTGAAGTTGCGTGGCAGCGCGGGCGAGACCACGTTGGCGTTGATCGCGCCGTCGTAGTACGCCTTGTTGAACACGTTCTTCACGCCCGCCGTCACGCGGTAGTTGTCGCCCGCGTAGCTGATGGACGCATCGGCCACCACATACGACGGCAGCGTGAAGGGGTAGGAGCCGATCTGCTCGCTCACATAGCGCCCACCCATGCCCAGCGTGATGCGCTGGTACTGCGGCAGCTTGTAGGTGGCCCAGGCCGTGAGCGTGTGGCGCGGCGTGAGGTTGAGCGGCAGGCCCACGATGGCGGCGTTGGTGTCACGCGTGACCTTGGTCTGTGTGTAGGTGTAGGCGCTGGTCAGCTTCCAGCCGTTCTTCAGGTCGGCGCCCAGCTCCAGCTCCAGCCCACGTGCGCGCTGCTGGCCCGTCTGCACGCTGAAGCCGGTGTTCACCAGGTCGGCCGTGGTCACGTTCTCACGCACCAGGTCGAACACCGCCAGCGCGCCGGTGATCTGGCCGTTGGGCGACTCGTACTTCACGCCCGCCTCCCACTGCTTGCCGGTCTCGGGCACAAAGGGTGCCCCTGCAAAGCTCAAACCCGAAGTGGGCAGGAAGGACTCGCCATAGCTGCCATACGCAGCCCAGCCGGGTTTGAACTCATACACCAGGCCCGCCGACAGCGTGGTGGCGCTGTCCTTCTGGCGGGTCTGCGTGTTGGCCACGCGGTTGTGGGTGTCGTTGGTGGACCAATCGCGGCGCAGGCCCACCAGTGCCGTCCAGCCCTGGCCGAACTTGATCTGGTCCTGCGCATACAGCCCGGCCACGGTGAGCTTGGCGGGCGCATCGCTGGTCAGTGCGGCGGGGCAGGTGGCCTGCATGCCGTAGACGGGTGCGAACAGGTCCAGCGCGCCGATGCGGCAGGTGCGGCTGGCCAGCAGGCTGTGGCCGCTGCGCACATCCAGGCCCGTCACGAGCTGGTGGCGCACGCCCAGCGCTTCAAAGCGTGACAGCAGCGAGGTGTCGGTGGCCAGCAGGTCGTAGTCCATGTACTGGCGCGAGGCCTGGCGGTTCTGCAGCCGCTGGTTGGCCTGCAGCGCTTGGTTGGAGACGAAATTGCCCGTGCCCTTCTCGGTCTCGTAGCGCACGTTCTGGCGGAAGGTCATCGCGTCGGACACCTTGTGCTCCAGCGCATAGCCCACCGTGGTGCTCTCCACGTCATACACGCCAAAACTCGGGTCGCCCGTGAACATCGTGCGTGACAACGTGCCATTGCGGTTGGGCAGCAGCGTGCCATACGGCGTGATGCCCTGCTGGCGCATCCACTCGCTCTTGCTGTAGGTGGCAAACAGCACCAGGTCGGTCTGCGCGCCCAGGTCGATGGACAGCGAGGGCGCAAACCACCGGTCCTTGCGGTAGACGAACTGCGTCGGGTCGTCCGCATCCGACACCTGCGCATTGATGCGCAGCGCCGTCTTGCCCGATTCGGACAGCGGCCGGTTCATATCGGCCTGCAGCGTACGCTGGCCAAAGCTGCCCACCTCCACGCCGACTTCGTTGATCGCTTCCTTCTTGGGCCGCTTGCTCACCGCATTGACGATGCCGCCCGGCTGCACCTGGCCGTACAGCACCGAGGCCGAGCCCTTGAGCACCTCGAAGCGCTCGTAGCCATAGGGCTGCAGCTTGGCCCACATGCCCGGGCTCTGCACCAGGCCATCGACCAGGATGGATTCGGTGGAGCGAAAGCCACGGATGTTGATGTCGTCAAACCCCCGGCGCCCAAAGTTGACGGGGCTCACGCCCGCCACGGTCTGCAGCGCCTGCTGCACGTTCACGATCTGGCGCGACTCCATCTGCTCGCGCGTGACCACGCTGACGGACTGCGGGGTTTCCAGCCTGCGCATGGGCGCCTTGCTGGCGGTCTGTGCCTCCACGGGCGCAAAGCCCATGTCTT
>JADMJR010000054.1 GCA_018780365.1 Acidovorax sp. | reverse complement strand
CTTTGAGGCGGCTTTTGCGGCGGATACGCTCGCGCATGTCGTTGACCGACACGGCAGCGACAACGGTTGCGGGGGGGGCTTCGGGGGCAAGGTGCATGGACCGGGGGCGTGGGAGGCGTTGTGTTGTATGAAGGCGCCTGCATAGGCCAAGCGCCGCCGCAGTGTCGGCCAGGGGCGCATGCGGCGTCAAATTGCCGATGCACATGGGTCGATCACAAAAACAAATGAAACAGCCGGGTTTGAGATGGCCTGCGAATCGCCCATCGCTGCCCCTGCGGTGTGGGCAGCCTTGGTCAGTGGGCCGCCAGCAACCCGCTGTGCGCCGTGGCGTGCTGCAACCAGTCCGCATCCTGCGCCAGCGCCAAAGCGGCATCCAGCGCACGGGTGGGCTGCACCTGGCGGTGTGACATGAAGCCGATGGGGGTGGTGAGCACCGGGCCGACCAGCGGCAGCGCTTCTAGCCCGTCGTGCCCGCGCACGGCATCGACCAGTGCGCCGGGCAACACGCTGCACAGCTCGCCGGCCACCACGCTCAGCGCCAGGGTCAGCACCGAATCCGTCTCCATGGCAGGCACCACCGTGGCGCCTGCCGTGCGGAAAGCACCATCGACCAGGCTGCGGTTGTGCATCTCGGGGGTGAGCAGGCACAGCGGCAGCCCCGTCGCATCGGCCCAGGCCATGGGTGGGCCGATTTGCAGTCCACGCGGCGGCCCCTTGGGCGGGCTCGACGCGCGGCGCAGCAGAAAGTAATGCTCCACGTACTGCGGCCAGGCCCGCAGTGGCCCACCGCGCGCAGGCATGCGCTCGGTGTAGCCCAGCGCCAGGTCCAGCGAAATGTTCTCCAGCCCTGCCTCCAGCGCCTGCGAACTCATGGACAGCGCCACCGGCACGATGCCCGGATGCCGTGCCTGCAACTGCGCCGCAAACCGCGCCAGGATCGGCATGGCCGTGGGCACCGCCCCCAGCCGCAGCGTGCCGCGCGGGTGGGCTGCGTCGCTGCTCAGGTCCTGCTGCAGCACCTGGTGCTCGTGCAGCATGCGCTGGGCCGTGGCCAGTACCCGCTCGCCCTCGGGCGTGAAGCCCTCAAAACTGCGGCCCCGGCGCACCACCACCACGCCAAACTCTTTCTCCAACGCGCGCAGCGCGTTGGAGAGCGCGGGCTGCGTGATGTGGCAGGCCTGCGCCGCCCGGCCAAAGTGCCGGTGCTCGTGCAGCGCCACCAGGTAGCGCAGGGACGCGAGGAGGTTCATGGGGTCAGGCGTCGCCCGGTGGCGAGTGCCCGTCGCCTGCCAGCTCGCGCTCAATCTGCTCAATGCTGGGCAGACTGGTTTGCAACTCTGCAGGCAGAGATTCCAGCAGCTTGTACTCGGCAACGCCCATGGGTTGGGATTTGTCGCCCAAGGCGTACTCGGCGACTACCTTGTTCTTGGTCTTGCACAGCAACAGGCCGATGGTGGGGTTGTCCTGCTCGCTTTTGATCTGGCGGTCCACTGCCGTGAGGTAAAAGCCAAGTTGGCCCAGATGCTCGGGCTTGAACTTGCCGCCTTTGAGCTCGATCACCAAGTAGCAGCGCAGCTTGAGGTGATAGAACAGCAGATCGATGAAAAATTCGTCACCGCCCACATCCAGCATCACCTGCCGGCCCACAAAGGCAAAGCCCGCGCCCAGCTCCAGCAAGAATTCTGTGACGTGCTTGACCAGGGCACCTTCAATCTCGCGCTCATGCGCCTCATCGGACAAGCCCAGGAAGTCGAAACGGTACGGGTCCTTCAGCGACTCCAGGGCCAAGTCCGACTGCGGCTTGGGCAAGCTGGCCTCGAAGTTGGTGATGGCCTGACCACTGCGCTCCAGCCGGCGTGTTTCGATGTGGATGTTCAACACATTGCGCGACCAGCCATGCGCAATGGCGCTTTGGGCATAGGCCAACCGCAGCGCAGGGTCTTTGAGCTGGGTTAGAAGCACCAGGTTGTGCCCCCAGGGCAATTGTCCAACAGCCTGTTGGACAATTTCCGCGTCTGGCCAGGCCTGCGCAAACGCGCGCATGTACATGAGGTTGGCGCGGGAAAAACCCCTCATCTCCGGAAAAGCCGCGCGCAGATCCTGCGCCAACCGCTCGATCACCTTCGCACCCCAGCCTTGTTCAGCCTGGCGCTGCAGGATGTCCCTGCCGATCTGCCAGTACAGCAGCACCAGCTCGCGGTTCACCGCCAGCGTGGCCCGCTGCTGGGCGATGTGGATGCGGCCCTTTAAATCGACCAGCCAGTCGGCGTAACCAGCGGGAGGGTCGATCAGGCCTGCGGGCTTTTCGCTCATGGGTTTTGAGTCTTTCTGGCCACCAGCGCCCGCCACTCAAGCGCTAGCAGCTATTAATTCAATAGCAATCCAACTCACGTGTTCTTACTGATCGAAATCGTCGGGAACTTGTTCGAGAAATCCTTGGCCTGCTGGGCGATCTTCACCGCCACATCGCGCGCCACCTTTTTGTAGATCTTGGCCACGTCCCCGTCGGGGTCGGCCACCACGGTGGGCTTGCCGCTGTCGGCCTGCAGGCGGATGCTCATGTCGAGCGGCAGCGCGCCCAGGTAGTCCATGTTGTAGTCGGCCGCCATTTTCTTGCCGCCGTCGGCGCCAAAAATGTGTTCCACGTGACCGCAGTGGCTGCACACGTGGGCGGCCATGTTCTCGACGATGCCCAGGATGGGCACGCCCACCTTCTCGAACATCTTGATGCCCTTCTTGGCATCGAGCAGGGCGATGTCCTGCGGGGTGGTGACGATCACCGCGCCGGTCATGGGCACGCGCTGGCTCAGCGTGAGCTGGATGTCGCCGGTGCCCGGGGGCATGTCGACGATCAGGTAGTCGAGGTCTTTCCAGTTGGTCTGGCGCAGCAGCTGCTCCAGCGCCTGGGTGGCCATGGGGCCGCGCCAGATCATGGCTTCGTCCTGATCCACCAGGAAGCCGATGGACATGACCTGCACGCCGTAGTTCTCCAGCGGCTCCATGGTCTTGCCGTCGTCGCTTTCGGGGCGGCGGTTGATGCCCAGCATCATGGGCTGGCTGGGGCCGTAGATGTCGGCATCCAGCACACCCACGCTGGCGCCCTCGGCGGCCAGGGCCAGGGCAAGGTTGGCGGCCGTGGTGCTCTTGCCCACACCGCCCTTGCCCGACGCCACGGCGATGATGTTCTTGACCTGCGGCAGCAGCTGCACGCCGCGCTGCACGGCGTGGGCGATGACCTTGGTCGTGATGTTGACCGACACGTTTTCCACCCCCGCCACGCCCTTGGCGGCGGCCACCAGGCTGCGGCGCAGCTCGGGCACCAGGCTCTTGGCGGGGTAGCCCAGCTCTACATCAAAGGCCACATCGCCACCGGTGATCTGCAGATTGCGCAAGGCGCGCGTGCTCACAAAATCCTTGCCCGTGTGGGGGTCCAGCACGCTGGAAAGTGCGGCCAAAAGGCCCTGTTCGGTGACTGACATGCAAATAACTCCTGTGGGGCGGGTAGTCTATTCCGAAGGTGCAGGCCCCTTCGGCTGAAGGACAATGCGCACGCTCTGTCCCTGGCTCTACAGCGGCGGCAACCCGTGAAACCGAACGAAAAGGACCCCCGTGAAATTCAAGATGGCCGAGAAATCCCTGTTTGCCATGCTGCTGCGCTCGCCATGGTGGATCAGTTTTGTGGTGGTCGGCCTCATCGTTCTGGCCGCGGGTGCGCTGCTGCCCAAGGAATACTTCGTGGTGGGTGCGCTGGCCGGTTTCCCCATTTTTGTGGTCGGCTGCATTGCTGCCTGGAAGCAGCTGCGCGCCCCCAACCCCGCCCGGGTGGCCGAAATGCTGGAGGCCGTGGCCAGCATGCCCTGGCGCAGCTTTGCCGACACCCTGGCCACGGCCTGGACGCGGGCGGGCTACACGGTGGAGCGCCTGAACGGCAACAACACCGGGGCCGACATGCGCCTGACCCTGGGTGGCAAGACCACGCTGGTCAGCGCCAAACGCTGGAAAGCCGCCACCCACGGTGTGGAGCCCCTGCGCGAGCTGCAGGCGGCCATGGCGGCAGCTGATGCCCCCGCCGGGGTGTACGTGGCGGCGCTGGGGCTGGTCAGCGACAACGCCCGCATCTACGCCCGCGACCATGGCATCGTGGTGCTGCAGGGTGACGCCGTGGCGCAGTTGCTGCTCAAGGGCTGAACACCGCCCCGCACCGGTGGGGCTCCATGCGGGTTTTCCCACATGAAACGTAGTGAGCGGCCCTCCACACTTGGGGCATCTGCTTGCTCCACCCGCCATGCCACCTAACGCCCTTTCTCCCTCGGCCCCCCCCGGCACAGCCTCCCAGATACCCGCCACCGGCCTGCTGCTGACTGGCGGGGGCGCCCGCGCCGCCTACCAGGTGGGCGTGCTGGAGGCCATTGCCGACATCCGCAACGCCTGTGGCGAAGGTGGTGGCCCCAACCCGTTTCCCATCATCACCGGCACCTCCGCCGGGGCCATCAACGCGGCGGCGCTGGCCTGCGGGGCCGACAACTTTGACCGCGCCGTGCGCCGCATTGCCCGCGTGTGGCGGCAGTTCCACGCCAGCCAGGTGTATGGCGCCGACTCGCTCAGCGTGATGCGCAGCGGCGCGCGCTGGCTCACGCTGGTGTCGATGGGCTGGGCGCTGGCACGCTGGCGGCGCATGCGGCCGCGCTCGCTGCTGGACAACACGCCGCTTGAAAAACTGCTGGTCAAGATGGTGCCGCTGGTGCGCCTGCCCCGGCTGATTCGCCAGGGCCATCTCACCGCGCTGGCCGTGACGGCATCGAGCTACAGCTCGGGCGAACATGTCACCTTTTTTGAGGCCGCCACACCCGTCAAGCCCTGGGTGCGCTCGCAGCGCAAGGCCGCCAGCGACCGCATCACGCATGAGCACCTGCTCGCGTCCTCGGCCATCCCGTTCATCTTCCCTGCCAAAGGCATTGAGGTGGACGACCATGTCGAATATTTTGGCGACGGCTCCATGCGCCAATCGGCACCCATTGCCCCCGCCATCCACCTGGGGGCCGAGCGCATTCTGGTGATCGGCGCGGGCCGCATGCACGAGCCCAAGGGCGATGCCGCCGCCAACCCCACGGCCACCTACCCCACGCTGGCGCAGATAGCGGGGCACGCGCTGTCCAACATCTTTCTGGATGCGCTGGCCGTGGACGTGGAGCGCGTGCAGCGCATCAACCAGACCCTGTCCCTCATCCCCGAAGAAAAGCGCCTGCACAGCGCGCTGCGCCCCATCGAACTGCTGGTGATTGCGCCCTCGCAGCGCCTGGATGCCGTGGCCGCACGCCACGTGGGCGACCTGCCCGGCCCGGTGCGCACCATGCTGGGCGCCCTGGGCGTCACATCCAACATGGCCGATGTGCGCGGCGCGGCACTGGCCAGCTACCTGCTGTTCGAGTCCGGCTACACGCAGGAGCTGATGGCCCTGGGCCGTGCCGACACTCTGGCCATGCGGGCCGAGGTGTGCCAATTTTTTGGCTGGACGGATACCGGCGCCGAGGTGCGGACAAGGCACCACGGAGCGGAGGACTGAACCCCTGGCCCCTACGGTTTGGGCAACCAGCCCAAGCCATGCGCGTGCAGGCTCTGCACATACAGGCGGTCGGCCGTTTCCGTGATCGCCGTGGTCTCGGGGTAGGCGCCGCTTGGGTCCTGCAGGTCGGCCACTACCTTGCCATCGTCGGTGAACGCGATCACGTGGCCGTAGGGCTGGGGGATCGGCCACAGCGCACGCGGCAGGCGCAGGGTCAGGCTGCGCAGCCAGGGCTTGCCCGCCATGTTGTCGATGGCCGCCCCGCGTGGCTTGGCAAAACCCAGCCACACCTTGCCACCCTGCCCGCGCATCAGGTTGTCGGGGTAGCCGGGCAGGTTGTCGAGCAGCACACGGGCCTGGGGGCCGGGCTGGGCGATGTCCAGGTCACGGGCATCCACGGCGATCTTCCACACACGGTATTTGCCAGTTTCGTTGACGAACAGGCTTTTCTCATCCTGGCTCAGCGCCACGCCATTCGCAAAGCTGATGCCCCGGGCCACCACGCGTGTGGTGCGTGTGATGGGGTCGTATTCGATCACCCGGCCCGTGCTGGCCTGCTCCAGGATGTCGAGCACACTGGCCTCAAACGTACCGCCCCAGTCCTTGGGCGCAAAGCGGGTGGAGGCGTCGCTCAGGTACATCTTGCCGCTCTGGGCCACCACCACCGCATCGGCATAGCGGATGGGGTCGTTGCCCACCTTGTCGGCCAGCACGGTGACCTTGCCATCGGGCGCGATGGACAGCAGGCCCTTGACCGCATCGGCCGCAATCAGATGGCCCGCCGCATCAAAGTCAAAGCCCAGCACCCGCCCGCCGGTGTTGGCAAACACCTCCTGGCCCGAGCCGTCGGCGTTCATGCGCACAATGCTGCCGCTGAGCACCGTGGTGTAGAGCTTGCCGTCCTTGCCAAACGCGATGTGCTCGGGGCCCACCTCGCCCTTCAGGTCGATCATCTGCAGCTTGGCCAGGCGCTGGTTGGCTGCGTGCACACCCTGGTAGCCGGGCGCGGCAGGCACGCTCCAGGCCACCGGCTGGATGGGCACAGGCCACGCCGCCAGGTAAGCGGCCACCGCCGCCACGGCGCCGCCCACGCCCCACCCCACCCGTTTTGCCCATGTTCCGGCCATGTGTTGTCTCCTCGTTGCATGTTGGAATGCGGGGCATTGTGGCGCCATCGGGGGCCAGCGCGCACACCCTGATTGGCACCTGCGCGACCCGGACGGGCTGGCGCAGCGCCTGCAGCGGTCAGGGACACTGCCGACCGCCTAAAATCACGGGTTCCGCCTGAGAAAGCCGCTTTTCATGACGACCTCCGCCCGCAAACTCTTC
>JADMJR010000081.1 GCA_018780365.1 Acidovorax sp. | reverse complement strand
GATCTCGAACTGGCTGATCTGGTAGCCCTTGGGCAGGTCGGGGTAGAAGTAGTTTTTACGGGCAAAAATGCTCACTGGCGCAATGTGGGAGCCCAGGGCCAGTCCTAATTTGATAGCGCAGGCCACCGCCTCCCGGTTCATCACGGGCAGCGTGCCCGGCAAGGCCAGGTCTACGGCGCAGGCCTGGGTGTTGGGCTCGGCGCCAAAGGCCGTGGCCGCGCGGCTGAAAATCTTGCTCTGCGTGGCAAGCTGGGTGTGGGTCTCGAAGCCGATGACGACTTCGTAGCCGTGGATCAATGTGCTGGTCGTCATGTCACAGACCTCCGGGTTGGCGGAGGTGGAAATCGGTGGCTTGCTGCAAGCGGTGGGCGGCGTTCAAAAGGCGGGCTTCCTGGAAGTAGTTGCCAATCAGCTGCAGCCCCACGGGCATTCCGCCTTCGCCAAAACCTGCAGGCACGCTCATGCCGGGCAGGCCGGCCAGCGAGCCGGGCAGCGTGAAGATGTCGGCCAGGTAGTCGGCCAGCGGGTCGTTGCCGTGTTCGCCCAGCTTCCAGGCCACGGTGGGGGCCACGGGGCCGGCGATGACGTCGCAGCTCTGGAAGGCGTTCTGGAAGTCGTCGGCGATCATGCGGCGGATCTTCTGCGCCTGCAGGTAGTAGGCGTCGTAGTAGCCATGGCTCAGCACATAGGCGCCGATCATGATGCGGCGCTTGACCTCGTCGCCAAAGCCTTCGGCGCGGGTCTTCTTGTACATGTCCACCAGGTCGGTGTAGTCCTTGGCGCGGTGGCCGAACTTCACGCCGTCGAAGCGGCTGAGGTTGGACGACGCTTCGGCCGGGGCAATGATGTAGTAGACCGGGATGGACAGCTCGGTGCGCGGCAGGCTGATGGGCACGAGCTTGGCGCCGAGTTTTTCGTACTCCTGGAGCGCGGCATCCACGGCGGCGCGCACATCGGGCGCCAGGCCTTCGCCAAAAAACTCGGCGGGGATGCCGATGCGCAGGCCGTCAATGCTGTCGTTGAGCTTTGCGCTGAAGTTCTCGGCAGGCACATCGAGGCTGGTCGAGTCGCGGTCCAGGTCGGGGCCACACATGGCGGACAGGAGCAGGGCGCAGTCTTCGGCCGAGCGGGCCATGGGGCCGGCCTGGTCCAGACTGGACGCAAAGGCGATCATGCCGTAGCGGCTGGCGCGGCCATAGGTGGGCTTGATGCCGGTGATGCCACAAAACGAGGCGGGCTGGCGGATGGAGCCACCGGTGTCGGTGCCGGTGACGGCGGGAGCCAGTCGCGCGGCCACGGCCACGGCGCTGCCGCCCGACGAGCCGCCGGGGACGCGGCTGGTGTCCCAGGGGTTGCGCACAGGGGCCGGGGTGTCGAAGCCCACGGGGGCCACGGCCGAGTTTTCGTTCGACGAGCCCATGGCGAACTCGTCGCAGTTGAGCTTGCCCAGCGTCACGGCCCCAGCATCGGCCAGCTTGGTGACGACGGTGGCATCAAAGGGCGACTGGTAGCCCGTGAGCATCTTGGAGCCCGCCGTGCTGGGGAAGTCACGCGTGACGAAAATGTCCTTGTGGGCAATCGGCACGCCCTCCAGTGCGCCCGCCGTGCCTGCGGCAAGGCGCGCATCCGCAGCGTGGGCCTGGGCCAGGGTGGCGTCTTCATTCAGTGCCACATAAGCGCCCAGGTTCTGCTGTGCCTTGGCGCGGGCCAGAAAATGATGGGCGGCTTCGACGGCAGAAAACTGCTTGTCGCGCAGGCCTGCGGCCAGTTCGGTCACGCCCAGATCGTGCAGGGCTTTGTGTGTTGTGGTTGTCATACGGGCCTTACTCGATCACTTTGGGCACGAGGAACAGGCCGCGCTCGACGGCGGGGGCGCTTTTCTGGTTGGCGTCGCGCTGGTTGGGCTCGCTGGCGATGTCTTCGCGCAGGCGCAGGGCCACGTCCTGGGTGGCGGCCACGGGGTGGGCCAGGGGCGTGAGGCCCGAGGTATCCACAGCCCGCATCTTTTCCACGATGTCAAAGAAACCGTTGAGCTGGGTGAGCATGCGCTCACTTTCGGAGGGTGTCAGCTCAAGCCGTGCCAGATTGGCAATGCGGCCGATGTCCTGGGGGGTCAGTGCCATAGGGAGGAGAATCTAGAGAAACCAGAAGTAAAGCTGTGATCCGGGCTGCGCCGGAGGGAGTTATTCACAGGGGATGGGGTATTATCCCGGCTTTGCCGCAATAGCCTCCAAACCGCTAGGCGTTGTGCGAAAAAAGCCCATAAACACCCCCCTGAATACCTGGCGATGGCAGGCCGACGTGCATGCCGTGCCCGAGAGGACTTTTGAATGTTCGGAGCTTTCCGTCGGTACTTCTCCACCGACCTTGCCATTGACCTTGGCACAGCCAACACCCTCATCTTCGCCCGCGACAAAGGCATTGTGCTCGATGAGCCCTCTGTCGTCGCCATCCGCCACGAAGGCGGGCCCCACGGCAAGAAAGTCATCCAGGCCGTAGGCCACGAGGCCAAGGCCATGCTGGGCAAGGTGCCCGGCAACATCGAAGCCATCCGGCCCATGAAGGACGGCGTGATCGCCGACTTCGTGATCACCGAGCAGATGATCAAGCAGTTCATCAAGATGGTGCACCCGCGCACGCTGTTCACCCCCAGCCCGCGCATCATCATCTGCGTGCCCTGTGGCTCCACCCAGGTGGAGCGCCGCGCCATCAAGGACGCGGCCGAAGCGGCCGGTGCCACAGCGGTGTACCTGATTGAAGAACCCATGGCCGCCGGCATCGGCGCTGGCCTGCCCGTCTCTGAAGCCAGTGGCTCCATGGTGGTGGACATCGGCGGCGGCACCACCGAGGTGGGCGTGATCTCGCTGGGCGGCATGGTCTACAAGGGCAGCGTCCGCGTGGGTGGCGACAAGTTCGACGAAGCCATCATCAGCTACATCCGCCGCAACTACGGCATGCTGATCGGCGAGCCCACCGCCGAAGCCATCAAGAAGAGCATTGGTTCGGCCTTCCCAGGTTCGGAAGTGCGCGAGATGGAGGTCAAGGGCCGCAACCTGTCCGAAGGCGTGCCGCGCAGCTTCACCATCTCCAGCAACGAAGTGCTGGAGGCGTTGACCGACCCGCTCAACCAGATCGTTTCGGCCGTGAAAAACGCGCTGGAGCAGACCCCTCCCGAACTGGGCGCCGACATCGCCGACCGCGGCATGATGCTGACCGGCGGCGGCGCGCTACTGCGCGACCTGGACCGCCTGCTGGCCGAAGAAACCGGCCTGCCCGTGCTGGTGGCCGAAGACCCGCTGACCTGTGTGGTGCGCGGTTGCGGCATTGCGCTGGAGCGCATGGACCGCCTGGGCAGCATTTTCACCAGCGAGTAATTGGCAGGCGCCTGTCCATGGCAGGCACTTTTTTTGCGCTCTGAATTGCATGACTGCACCTGCTCCAATGCTTGTTTCTGAGCACACGCCCATGGAGCTTGCTCCACGCGGCAGAGACTGACCGCTGCGCACCATGCCACTCGGTACCCTGGAGCGCAGCGCTCCCCCCTTCTTCAAACAGGGCCCTTCGGCCCTGTCGCGTTTGGCCGTGTTCAGCGCACTGGCCCTGTTCCTGATGGTGGCGGATGCGCGCTTCCAGATCACGGGCCCGTTCCGCAAGGCGGTGGCCACCGTGTTGTACCCGGTGCAATGGCTCATGCTCAAGCCGGTGGAGTTCGCCAGCCACGGCTCCGGCTATTTCCAGTCGCTGCAGACCGCGCAAGAGGATCTGGACGCCGCCCGCAAGAAGATGACGGTGATGGGCCAGCGCGCCAACCAGGCCGAGCAGCTCGCCCTGGAAAACGGGCGGCTGCGCAAGCTGATGGCGCTGCGCGACCGCCTGGAGACCCCGGCCCAGGCGGCCGAGGTGATCTATGACACCGCCGACCCGTACACGCGCCGCGTGGTGCTGGACCGGGGGCAGGTGGGGGGCGTCGAACTGGGTGCGCCCGTCATGGACGAGGCGGGGGTGCTGGGGCAGGTCACGCGCGTGTTTCCCCTGGTGAGCGAGGTCACCTTGCTGGTGGACCGCGACCAGGCCATCCCCGTTCTGAACATCCGCACCGGCGTGCGGGGTGTGGCCTATGGCGACCCCGTGGCCGGGCATGGCGGCGGCATGGAGCTGCGCTTCATGCCGGCCAATGCGGACATCCGCGAAGACGACCTGCTGACCACCAGTGGTGTGGACGGCCTGTATCCGCCGGGCCTGCCCGTGGCGCGGGTGGTGCGCGTGGAGCGCCGGGCCGACTCTGCCTTTGCCCGCATTTACTGCGTGCCGCTGGCCCAGGTGCAGGGTGCTCGCCATGTGGTGGTGCTCAAGCCGCTGGCCGACAACGAACTGCCCCGCCCCGAACCCGCGCACCCGGCGCCCGCGAACAAACGCGGAGGGCGCAAGTGAGCCACATCCCCCCCTTGAAAGGATGCACGCCATGATCATGCCGCGTGGTGAGCCCCTGCTGATGCCGGTGAACCCGGTGTTCATCTGGGCCAGCCTGGTGGCGGGCCTGGCCATCAACATGCTGCCGCTGGGGCGCGTCGTCTGGATGCCCGACCTGCTCATGGTGTTGCTCGTCTTTTGGGGCGTGCACCAGCCGCTGCGCATTGGCATGGGCGCGGCGTTTGTGCTGGGCCTGTGCATGGACGTGAGCCAGTCGGCGCTGCTGGGCCAGCATGCGCTGTCGTACACGGTGCTGTCTTTTGGCGCCATTGCCATCCACCGCCGCCTGCTGTGGTTCAGCGTGCCCTCGCAGGCGCTGCAGGTGTTCCCTCTGTTTGCGCTGGCCCACGCGATCGAACTCTTGCTGCGCATGGCCGCCGGGGGCATCTTTCCGGGGCTGTGGAGCTTGCTGGCGCCGCTGGCTGAAGTCCTGCTCTGGCCCCTGGCCAGCTGGGTGTTGCTGGCGCCCCAGCGCCGCCCGCCCGACAGCGACCAGAACCGGCCGTTGTGAACATGAGGCAACCCCCTGAGCGGCTGCGCCGCTTCCCCCTTCTCTCGCAGCGCTGCGCGCTGAGGGACGGGGGACGACGCCCTCGCGGCGGGGCGGCCCTTGCGCGGCTGCCCTCGCCTGAGCTGCGCCGGTTTCATAAGCTGCGGGTGGTGCGCAGCGCCGTGGAAAACTGACATGACCGAACTGCGCAGCAGCGAAGCCGACGCCTCGCGTTTTCGTGTGCGGGCCGTGGTGGTGGGCCTGGTGGTGTTTGCCGCGTTCTGCCTGGTGGTGGCCCGGCTGATTTTTCTGCAGGTGGTGCGCCACGACGACCTCGCGGCCCAGGCCGAGAGCAACCGCACGGCGGTCGCGCCCATCGTGCCCAACCGGGGGTTGATCCTGGACCGCAATGGGGTGGTGCTGGCCACCAACTACTCGGCCTACACGCTGGAGATCACGCCCTCGCGCGCCGGGGTGCTCGACGAAACCATCGACGCGCTGTCCAAGGTGGTGGACATCCAGACCCGGGACCGCCGGCGCTTCAAGCGGCTCATGGACGAGTCGCGCAACTTTGAATCCCTGCCCATCCGCACGCGCCTGACCGACCAGGAGGTGGCGCGTTTCACCGCACAGCGCTACCGTTTTCCGGGCGTGGACATCAAGGCGCGCCTGTTTCGCAACTACCCGCTGGGCGACGCAGGTGCCCATGCCATTGGCTACATCGGCCGCATCAACCAGAGCGAGAAGGCGCGCATCCAGGACTCGGAGGACGAGGCCAACTACCGGGGCACGGAGTACATCGGCAAGCTGGGCGTGGAGCAGAGCTTCGAGGCGGCGCTGCACGGCGTGACCGGCTTCGAGCAGATGGAGACATCGGCGGGCGGGCGGGCCGTGCGCAAGCTGTCCAGCCATGCGGCCACGCCGGGCGACAGTGTGATGCTTTCCATCGACATCAAGCTGCAAAAGCTCATCGAGGAGCTGTATGGCAGCCGCCGGGGCGCGCTGGTGGCCATCGACCCGCGCAACGGCGAGATCCTGGCGCTGGTGAGCAAGCCCACCTTCGACCCCAACCTGTTCGTCGAGGGCATCGATGCCGAAAACTGGGCCGCACTCAATGAGTCCATCGACAAGCCGCTGCTCAACCGCGCCTTGCGGGGCACCTACCCGCCGGGCTCCACCTACAAGCCCTTCATGGCGCTGGCGGCGCTGCAGTTGAACAAGCGCTCGCCCAGCATGGTGGTCAACGACCCGGGTTTCTACACCTTTGGGGGCCACACCTTCCGCAGCCACGAAGGCGGGCTGGGCGGGGTGGACATGCACCGCGCCATCCAGCAGTCGAGCAACACCTACTTCTATTCGCTGGCGGTGGACATGGGCGTCGATGCCATCCATGACTTCATGAAGCCCCTGGGGTTTGGCCAGTCCACGGGCATCGACCTCAACGGCGAAGTGCGCGGCACCCTGCCCAGCACGGAGTGGAAACGCAACGCCTACAAACGCCCCGAGATGAAGCGCTGGTTTCCGGGCGAAACCGTGTCGCTGGGCATTGGCCAGGGCTACAACAACTTCACCATGCTGCAGCTGGCGCTGGCCCAGGCCACGATGGCCAACGGGGGCACCCGCTACCGCCCGCACCTGGCCAAGGCGGTGAAGAACGCGGTCACGGGAGCCATCACCGAAATCGTCCAGCCGCCCGGCGAGAACCTGGGTTATGCCCCCAAGAACGTGGAGATCGTGCGCAACGCCATGGTGGCCGTGAACAAGGGCGGCACCGGCACCCGCGTGTTCGCCGGGGCCCCCTACACCGCAGGCGGCAAGACCGGCACGGCGCAGGCGGTGAGCCTGGGCCAGAACGTGAAGTACAACGCCAAGGCGCTGGAAGAGCACCAGCGCGACCACTCGCTGTTTGCCGCTTTTGCACCGGCCGAGAACCCGACCATCGCCGTGGCCGCGATTGTTGAAAACGCCGGTTTTGGCGCAGCCCACGCCGCGCCCATCGTGCGGCGGGTGTTCGACTACTGGCTGCTGGGGGACTACCCCAGCGAGGAAGACATCGCCGCCGTGCAAAAGGGCCAGGCCGCAGCCCCTATCGGCAAGCCGCGCCGGGCGGCCGAGGTGGCCCTGCCCCTGCCTTGATGGCCGGGGCCGCGTGTTGGTCTGCGCCTGCCCTCGCCATCGCAGCCGATCCCGCGAACATCTTCTAACAGGCCACGCCCCGCTTCTGCGGGAGAATCCGCCCGCCCCCGCTGGATGACCGGGAATCTGATTCCGGCTCCGTCCCGGGGCCGCGCCCGATCGCCACGCACCGGAGACAACCACCATGCAACGACAACGCCGCCGGGCCCTGGGGGCCCTTCCTGTTCTGCTGCTCACGGCGTGTGGAGGCGGCGGCGGTGGCGACGATGCCCCGGCCAGCCCTGCTCCCGCTCCATCCCCCGCTCCGTCTCCGGCGCCAGCCCCATCGCCGTCGCCCCTGCCGCCACCGCCGCCCGGCAGCGTGGCCTACGGCAACCTCTCGCGCGCCAGCCTGGGGGCCGGTGCGGCGCTCAACGGCGCCATCCCTTTCCCGGCCGACAACCCCTGGAACA
This sequence comes from Acidovorax sp., assembly GCA_018780365.1. GTDB lineage: Bacteria > Pseudomonadota > Gammaproteobacteria > Burkholderiales > Burkholderiaceae_C > Acidovorax. The sequence continues at coordinate 26,297 of JADMJR010000081.1, read as the reverse complement.
CCGACATCCGCAGCGCCGAGGTGGACCCGGCCTCCGACCGCCTGATCGCCAGCATCGGTGCCGACAAGGGCCTGTACCGCGACTTCGGCTCCGGCCTGTGGGAGGGCGCGCCCATCGGCATCCCCTACCAGGTGGTTTCGGGCCAGCAGGCCCGCGTGGCCATCGAGTACCAGGCCTACGGGGACGAAAGCGACCCCGGCCCGTTTCCTATCCCGCTGGACGCCCCCGTGGAGGGCGCGCCGGGGCAGAACGGCGACCGCCATGTGCTGGTGATCGACCGCGACAACCAGCGGCTGTATGAACTGGGGCGCGCCTTTGCACGCGGGGACCGCTGGGTGGCCGATGTGGGCGCCATGTTCCACCTCGACAACAACACCGTGCGGCCCACCGCCAGGCCCGGCTGGACCAGCGCCGACGCCGCCGGGCTGCCCATCTTTCCCGGGCTGGTGCGGTACGACGAGGCCTCTCAGGGCGCGGGTGGCATCCGCCATGCGCTGCGCTTCACGGCGGCGCGCACACGCCGCGCGTTTGTGCCACCGGCCACACACTATGCGTCGTCCAACACCGACCCCAACCTGCCGCCCATGGGCATGCGCGTGCGCCTGAAGGCGGCCTACGCCATCCCCGCCAGCTTCAGCCCCGAGGCCCAGGCCATCCTGGCGGCGCTCAAGACCTACGGCATGTTCCTGGCCGACAACGGCTCGGACTGGTTCCTCAGCGGTGCCCCCGATGCACGCTGGAACAACGACCGCCTGCGCGCCGAGCTGGCCTCGGTCAAGGGGCGCGACCTGGAGGTGGTGAAGATGGTGGGGCTGGTCACGCAGGTGTAGCGCCGCGACCCACGCCGCGCGGGGGCATGTATCCGTACTGCGGCAGGACTATTGCTATCATTTGTGTAGCAATAAGGGCATATTGGTCGCGCGGTGAAGCCCATTTTTCCTTGAATTTTCTGTTCAGGCAGGCTGTGCCCGCGCCGACGGCGGGATCTGGCTGAACACCAGCGCCGCCACAATCAGCGCCGCGCCCGCCAGGCCCGCCCAGCCCAGCCGCTCGCCCAGCAGCGCCCAGGCCGTGAGCGCAGCAAACACCGGTTCCAGCCCGAACACGATGGCGCTGCGCATGGCGTCCACCCGCTGCTGGCCCCAGGCCTGCAGCGTGACCACCACCACACTCGCCAGCAGGCCCAGGTACAGCAGCGCCACCCAGGCATCGGTGGGCAGGTGCGCGGTGGACTGCAGCCAGCCCATGCCCCCGTCGCGGCCCAGCAGCAGCAGGGTGGATGCCACCGCCATCACCATGGCCTGCGCCGCCGCCATGCGTGTGGCGCGCAGGGGGCGCGCGGCCGTGCGGCGCGCGCATTCCTCCAGTGCCAGGATGTACAGCGCATAGAACAAGGTGCTGGCCAGCGTCAGCGTATCGCCCAGGTTCCAGGGCTCGTTCTCGTGGAACATCAGGGTCATGCCCCCCAGGGCCATCCCGCAGGCCGCCCACAGCCGCCAGCCGTAGCGGCGGCCCATGGCGGCCATGGCAATCAGCGGCACCACCAGCACGTTGAGGCCCGTCACAAACGCATTGCGGTTGCTGCTGGTGCGCGCCAGCCCCTCGATCTGCAGCCAGAACGCCAGGAACAAGAGTGCTCCCAGGGCACAGCCCCACAGGCGCTCATGACGCCACATGCCCCACCACAGCGGCGCCAGCACCGCCAGCGCAATCACAAACCGCAGCCAGATGATCTGCAGCGCATCAAGCTGAGTGGACAACAGCTTCATGGCCGGGAAGGTGGTGCCCCACACCACGGTCACGGCCAACAGGGCCATCAGGCCAAAACGTTCGGGTTTCATGGGCTCTCACGCAAAAAAGAAAGGGCTGGTCGGTTTCCCGGCCAGCCGCTTCCACAGGTTCTTTCGCAGCGCTGTTCGCGTTGTCTGCTGCCTGCGCATTGGCGCAGCCTTGGCGAGGTAGCCGCGGAGCTGGCTCTGCCAGGCCGCTGGCTGCGTCCCCCTCCCGGAGCGCGCAGCGCGCAGAGAGAGGGGTGAAGGCGCGCAGCGCCTCAGGGGGTGTCAGTTAAAAAGATAACGGGCCTGCAGGTTCAGGCGCAGCATGTCGCCCTGCTGGCCGTCAAACGTGGTGCGGCGGCCACCAATCAGCTCGCCACCCAGTTCCACATTCTTGATCGGCAGGTAGTACATGCCAGCGTGCCACTGGTAGAGCTTGTGGTTGCCTTCGGCGCCGTAGGCGTTCACGTAGGCGTCGCCCAGGTGGTTGCGCGAGCGCACCAGGCCCAGCGAGACCGTGCCGCGCAGCTTTTCGCTGAACACGTTGGACAGGCCCAGCACCAGCCCGTGCGACTTGTCCAGGCGCACCGTGCCGCCGTCCAGCACCGGGTAGTTGGTGCCCACCAGGTAGGCACCGTCGCCATCGCCGTCCAGGCGCGTGTACTGCGCCATCAGCGTGGTGGTGCCGGTGATCTTGTAGCCCGCGCCCAGGCCAAAGCCGGTGCCGCGCTTGGACACGCCGGAGACGCGCTGTTCGTGCGACATCAGGCGGGCGTTCACGTTGCCCCAGTCGTAGGCCTTGTCCACGCGGGCCACCAGGTTGGGGCTGCGTGCGCCGTCGGTGGGCTCTTCCACTGCGAACTGGAACTTGGCCAGGCTGGGGTTGTTGTAGGTGTAGCGGATCTGCGTGGGGCGGCGGAAGGTGGCGCCGGGCGGGCCGTTGAAGTCCACCGTCTCAGGCAGGTTGTCCGTGTCCATGAAGGTGGACCAGGTCTGGCCGATCAGCCAGCCTGCGTATTCGCCGTAGGCATGGCGCAGGCGCAGGCGGTTGCGGTTGCATTCGGCGCCGCAGTAGGCATAAAAGTCGGCTTCGATCTTGGTGTTGAAGGTGCCGACGCCGGTGGGCGTGGAGGTCTCGAAGCCAAAGCGCGAGGTCTGTGCGGTCAGGCTGGTCTTGCCGTTGCGCGTGTCGCCCAGGGGCTGCTCCATCAGGTTGGTGAAGGTGTCGCCAGGGGCCGTGCCCTTGAAGTCCTTGACCATGTTGGCTTCGGCAAAACCGTACACGCGGATCGAGGTTTCGCTGCCCGGCAGGCGGAAGCTGCCCGGGATGTCGCCCAGCACCACGGCGTCTTTCTGCTTGAGTTCCACGGCGTCGATGCGGTCGTTCCAGGCCGATGCCGATGCGGCAGGCGCTGCGGCCGGTGCCTGGGCCTTGAGCGCGTTCAGTTCGGCGCGCAGGGCCTTGAGCTCATTGCGCATGTCTTCGAAATCCTTGGCGGTCTGGGCAAAGGCTGCGGGTGGCAGGCTGCACAGGCCGGCGGCCATCAGGGCGAGGAACGTGTGGTTCAGTTTCATGGTCACTCCGGTAGGGGTTGTTGGCTTTTCTTTTGGATATCGCATGGACCTGGATCTCAGGTGCCCATGGCGTTGAGCGCGGGCCAGAGCGCTTCAAGGGAGCGAGGCGCACGCCCGTGCACCCGTGGAGCTGGCTTTGCCAGGCCACCGGGTGCGTTCCCCTCCCGCGCAGCGAGAGAGGGGGAAGGCGCGAAGCGACTCAGGGGGTGCTTCATTCTTCAGGTGCTCATGCGGCCAATGAAGGCGCGAATGCGGTCGTTGCCGGGGTTGTTGAAGAACTCGGCGGGCGGGGCGTCGTGCGCGATGCGGCCTTGGTCAAAGAACATCACGCGGTCGGACACCTCGCGCGCAAAGCCCATCTCGTGGGTCACCACGATCATGGTCATGCCGCCACGGGCCAGTTCGCGCATCACGTCCAGCACCTCCTGCACCATCTCGGGGTCCAGGGCCGAGGTGGGTTCGTCGAACAGCATCACCTGGGGCTGCATGGCCAGCGCGCGTGCAATGGCCACCCGCTGCTGCTGGCCGCCCGAGAGCTGCCAGGGGTATTTGTGGGCGTGGTCCTGCATGCCCACGCGGGTGAGCAGGGCCATGGCCTGCTCGTTGGCCTGGGCGCGCGGCGTGTGGCGGATGCGGCGCGGCGCCAGTGTCACGTTGTCCAGCACGCTCATGTGGCCGAACAGGTTGAACTGCTGGAACACCATGCCGACCTCGCTGCGCTGCTTTTGCAGCAGGTGCTGGTCGTCGGTCACCGGCTCGCCGCCAATGGTGATGGTGCCGCTGTCGTGGGGCTCCAGCCGGTTGATGGCGCGCAGCAGCGTGCTTTTGCCCGAACCGGAGGCGCCGATGATGACGGTGACCTCGCCGGTGTTGAAGGTGGTCGAGACATCCTTGAGCACCTGGTGCGCGCCGAAGGATTTGCAGACCCGGTCCACCACAATGAAAGGCGTGGGCTGGCTCATTGGTTGCGGCCCTCCACGTCAAACCGGTATTCCACGGCGTTCGAGATTTGCGTGACCAGCGTGGTCAGCAGCAGGTAGGTGATGGCCACGGTGGACAGCGTGGCAATCGGCTGGAAGGTGGCCGACTGGATGCGGTTGCCCACGTTGGTCAGCTCCACCACGCCAATGGCGTAGGCCAGCGACGAGTCCTTGAGCAGCGCCACAAAGTTGCTCACCAGCGGCGGCAGCGAGATCTTGAACGCCTGCGGAAACACCACGTCAAAAAAGACATGCATGCGGCCCAGGCCCAGGGCCTTGGCGGCCTCGGTCTGGCCGCGCGGCACGGCCAGCAGCCCGGCGCGGATGGCCTCGGCGTTGTAGGCACCCACGTTCAGGCCCAGGGCCAGCACGGCGGCGGCAAAGTCGGGCAAGTTCAGCCCCGGCACCAGCACCGGCAGCGCGAAGTACACAAACAGGATCTGCACCAGCAGGGGCGTGCCCCGGATGACCCAGATGTAGAAACTGGCTGCCCAGCGCACCACCGCCCAGCGTGCGGTGCGGGCCAGGGCCGCGCCGGTGCCCAGCACCAGGCCGACGCTGCCGCTGATCAGCGTGAGCCACAGCGTGGTGCGGGCACCGTCAGAAAAAGCCTGGGCGTTGGGGCCGATGGGTTCGGGCAGGAAGGAGAGCAACTGGCCCAGCAGCGCCAGCGCCAGGACCATCAGGATGACGGCCGAGACGAGCGTGGCGTTGCTGCGCTGCTGGCGGGACCAGCGCTGTGGCCAAAGGGCAGTGAGCATGAAGAAAAACCCTGGGCGTGCTTACTGGCAGCGCACGTCTTCGTTGAAATACTTCTTGGACAGCGCGGCGTAGCTGCCGTCGGCCATCACTTCGGCCAGCGCCTTGTTCCAGCCACCGGCCAGCGAGCTGTTGCCCTTGGCCACGGCGGCGGCGATGCGCTCGATGAACAGCATGTCACCCAGCTTGAAGCCCGCGCCGGGGTTCTTCTCGGCCACGGCCTTGGCCACGAAGCGGTCGGTCACCCAGGCGTCCACGCGGCGCGAGTTCAGGGCGCTGCGGGCGTCCACGTCGGTGGGGAAGTTCTTCATTTCCTTGATGGACGAGACCTTCTGCACGTTTTCGAGGTAGCTGGTGCCGGTCTGCACGGCCACGATCTTGCCGGCCAGGTCCTTGGCGCCCTTGATGGCGGGGTCCATGGCGATGATCATGCCGCCCGAGCAGTAGTGGGGCTCGGTGAAGGTCACGGCCTTGGCGCGTTCGTCGGTGATGCCGTGCGAGGCGATCACCAGGTCCCAGCGGTCCTGGCGCAGGCCGGTGAGCAGGGCGTCAAAGCCCAGGGTCTTCCACTGGATGGCCAGGCCCATCTTCTTGGCCACGAGTTCGGCCACTTCCACTTCAAAGCCGGTCAGCGTGGTGCCGTTGAAGAAATTGAACGGGGCGAACTGGCCTTCGGTGGCGATGAGGATCTTGCCGTCCTTCTTCACCTCGTCCAGTGTCCGGGCCTGGGCGGCGAATGCGGCGCAAAGCGCGAGGGCGGTGGCGACAGCCTTGAACAATTTCATGGGATGGGTCCTGTACGGGGTATTTCAGGTACAAAAAATCCGGCATGCGGGTAAGCAGGCCGGAGGCTCGGGGAACGAGGGCGGGGTCATCGCCAATGGCGAAGCCTGCCGTCATCAAATGGACACGATTATAAAGATGCGGATTTTTTCCTTGACACTGCGGACAACCCCCGGTGGGCGCTTGTGTGCTTATTCACAACAGGTTTAGGGGTACCTCCCGAACTGGAGGTGGTCTCTTCGAGGACTCTCCACCCTTTGAGATGCATGTAGCCTGTGCGACTGGCGCGCCGCAGTGCCAGTGCCCCCGCGCAAGGGCCGCCCCGCCGCGAAGGCGGCGTATCCAGCCCGTGCGCTGGGGGCGTCTCCCTCCCGCGTAGCGAGAGAGGGGGAGGCGCGAAGCGCCTCAGGGGGTGTATTACCTCCAGAACGCGTCGTAGCCGGTCTTGAGGATGAGCGTACTCACCACCAGGATGAAGATGCCGCGCACAAAGCCGGTGCCATGCTTGAGCGCCATGTGCGTGCCCAGCAGGCTGCCCACCACGTTGGCCACGGCCAGCGTCACGGCAAAGTGCCACCACACATGGCCTTTGGCTGCAAACAGCAGGATGGCAGCGATGTTGGTGGCGCAGTTGAGCAGCTTGGCCGAGGCTGAGGCATTGAGGAAGTCGTAGCCCAGCAGCCGAACGAACAGGAACACAAAGAAGCTGCCGGTGCCCGGGCCGAAGAAGCCGTCATAAAAACCGATGAGCACACCGATCAGCCCGGCCACCAGCACCTCGGTGCGACCGGCAAAACGCGGCGTGTGGTGCCGGCCCAGCTCTTTTTTGGCCAGGGTGTAGACCAGCACGGCCAGCAGCACCAGGGGCAGCAGCTTGCGCAGGAAGTCGGCCGAAATCACCGTGACGGCCCAGGCGCCCGCAAACGACCCCACAAAACCGGCCGCCGCAGCAGGCAGCATGGCCTGCCAGCGGATCTGTACCCGGCGGCTGTACTGCCAGGTGGCCATGGCCGTGCCCCACACCGACGCCGCCTTGTTGGTGCCCAGCAGCGTGGCCGGTGGCGCCCCCGGAAACGCTGCAAACAACGCGGGCACCATCACCAGGCCCCCGCCCCCCACGATCGCATCCACAAAGCCTGCGAGCAGCGAGGCCAGGGTCATCAAAATCCATTCCATGGCGCTATTTTCGCACCTGGAGTGCTATCAATTCAGGACTGAACGGACGCGCTGGGCGCCCGGGACACTTTTCGAGCAGGCAAGAAAAAGGCGCTGGGATCGCCAGCGCCTGGAAAGTGTTGCACCTCGTTGGGTGCTTTGAATGTGGTTGTTGGTAGAAAGTGTCTCCTCGGGCCCCTCGCTTGGCACACCGAAGCGCGCTCTCGAGTGCCGCAACTGTAACGGCCGCACCCCGCTGGTGCATTGGGGGTTTCCCACCCCCCTTTGTTGGGCGCCGGGCCGGGCGTGGGCCCCGAAACAGGGGGTGTCGGCTGGCATGGCTCGTGCAAGACGCTTGTAACAATTTGCGAAAGGGAGCCTTCATGCGGGGAGTCTTGCACCGGTTCGTGGCGGTTGTGGGGTTGTGTCTGGGGCTGTGTGCCAGTGCGCTGGCGCAGAGCCCGCCCGAGGCGGTGGCCGGTGGGGCGGCTCCGGCAGCGGTGGCGGTGGCGCTCACGCGGCCATCCCTGGTCGCGCAGGACACGGTGAACGCTGCCCACACGGGCTGGATGATGACCTCCACCGCCCTGGTGCTGCTCATGACCCTGCCGGGCATCGCGCTGTTCTACGCGGGCATGGTGCGCAAGAAGAACGTGCTCAACACCATGGCCAGCGTGGTGGCGATTGCGGCGCTGGTCAGCCTGCTGTGGTTTGCGGCGGGGTACTCCCTCGCCTTCACGCCCGGCAATGCCTGGCTGGGCGGCTGGGAGCGCGCAGGTTTTGCGGGGCTGGACTTCGACCTGGCGGGCGGCCAGCTGGCCGTGAGCCATGTGGCGCCCCACATTCCCGAATCGGTGTACGCGATGTTCCAGCTCACCTTTGCCATCATCACCGCCGCACTGCTGGTGGGCGCGTTGGTGGAGCGCATGCGGTTTTCCGCCATGCTGGTCTTCATCGGCCTGTGGACGCTGGTGGTCTATGCCCCGGTGGCGCACTGGGTGTGGGAGCCGGGCGGCTGGCTGGCCCAGATGGGGGCGCTTGACTTTGCAGGCGGCTCGGTGGTGCACGTGAATGCGGGCGTGGCCGGGCTGGTGTGTGCCTGGTTCCTGGGCCGCCGCACGGGCTATGGCCGCCAGCCGTTCGAACCCTACAACCTGGGGCTCACCATGGCGGGCGCGGGCCTGTTGTGGGTGGGCTGGTTTGGCTTCAACGCGGGCTCGGCCGTGGCGGCCGATGGCCGCGCCGGGCTGGCCATGGCGGTGACGCACCTGGCCGCTGCGGCCGGTGCGCTGGCGTGGATGCTGGGCGAGTGGGTGGTGCGCGGGCGTCCGTCGTTGCTGGGGCTGTGTTCCGGCCTGGTCGCAGGCCTGGTGGCCATCACCCCGGCGGCAGGGTTTGTCACGCTGCGCTCGGCCGTGGTGATTGGCCTGGTGGCGGGCCTGGCCTGCTACTGGGGCGCCACGGGGCTCAAGCGGCTGCTGCGGGTGGACGACTCGCTCGATGTGTTCGGTGTGCATGGCATTGGCGGCATCGTGGGCTCGCTGCTCACGGGCGTGTTGGCCAGCAAAACCGTGGGCGGCGTGCAGGGCAGCCTGCTCACCCAGGCCATTGGTGTGGGCGCCGTGATGGCCTACAGCCTGGTGGCGACGGCCGCACTGTTGTGGCTCATCAACTTTGCGATGGGCCTGCGGGTGGACGAGCAGGCCGAGCAGACCGGGCTCGACATTGCCCAGCACCGCGAGCACTTGGGGTAGATGGAAGCCCCCCTGAGCCGCAACCCGCTCGGTGCTGTCGCCAGAGGCGACAGCTCTTCGATGCCGTCCAAGCCTGCGAAGGCAGGCTCGGAGCTGCGGCATCTCAGCCCCCGAGGGGGACGCCACCCGTGGCCTGGCAAAGCCAGTTCCACGGTGGCACTGGCCTGGGCCGTGCCTCTGTCATGGCCAGTTGATGGCGCGCGCAGTTCCCTGGATGACTGAAATGCCGTAAGGAGCCGACCATGCCCGATTCCGACAAGCTTGCCATTGCCGCCCACCTGCACGTGCTGCTGCGCCGCAAGACGGGGCGCGTGACCGACACCGAGTGGATGGCGGCCAACGCCGAATACGCGCTGGAGATCGTGCGGTTTGCGCGCCTGCGTGCCCAGGAGGACAACGCGCCCGATCTGGCCGAGTGGGCCGATCGGCTGGACCAGGCGGTGCACCAGGCGCCGACGCCCGCAGCGCGCAAGCCCTTGCTGGATGTGGCCACACAGGCGGTGCGCCAGCGCCTGGCACCACCACCGCCTCCACCGCCGCCCGAAGTACCGCGCTACGTGGGCGGCATCCGCTGACGGGGCCCGTGCGGCAGCCCGGGGGTCATGCCCGCCGCGCCGCGATGATCCACTCCGCCGCCTTCTCGGCCAGCATCAGCGTGGGCGAGTTGGTGTTGCCGCTGGTGATGGTGGGCATGGCCCCCGCATCCACCACACGCAGGCCTGCAATGCCGCGCACGCGCAGCTGGGCGTCCAGCACCGCCATCGGGTCATCATCCCGCCCCATCTTGGTCGTGCCCACGGGGTGGAAGATGGTGGTGGCGATGTCGCCGGCCAGGCGCGCCAGGTCTTCGTCGCTTTCAAACTGCACGCCCGGCTTCCACTCCTCGGGCCGGTATTGGGCCAGCGCGGGCTGGGCCACGATGCGGCGCGTGACGCGCAGGCTGTCGGCGGCCACCTGGCGGTCTTCGGGCGTGCTGAGGTAGTTGGGGGCGATGGCGGGCGCGGCCTTGAAGTCCGCGCTCTTGATCTGCACCGTGCCCCGGCTCGTGGGGTTCAGGTTGCACACGCTGGCCGTGAAGGCCGGAAAGCTGTGCAGCGGCTCGCCAAACGCGTCGAGCGACAAGGGCTGCACGTGGTATTCGATGTTGGGGTAAGGCTGGTCGGCGCTGCTGCGCGTGAAGGCGCCCAGCTGCGAGGGCGCCATGCTCATGGGGCCGCTGCGTTTGGTGGCGTACTCCAGCCCGATCTTGGCCTTGCCCCAGAGCGAGTTGGCCATGGTGTTGAGCGTCTGCACGCCCTGCACCTTGAACACGGCGCGGATCTGCAGATGGTCTTGCAGGTTGGCGCCCACACCGGGCAGGTCGTGCACCACGTCAATGCCGTGCTGGCGCAGCAGCGCGGCCGGGCCGATGCCCGACAGCTGCAGCAGCTGCGGTGAGTTGACCGCGCCTGCACTCAGGATGACCTCGCCCGTGGAATGCGCCGTGACCATCTCCTGGCCGTCCCACACCACCACGCCGGTGCAGCGTTTGCTGCCGTCGGGCTGGGTTTCGACCACGAGCTTGGACGCCTGTGCGCTGGTCCACATCTCGAAGTTGGGGCGGCCGTAGCAGGTGGGCCGCAGGAAGGCCTTGGCGGTGTTCCAGCGCCAGCCGCTTTTCTGGTTGACCTCGAAGTAGCCCACGCCTTCGTTGCTGCCGCTGTTGAAATCATCGGTGGCAGGGATGCCCGCCTGCTGCGCGGCCTGGGCGAAGGCGTCCAGCACATCCCAGCGCAGGCGCTGCTTCTCCACGCGCCACTCGCCGGTGCTGCCGGTGGCCTTGTTGCCGTGCAGGCGTTTGAAATTTTCATTCACGCCGCCGGGCTGGTCCAGCCGCCAGTGGTCCTCATGGCGGCGGAAGTAGGGCAGGGCGTTGTCCCAGCGCCAGCCTGCGTCGCCGGTCAGCTCAGCCCACTGGTCGTAGTCGCGCGCCTGGCCGCGCATGTAAATCATGCCGTTGATGCTGCTGCAGCCGCCCAGCGTCTTGCCACGCGGGTAGCGCAGGGTGCGGCCGTTCAGGCCTGCATCGGGCTCGGTGTTGTAGAGCCAGTCGGTGCGCGGGTTGCCGATGCAGTACAGGTAGCCCACCGGGATGTGGATCCAGTGGTAGTCGTCCTTGCGGCCCGCCTCGATCAGCAGCACGCGGTGGCGTCCGTCGGCGCTCAGGCGATTGGCAAGCAGGGCACCGGCCGTGCCCCCGCCGATGATGATGGTGTCAAACGTGGTGTCGCTCATGGGTGAAGGGGCGGGGCAAGGTTGGGGTTGTAACGGTGGGCCATTGTGCGGATCGCACCGGCCCTGTCGATAGGGTGTGTGCGGGGTGCTACATATTTTGTAGCTTTTGAGGATTGCTGGTAGCGCGCTAGGCCCTGTTTTGATAATAATTACATGCCATCGGAGCCGGCCTGTGCTTGGTGTTCGGTTGCCCGGTGGGGTGGGCCGCGCACGGTCCGCTACCATGCACGCTCTTCCTTTCTGCTTCTTGACTTCCACATCCTTCTGGCTGCTATGGCAGCCCGGCCCATGACCGACCACGCCCCCTGCATTGTTCGCACCGAGACGCCCCAGGGGCCGTGTGCGCAGCTGCGTGGGCGCTGGGGCGCGGCCGAGCTGGGCTCCGAGTCGCAGTGGGAGGCCGTGTCCGAGCAGTTGCGCGGCTGCCCTGCAGAGCCTGCCCTGGGCTGGGACTTGCGGGAGCTGCAGTGGCTGGACCATGTGGGCGCCCAGCTGCTGTGGAACCACTGGCAGCACGCCTGGCCCGCGCAGCTGGCCTGCACCGAGGGCCAGCGCACCATGCTGTCGCGTGTGGCCGGTTTCACCACCGTGGCCCCCCCGCCCGAGCCCTGGCGCCTGGGCGACCAGATCGACCACCTGGGCGTGCTGGTGCTGCATGGTGTGGACCACGCCCGCCACCTGCTGGAGATGGTGGGCCAGCTGGTGCTGGACCTGGTGCGCCTGGCGCGCGCCCCGCGCAAGGGGCCCTGGCGCGATGTGTCCGGCCACCTGTACCGCATGGGGGCCACGGCCCTGCCCATCACGGCGCTGGTGGGTTTCTTGATCGGCGTGGTGCTGGCCTACCTGATGAGTTTGCAGCTGCGGCAGTTTGGTGCCGAGTCGTTCATCGTCAACATCCTGGGCATCTCCCTCATCCGCGAGCTGGGGCCCATGCTCGCGGCCATCCTGGTGGCGGGGCGCTCGGGCTCGGCCATCACCGCGCAGATCGGCGTGATGCGCGTGACCGAAGAGCTCGATGCCATGCGCGTGATGGGCATCCCGCACGGGTTTCGGCTGGTGATGCCACGCACGCTGGCGCTGGCGCTGGCCATGCCGCTCATCAGCGTGTGGACCACGCTGGCCGCCCTGGCGGGGGGCATGCTGGCCGCCGACCTGGCCATGGGCATCTCGCCCGCGTATTTTGTGCAGGCGCTGCCCGCCGCCGTGAAGGTCGGCAACCTCGGGCTGGCCATGGCCAAGTCGGTGGTGTTTGGTGCATGCATCGCACTCATCGGCTGCCACTGGGGCCTGCGCGTCAAGCCCAACACGCAAAGCCTGGGCGAAGGCACGACGGCCTCGGTGGTGTCGTCCATCACCATGGTGATCATCGTGGACGCGTTGTTCGCGGTGGCTTTCAAGAACATAGGCATATGACTAGGAGCCTGTTGGACTTGGAAATCGTCGGCTGCAAATCGGCCGCAGCGGTCCATTTTTCACCGTCTTTTTGCCCCATAGCTCGGCTATGGGGCTGCAAATCCGGTAAAAACTGTCCTCGCTGGGACCGATTTTCGCTATCGACGCTCCAAGTCCGACAGGCTCCTAGGAAGCCCCCCCTGAGCCGCTTCGCGTCATCCCCCCGAGGGGGGGGCGCCACCCGTGGCCTGGCAAAGCCAGCTCCACGGTGGCACTGGCATGGGGACGCGCCGGTATCGTGCGCGGTGGGCCTATGGATGGTGGACGGGGAGTGCGGCCATGGCTGATCGCATCGCGCGACCCGAGCACATCGCCGTCGCACCCGGCGAGCCGCCCATCGTGGACGTGCAGGGCCTGTGGTCGCAGTTTGGCAAGGGCAGCGAAACCTTCACCGTGCACCAGGACCTGAACTTCAGCGTGCAGCGCGGCGAGATGCTGTCGCTGGTGGGGGGCTCGGGCACGGGCAAGACGGTGCTGCTGCGGCAGATCCTGGGACTGGCCCGGCCCACGCGGGGCAGCGTCACGGTGCTGGGCCGCCCCGCGTCGGAGATGGGGCGCGAGGGCGCGGCCAGCCGGGTGGGCATGTTGTTCCAGCATGGCGCCTTGTTCTCGGCCTTCAACGTGCTCGACAACGTGGCCTTTGCGCTGCGCGAGCAGGGCACCTTGCCCGACGACCTGGTGCGCGATGCCGCCCTGGTCAAGCTGCAGATGGTGGGCCTCAAGCCCGAGCACGCCACGCGCATGCCGGCCGATCTGTCGGGTGGCATGGTCAAGCGTGTGTCGCTGGCGCGCGCGCTCATCATGGACCCGCCGCTTTTGCTGCTGGACGAGCCCACAGCCGGGCTGGACCCGAGCAGCTCCGACGATTTCTGCGCCCTGCTGCGCGAGCTGCGCGCGGCGCTGGGGCTCACGGTGGTGATGGTCACGCACGACCTCGACACGCTGTTTGCCCTGAGCACCCGCGTGGCCGTGCTGGCCGAGAAAAAAGTCATCGTGACCGGGCCACCCTACGAGGTGGCGCATTTCAAGCACCCGTTCATCGAACATTTCTTCCTGGGCGAACGTGGCCAGCGCGCCATGGCCCCGGTGCAACCTGTGGAGCCCGCTGCTGTGCCCACGCCCGCAAAGGAACCCCGCTGATGGAAAACAAATCCCATGCGCTTGCCGCCGGCATCTTCGTGCTGGTGGTCGCCGCCCTGCTCGCGGGCCTGGCCGTCTGGCTCACGCGCGACAACGCCAGCTACGAGCAGTACGAACTCTCCACCCGCGACGGTGTGAGTGGCCTGCAGCCCCAGGCCGCCGTGCGCTACAAGGGCGTGGCCGTGGGCAAGGTCACCCGCATCGGCTTTGACCCGCAGGTCACTGGCAACGTGCTGATCCGCATCGCCGTCAACGAGCAGGCCCCCATCAGCCCCACCACCTTTGCCGTGCTGGGCTACCAGGGCGTCACGGGGCTGGCCCATGTGCTGCTCGACGATGCCGAAAAACCCTACCCCGAGCTGCCCCCCGGCCCCAGCGGCCTGCCGCGCCTGCCGCTCAAGCCCTCGCCGTTTGGCAAGCTGGCCGAGCAGGCCCCGGCCATCCTGAACCAGGTGGAAGAGGCCACGCGCCGCATCAACCAGCTGCTGGGGGATGGCAACCAGCAAAAGCTCACCGAGGCGCTGTCCAACATCGGCCAGGCCGCAGGCAGCGTCAACACCCTCACCCGGCGGCTGGATGCCACCGTGACCCAGCGCCTGGACCCGGCCCTGGCCGCGCTGCCGCCCCTGGCCAGCGACGCGCGCCAGACCCTGCAGTCGCTGCAGCAGGCGGGCGCCGGTGTGTCGGCCCTGGCGGTGGACTTGGGCAAGACCACCCAGCGCCTCAACGCCGAAGGCGGCGCCATCGACCAGATCACCCTCGGCACCCAGTCGCTCGCCCGTGCGGCCGACCAGTTCGGCAGCAGCACCCTGCCCCGGGTGAACCGCGCCGCCGACGACACCTCGCGCGCCGCGCGCCAACTGGGGCGTGCGGCAGGCGGCATCACCGACAACCCGCAGCTGTTCATCTATGGCTCGGGCCGCATCCCGCCCGGCCCGGGCGAGGCTGGATTCGTGCCTTGAGATGAAGCACCCCCTGAGTCGCCTTCGGCGCCTTCCCCCTCTCTCGCTGCGCGGGAGGGGAACGCACCCGGTGGCCTGGCGAAGCCAGTTCCACGGGTGCACTGGAATGTGCCGCGCCCGTTGCAGGCAGGGTCGGGCAAGGCAGAGGTGAGATGGATCACGGAGGAATCGGTATGAATACTATGAAAATCATAGCTATGAGGTCATATACAGCAGGCGCAAGCGGCATTTTTTGCTTGATTCTGGCAGGCTGCTCGGCCTTGCCCGCCCCACCCGCGCGCCCGGCGCTGTATGACTTTGGCCCGGGCGCCGTGGCCCCCGCGCCCACCGACCGCCGCGCGCCCCTGCCGCCGCTGGCCTTGGCCGACGTGGAGGCCACCGGCCTGCCCGAGGGCAGCAATGCGGTGCTCTACCGCCTGGCCTATGCCGATGGGCAGCAGCTGCGCCCCTACAGCCAGGCCCGCTGGAGCCAGCCGCCTGCCCAGCTGCTGCAGCAGCGCCTGCGCGAACAACTGGGCCAGCGCCGCGCCATCCTGAAGGCCGACGACGGCGCCGCCCAGGCCCGCGACCCGGCCCAGGGCGGCAAGCTGCCGCTGGTGCTGCGCGTGGAGCTGGAGGAATTCAGCCACCTGTTCACCAGCCCCACCGACAGCAGCGGCGTGGTGCGCTTGCGCGCCACGGTGGTCGAGCTGACCCCCGCAGGCGAAT
This sequence comes from Acidovorax sp., assembly GCA_018780365.1. GTDB lineage: Bacteria > Pseudomonadota > Gammaproteobacteria > Burkholderiales > Burkholderiaceae_C > Acidovorax. Next base: position 10,980 of record JADMJR010000081.1, on the reverse strand, counting down.
CCTTGCGCGGCCAGCGCGTGTTCATCGCCCAGCAGCCCGCGCGCTCGGCCGACGCGGCGGGTGGGGTGGCGGCATTGGCCGATGCCTCGGGCCGCGTGGCAGGGGAGCTGGCGGCGTGGGTGGAGCAGGTGGGGAGGTAGGAGTCGGTTCGGGGCTCAGCCGGGCGGCTTTGCCGAAGAGGGGGCGGGAGGTTGGTGCGGCCCGCCCTCGATCCCCGTCACCACCCGCGCATAGCGCGCAAAGCTCCAGTACGCCCAGGCCCAGTCCAGCAGCACCACCAGGCGGTTGCGGAAGCCGATGAGGAAGTACACGTGCGCAAACAGCCAGAACAGCCAGGCAAAGTAGCCTGAAAACCGCACCGGCCCGGTGGGCGAGGTGAGGTCCACCACGGCGGAGTTGCGGCCGATGGTGGCGAGGTTGCCGTAGTCGCGGTAGCGAAAGGGCTGGGTGGGTTGCCCGGCCAGTCGGCGCAGGAGGTTGGCGGCCGTGGCGCGGCCCATCTGCTTGGCGCCGGGCGACACGCCGGGCACGGGGGTGGGTTCGTGGCCGGGCGTGTGGCTCTGTGCCGCTGCCAGGTCGCCAATCACGCTGATCTCGGGGTGGCCGGGCAGGCCCAGGTCGGGCGCGACCACCACGCGGCCTGCGCGGTCGGTGGTGGCGCCGGTGGCTTCGGCCAGGTGGCGGCCCAGGGGGGAGGCGGCCACGCCCGCCGCCCAGACAATGCATTTGCTATTTATTTGATAGCTATTGGGGCTTGATGGTTGCGCGGGAGAGGCCGATTCGACCCTCAAGCCCTGTGCGTCGATGGCCGTGACGCGGGCGTTGAGGCGCACGTCCACGCCCAGTTTTTCGAGCTGCTCTTTGGCGCGCTGGCTTAAGCGTTCGGGCATGGCCTGCAGCACGCGGGCGCCGCCTTCAAGAAGGATGATCTTCGCGCTGGCCGGGTCGATGTGGCGGAACTCGCCGGGCAGCGTGTGGCGCGCGATCTCGGCCAGCGTGCCCGCCATCTCCACGCCCGTGGGCCCCGCGCCCACCACCACAAAGTTGAGCCAGTCGGCGCGGCGCACGGGGTCCGTCTCTTTTTCGGCGGCCTCGAAGGCCAGCAGCACGCGGCGGCGGATCTCGAAGGCGTCGTCCAGGGTCTTGAGGCCGGGCGCATAGGCCGCCCAGTCATCGCGGCCGAAGTAGCTGTGGGTGGCACCTGCGGCGACGATGAGGTGGTCGTAGGGCAGGTGGGTTCCGTCTGTCAGGTGTACGGCGCGCCGGGCCACATCGATGCGCGTGACCTCGCCCAGCAAGGTGGTGACATTGCGCTGCTGGCGAAACAGGTGCCGGATGGGCGCCGCAATCGCCGGGGCCGACAGCCCGGCCGTGGCCACCTGGTAGAGCAGGGGCTGGAAGAGGTGGTGGTTGGTCTTGTCCACCAGGGTCACGTCCACCGCCGCACCCTGCAGCGCCCGGGCCGCTTCGAGGCCGCCAAAGCCGCAGCCGATGATGACGATGCGGGGGCGTTGCGGGGTGTGTCCAGAGGGGGCGGGGGAAGTGTGCATGCCCCCATTATTGGGGCTGCAGCGCCCGCTCCGCCGGTGAGGCGAGGTTTGGGGCGGTGGGGAGGCAGGGCACGCTGCTGCGTGCCCTGCGGTCAGGCCATGAAGCCGAGGTTGGTGGGGTAGTCGGCCCCGCCAAAATGGCTCAGGTTGGGCAGCACGCCCGCCAGTTCGCTGTTGCTCACGCCAAACCAGCTGGCCAGCGTGGCGGCGTACTGGTCCACCGAGGTGCTGGGCAGCAGGCGGCCCTGGCCCACATGCCACTGGTCGTTGGCATCGGCGGTGTTGGTGATGCTGACCGGCGGCGCTTTGCCGTAGAACGCCTTGCCCTTGACCGCGCCGCCCACCATGAGGTGGTGGCCACCCCAGCCGTGGTCCGAGCCGTCGCCGTTGGAGCTGAGCGTGCGGCCGAAGTCCGAGGCGGTGAAGGCGGTGACCTTGTCGGCCACACCCAGCTCGATGGTGGCGTTGTAGAACGCGGTCATCGCCTCGCTCACACGCTGCATCAGCACGGGTTGCTGCGCAATCAGGTTGTCGTGCAGGTCGAAGCCGCCCAGCGACACCATGAACACCTGGCGCTTGCTGCCCAGTGCCGAGCGTGCCCCGATGAGGCGCGCCACCATCTTCATCTGGTTGGCCAGCGAGTTGTTGCTGGGGAAGGGGGTGGCCAGCGTGACGGCGGACAGGCCGCTGGTGATCTGGCTTTCGGCCGTGACGGCGCGTGTGGTGACCCGGTTGTATTCGTTCTCCAGCGTCTGCGTGCTGCCTTGCTGGATGAGCGAAGTGAGGGCGGTGCGCACGGCCGAGGAGCCGTACACGTTGTTCTTCACGCCGTTGATGGCCACGGCGCCGTTGGTGCTCACCTGGTACTGCAGGGCCGAATCGCCCGACAGGAACACCGCATTGCCCGTGACCGAGATGCAGGTGAACAGCGAGTTGCCGTTGGACGACAGCGCCAGGTCGCCGATGTTGCCGCCCCAGCCCACGGTGGAGCCTTCGGGCGACGACGACTGCCACACCGATTGCTGGTCGTTGTGCGAGAACAGTTTGGGCGGGATGGGGTAGGTGGTGCGGTCGGCGCTGTTGTACTGTGTGCGGGTCAGGGGCACAACCAGCGGGCCCACGTTGAGCTGCACGGCGGCCTTGCCGCTGTTGAACAGGCCTGTGAGCCCCGCCATGGCCGGGTGCAGCGCGTACTGGCGGCCGCCGGGCAGGGCCGTGGTGGGCGTCAGCAGCGTGGGGGTGAGGTCGGCCTTGGCCAGCGCAATGCCGCCCGCCGTCTGGCCGGAGCCACCGCCCCGGATGGTGTTGTAGCGGTTGTAGCTGTCGTCGTCGTAGGTGATGACGGTGTTGGCGTAGTCGTTGCCGCCGTACAGGAAAACGCAGACCAGGGCCTTGTAGTCGGTGGCGGTGAAGGCGGCGGCCTCGCCCATGGCGGCGAGGTTCAGGGCAAAGGGCAGGGCGGTGCCCGCCAGGCCCAGCTGGGTGGATCGGCGCAGGAAGGCGCGGCGGGTGTGGAGTTCGGGTTGAAGCAGGTGCATGGCGGGGCTTACTTTTGAACGAGGTATTCGGCCGAAGCCATCACCAGGAGGACGGCGGCCGCTACGCGGTCGAGCTTGGCGCTGTCCGAACTGGCCGCCGTGACGGGCGTCGCCTTCAGGGCGTCTGAAATGAGCTTGACCGTGGCTGCCGACAGCTGGCCTGCGCACATCAGCATGTTGATGCGCGCCACCAGGGCGTCTGCATCCGCCACAAGGGCCAGCTCGTTGGCGTAGGTGGCCTTGATGTCGTAGCCATTGTTGGCCGTGCTGGCGTTGTTGGGCAGCTCTGGGGCGTTCACAAAGATGCCGTTGCGGAGGACACCCTGCATGTAGTTGAGGTAGCCACCCACGCTGCTTTCGTTGACCAGCTGAAACTCCGGCGCCACAGCCCCGGTGGCCGCCAGCGCGGTAGACGGGGGCACATAGCCGGGCCGGAAGAAGTTGAACACCGACGGCGAGCGCAGCGGGCTTTGCCCCAGGCGGGAGCCGGGGTCGGTCAGGTCGCCGATTTTCCAGCTGCCTTGGGTCGAGTTCAGGCCAAAGGTGCGGCCCCACTGCACCAAGCGCAGCATGGGCTCGCGCAGCTTGCCAAAACCGGGCTGGGTGAGCCCGGCGGGCGAGCGGGCCTCATCGTCCAGCAGGATGGCGCGGACCACGGCGCGCAGGTCGCCGCGCACGCCAGCCCCATTGTTGTTGAAGGCTGCGGTGACGCGGGCCACGTAGGCGGGTGAGGGATTGCTGGTGACCAGGCGCTGGATCAGCTGCTTGCCGATGAAGGGGCCCACGTTGGGGTGGTTGAACAGGGTGTCCAGCGCCATTTGGAGCGCCGTTGCCCCGGCCGTGTTGGCAGGAATCGTGGTGCCCAGGAAGGTGGCTGCCAGCGTGGAATGGCGCGATGCATTGAGTGCCATGGGCAGGCGCGCAAAGGTGGTGTTGGACACCACCCGCGATGTGCCCGGCACGGTGGTGGGCACGTTCTGTGTCTGGTCGTAGTCGTAGCCGGTGAACACCCTTGCGAGGTTGGTCACATCGTCCATCGTGTAGCTGTCGATGGGTTTGCCCGCGCCGTCCTTCTTGGTGGTGCCATCGGGGTTGAGCGCTACGAGCCCGATGGACATCAGCTGCATGATTTCGCGGGCGTAGTTCTCGTCCGGCTGGCGGCCGGTGGCCGCGTTTTCCTTCTGGTTGCCCCGGGTGTTGAGGTAGTAGCCCATCGCCGCGTTCAGCGTGATGTCTTCCAGGATCGATCGGTAGTTGCCAAACGCGTTGTTGACCAGCTGGTCCCAGTACCAGGCCATGGCATGGCAACGCCAGGTGATGTCCACCCCGGTGAGCGACACCACGCAGATTTCGGAGAGCGCCAGGGCCACGCGTTTGCGCAGACCATCGGGGGAGGTCATGAGCTGTTTCCAGATCATGTAGTCCGCCGGGTAGGAGTTGTCGTAGTAGGCGGTGCTGTCGCTGATGGCCGCGTAGCCACGCTGGTTCAACCAGTCCCAGCCGGTCTGGCTGGCGGAGGCGCTGAACTGATTGCTCAGCCAGTCGGCGTAGGTGGTGGAGCGCAGGGCTGCAATCTCTGCGGTAGAGGCCGAAAACTGTGCCTGCAGCAGAAAACGGGCGGCTTCCGGGTCGGTACCCGGTGCAGGGTAGGCGTAGTTGCCGGCGGCGGGTGCCGGCGTGGGTGCGGGGGCCGGGGCGGGTGTGGCAGGCGCCGGGCTGGGGGTTGCTGCTCCCGGCGCAGGTGCCGGCGCGGGGGCCGTGCCTGGCGGGTAGGTGATGGGCGTGAGGCCGCCGGACGCACTGCCCGACGGGTTGTCAGAGCCGCCCCCGCCGCAAGCCGCCAATGCGGCGGTGGATGCGAACAAGGCCGTCAACAGCGGCGCGTGGCTGCGGTCTGTGGTGCCGGTGTGTGCTGTGGTGACAGAGTCGCCCTCTACTTCCTCTGCAACCTGCGGGGCCAGAGGTTCCTCGTATGTGTTTTTCATGGGTGGTCGTGGTGAAACGCGCGCTGTCCAAGGAGCGCAACCGTCACTTAATCACACGGCAGACGGCCGACGGACACACAAGTGTTACCAACCGAAACAGCGCCTTGGAGCGGCGTGTTGGACCTGGGGCGTGAATGATGGGCAATTGCAACACTTTGTGGGTATCCACGGCCTTGCGCCAAGGCCTGGCGCCGCCATCCACCCTGCCGCTGCGGTGTTGCACCCCTGGCGTCGGTGATGTCCTTCAGCCCCGTAGTCCTGAGCCCACGGGTGCTGCGTGGCATGGACTACGGCGCCCGCATGGAATCATTTTTACAGTGGATTCCATCGCATCATGCAACGGTTCCACGCATTCCGAGTGGATGGCTGGTGCGACGTTTTGGAAGGATGCATGCCATGAATGAAGACACCATCAAGGGCAACTGGAAGCAGTTCAAGGGCAAGATGATCGAGCAGTGGGGCAAGCTCACGAACGACGATTTTGATGTCATCGACGGCCAGCGCGAGCAGTTCCTGGGCAAGTTGCAGGAACGCCAGGGCATCGCACGCGACGCGGCCGAAAAGCAGCTCAAGGAATGGCAGGACCGCCACCCGGACTTCCGTTTCAACGACTGATCCACTGATGCTCCCGGTGCGGTGCGCCCCCTGTGGCGTGCCGCTAGGGCGGTGCCTGGGTGCAAGGTGCCGCCCGTTGCCGTTTTGTGAAGGAGGCCACCGTGCCACGAACAGGCCATGACCTGCATCAAAACCCACCGGTGCGGGCGCTTCTAAGCTCGCGTTTTGTCTGGATGCAAAGGGATTCCCATGGCCCAACTCGAATGGTCGGATGCGCTGAACCTGGACCTGCCCCTGATGGACGACACCCACCGGGAGTTCGTGGATCTGCTGGCGGCGGTGGACCGCGCCGAGGACGCGCAACTGCTCGCCGCCTGGCTGGCGCTGGTGGAGCACACCGATCAGCATTTCGGCCAGGAGGATGCCTGGATGGCCTCCACCCGCTTTGCATCGGGCAATTGCCACAGCATGCAGCACCGGGTGGTGCTGCAGGTGATGCGCGAAGGCGCGGCGCGGGCTGAGCAAGGCGACCTGAAGGTGCTGCGTGTGATGGCGAGCGAGCTGGCCCTGTGGTTCCCCCAGCATGCGCAGAGCATGGACGCGGCGCTGGCGCTGCACCTGCGCCGCGTGGGGTTTGACCCGGCCACGGGCGTGGTGCATGCGCCGCAGGCGCTGCCTGGCGCGCTGATCCATGGCTGTGGTGGCGCGACCTGCTCGGATACTGCCGAGGAATCCGGGGGCGCCGGCATGCAGGACACACAGCCAGTCGCGGCCTGAGCGACCGCGCTGCGGCCGACTGGGCTGGCGCCCCCGGGGCGTACACGGCACTCGCCGCAAGCGTGCTTTCACCCGTGCGCGGGGCCACACTTGTGTGGCATGCTGCCTGATCTCAAGGCAAATGTTGGCGGCGACGCCGCTTCGCTCCATGGCTGATTCCCCTTCTCCCGCTGCCCCGGGCGATGACGCCGAGCGCCTGCAGGCCCTGCAGCGCTACGGCATTCTCGACACCCCGATGGAGCCGGCCTACGACGAGCTGGCCGATATTGCTGGCCATGTGTGTGAAGCGCCCGTGGCCCTGATCAGCTTCGTGGACCACGATCGCCAGTGGTTCAAGGCATCGCTGGGGCTCCCGGCGCGGGAAACTCCGCTCAACCAGTCCGTGTGCCGTTACGCCATCCAGCAGTCGGGGGTGTTCACCGTGCCCGATCTGGCGCTGGATGCGCGTTTTGCGCATTTCGACATCGTCACCCAGGAAAATCCGCTGCGCTTTTACGCCGGGGCCCCGCTGATCACGCCCGATGGATACGCTCTGGGCACGCTGTGCGTGCTGGACCACCGGCCGCGCGTGTTGGCCCAAAAGGTGCTGGACCTGCTGAGCTCCCTGGCGTGCCAGGTGGTCCGGCTGCTGGAGCTCAAGCGCGCCAACGATCTCCAGGGCCAGATGTTGGCCGACCTGGAGGCCGCCCGCCAGCAGATGGCCGTGCTGGCCCATACCGATGTGCTGACGGGGCTGGCCAATCGCCGCTCCTTCACCGAGCGCTTGCGGCAGGAGCTGGCCCTGCTGCAACGCAGCAGTGAGCCCGCCTGCCTTTTGATGATGGACATCGACCACTTCAAACGCGTGAACGACATGCACGGCCACCATGTGGGAGACCAGGCACTGCAGCTGCTGGCCACGCTGTGCCGCGACGTGTTCCGCGCGGCCGACGTGGTGAGCCGCTGGGGTGGCGAGGAGTTCCTGGCCCTGCTGCCCGCCACCCGGGTGGACCAGGCCCAGGTGGTGGCGCAGCGTGTGCATGCCGCGCTGGCCGCGCACGCCCTGCCCGGCATCGAGCCGCCGCTGGTGCTGGCCGTCAGCATGGGGCTGACCCTCTTCGACCCGCTGCGCCCGCTGGATGTCACGCTGCGTGTGCTGGATTCGGCGCTGTACACCGCCAAGCGCGAAGGCCGAAGCCGCACCGTGGTGGTGTAGTGGCGAACGCTCTTGTTTTGATAGCTTAAAACGCATATGGGCAAGGCGCAGAAGCCTATTTTTGCTGACATGGCGGCGCATGCTCAGTGCCGCGCACTGCGTGGCAGCAGCAGGCCCGCCATGCGCCACGACAGATCCCGCAGCGCCTGGCGCAGGGCTGGTGAATCCGCCGTGCTGGCCGGGCCCTGGGCGTCGTTGGGGCGGAACGCCGCTTCCAGCACCTGTTGTTTGGCGCTCAGCAGCGCCAGCCGGTCCTGGGCCCGCAGGGCGCCCATCAGCTGATCGCGGTGGCGCTGCACGCGCTCGGCCTCGGCCGCCGTCAGGGTCGGCCGGTGGGCGGCGGCGGCCGGGTCTGCCGGGTTCTGTGCCAGGTGCCGCGCCCAGGCCGTGGGCGCCGTGGATGGGGTGGGGGCCGCGAGCGCTCTCATGGGGCCTCCGTGCGGGGGGCGGCCGGGCGGGCCGTGGGGGGCATGGGTCGGCTGGGCGTGCTGCCTTGCGACAGCCCGTACCAGTTCACCTTGCGGGTCAGCACCATCACGGCGGCCAGGACCAGGAAAAGTGCAATCGCGCCCACCACCAGCGCCGTCTGCTCCAGCTGCAGCAGCACATACAGCAGGCCATACAGCAGCGCAATGCCCGCCCCCAGCGGGATGCCGCGCGCCAGGCTGCCCAGCATGTGGCTGGCGTAGTAGGCGAGCAGCAGCACACAGGCGGTGGCGGCAATGGCGTAAGAGATGCCAAACGGCAGGTGCTCCGACAGGCTCACCAGCAGCAAAAAGAAGCTGCACAGCGCACTGCCCACCAGCAGGTACTGCACGGGGTGCACACGCAGCTTCTTCATCAGCTCGAACAGGCCCACGGCCACGAAGGTGAGGGCGATGAACAACACGCCGTATTTGGTGGCGCGGTCCGAGAGGGAGTAGGGGTTCACCGGGTCGATGAAAGCCACGCTGAAGCTGTCGGCGCAGTCGCTGGGGGTGGCCCCGCCGGTATGTGCGTAGTCGCTGCCCTCGTCGGTGCCCAGGCAGATGCGTTTGCCGTTGGCAATGTCGGCCTGGGCCGTGGTGGCCAGCGACGACAGGCGCCACTGGGCCGAGAAGCCGGTTTTTTTGACCTCGCGCTCCGACGGCAGAAAGCGGCCCGCAAACGAGGGATGGGGCCAGCTGCTGGTCATCAGCACCTCGGTGTTGCCACCCAGCGGCACGATGGCCAGGCGCTCGGTGCCCACCAGTTCCAGGTCCAGCGTGGCCGTCAGGCCATCGGCCTTGCCGCGCACCGATTCCGGCAGCATGGCATGCAGGCCCCGGCTGTAGGTGGGGTGGAAGGTGCCGGGCTTGAGGGCCATGGCCTGGTCCGCCATCGTGAGCTGGGCGGTGCGGATGCCGCGTGCATCGCCCACGGCCATCATGACGATGGGGGCGCCGCAGTGCATGCGCGAGTTCTTCATGGTGCTGTGCGGCTGCAGGCTGGCCAGCGACCCCCACTGCGCCGTGACGTGGGCCTTGAGGTTGTAGGTGTTCACCTTGTGCAGCCCGCGCGCACGTTCTTCCATCGCGGCGCCCGTGCTGAGCTTGAGCTGCTCGGGCATGGCGGTGAGCAGGAACTCGCGGCGCTGCTCCACCATGCGGCGCTCGTCGCCCTTGCCCGTCTCCACATCCCAGCTCTCCACGCAGGCGCTGTGAATCATGGGGCCCATCAACGTCTGCGGACCGGCCAGGCTTTCGGCCACGCTTTGCGCGGTGATGCTGCGGTAGCGCAGCCGGTCGCGCACCACATTTTCGACCAGCCCCAAGCCAAAGAGCAGCAGCATGGTGATGACTGCCAGCGCAGCCAGTTTGGTGAACAGGGGGTGTTTGAACAAGAGATCCTCCACAAGTGATGTTGTGGAGGCAGTGTTGTGGCCTGGTGTGAGGGCGCTATGAAGTTTGTGAGGCCAGTGTGAAGTGGCGGGCGCAGCGGCCCGAGAGCGGCCGGTCAGGCGGCCGGAAACTCCAGCGCCACCCGCAGGCCGGGTGTGGTGTTGCGCACCACCATCTGCCCCCCATGCAGCGCCATCACCCGCTGCACGATGGCCAGCCCCAGGCCCGATCCGCTGCGTTCGCCGCCCGGCCGCGCGGTGGTGAAGAAACGTTCGCCCAGGCGGGGCAGGGCGTAGTCGGGCACGCCGGGGCCGCTGTCTTGCACGGCCACGGTGGTGCCATCGAGTTCCACCTGCACCGCGCTGCCTGCGGGCGCAAAGTCGATGGCGTTGTCGAGCAGGTTGGTCAGCGCCAGGGTGACCAGCTCAGCCTCCCAGGGGCCGTTGCGGCCACTGCCCGCCAGCGCCAGGCTGATGCCGCGTTGCGCGGCGCGGGCACGCGTCTGGCCGATGGCGGCCTCGGCGCAGGCCTGCAAGGCCACGGGTGCGCGGCCCTCGGCATGGTGGCGCTGCTCCAGCTTGGACAGCTCCAGCAAGCGGTCGATGATGCGCTGCAGGCGCTCGCTTTGCTGCACCACCTGGGTCGCGAATTCGGCGCGGTCGGCGGCGGGCAGCTCGTCCTGCAGCAGCTCGCCTGCGCCGCGGATGGCCGCCACGGGGCTTTTGAGTTCGTGGGTCAGCGCGCGCACATAGCCTTCGATGTAGTCGCGCCCCTCCAGCCGGGCGCGCATGCGGTCCATGGCGCGGGCCAGGTCGCCCAGCTCACCCGGCACCTCGGGCACGGCCAGGGCCGGGGTGGGCGGGGTGTCGGCATCGTGGCGTTCGCCATCGGCCGGGCCCTGCACGCTCAAGGCGTAGTCGCGCAGGCGGCGCACGTTCCACACCATCCACAGCGTCACCGCCACGCCCACGGCGGCCGAGAGCGCCAGCAGCAAGAGGCCGCCCATGAACACCTTGCGTTCGGCACGGTCGATAAAACGCTGCACCGTGCGCGTGGGCTTGGCCACCGTGAGCACGCCCGCGATCCGCTCCTGCACATAGATGGGCGCGGCCACATGCATCACGCCGCTGGTGTCGTCGTCCTCCACATCGCGCGTGGAGCGCGCGCCGTATTCACCCCGCAGCGTGCGCGCCACATCGCGCCACCGCGAATAGTCGGCGCCGATGGCACGGTTCTCCGAGTCGAACAGCACACGCCCCGTGGTGTCGGTCACATAGATGCGGTAGTCCAGAGACTGCTTGGAGAAGCCCCAGATCGCCGCATCAATGGGCCGCGTGGCATAGCGGCGCACATGCTGGGCAAACGGGCTGGTGCTGCTGTTGTCGGCCCCCGCCGCCAGCCGCCCGGCGGCCAGGTCCTCGCTGGCCAGCTCGGCCAGGATGTTGGCCGTGTCCACCATCATGTCCTCCATCACCTCGCGCACGCTGGGCTTGATCTCGGCCATGAACACGCGCAGCACAA
>JADMJR010000179.1 GCA_018780365.1 Acidovorax sp. | reverse complement strand
ACACCGGGGTTTCGGGGGAGTTGAGGTATTTGGGCTTGTCGTCGCCCAGCACGCGGCCGCCAAAGCCGATGCACTCGCCCTTGACATTGCGGATCGGGAACATCACCCGGTCGCGGAAGCGGTCGTAGCGTTTGCCGCCATCCTCGTCATTGACGATGACCAGCCCGCTTTCTTCCAGCAGCGGGTCGTCATACTGGGGGAAAACGCTGGCCAGGCTGCGCCAGCCCTCGGGTGCATAGCCCAGGCCGTAGCGTTTGGCCACCGTGCCCGATACGCCCCGGCCCTTGAAATACTGGATGGCCCGCTGCGACTCGCGCAGCTGGCGGCGGTAGGCGTCTGCCGCTTTTTCGAGCACATCGCTCAGCGTGGCCTGCTTTTGGCGGGCGGCAGCGGCGCGCTCCTTTTCCTGGGGGGAGATGTCGTCGTCCGGTACTTGCAGGCCCACGCCCTGGGCCAGGTCCTGCACGGCCTCGACAAAACCCATGCCCGCATGCTCCATCAGAAAGCTGATGGCGTTGCCGTTCTTGCCGCAGCCAAAGCAGTGATAGAACTGCTTGGCGGGGCTGACGCTGAAAGAGGGCGACTTTTCCCCATGGAAAGGGCACAGTCCCATGAAATTGGCTCCGCCCTTCTTCAGTTGAACGTAGCGGCCCACGATGTCGACCACATCGACACGGGCAAGCAGTTCCTGAATGAAAGACTGAGGGATCGTCACGCGGTGTATTGTCCGCGTAAACTGTTTGTTACCAGATATTTCAGGATGGGACGTTCGGCATGGCATTCATGGCGTGGCGGCAGGCGGCGGGCACTTGGGCGCAGCAGACGCGGCGTGGCGGTGTGGCGGCGGTGCTGCTGGCCCTTGTCCTGGGGGCGTTGTTGCCCCGCCCCGTGCAGGCGGCCACCGTTTTGCGGGTGTTGTCATGGCCTGGTTATGCAGACCCCGACTTCGTGGCGGTGTTCGAGAAGCGCCACGGGGTCAAGGTCGAGATCACCACGGTGGCGTCCGACGATGTTCTGCGGGCCAAGCTGGCCAGCCCGGACGGTGCGGGTTTTGACCTGGTGGCCGCCAACACCGCCGAAATCGCCCGCCTCGTGGCCCAGCGCATGTTGATTCCGTTGCCTGTCAGCAACATTCCGAACACCGCACGCCAACTGCCCCGGTTTCGCCAGCTGCAGTCCATCGCGGGCATCACCGCGCGTGGCGAGGTGTATGCCATGCCTTTCACCTATTCCGAGATGGGGCTGATTTACGACCGCCAGCAGTTCAGCGCACCGCCGCAGTCGATTGCCGCGCTGTGGGACCCGCGCTGGCAGGGCAAGGTGCTGGCGTTTGATGGCAGCAGCCACGGGTTTTCGCTGGCCGCCATGTACCGGGGCCTGGCGCCGTTTCGCATCGATCCTGCCCGTTTCAGCCCGCTGGCCAAGGACCTGGTGGCCCTGCGCCGCAATGTCCGCTCGTTCTACAGCCTGCCCGAGGAGTCGGTCGAGCTGTTTCGCAAGCACAAGGTGGCCGTGATGCATGCCAACTACGGCCAGCAGCAGCTCAAGCAGCTGCGCGATGCCGGGCTGGATGTGGGCTACGTGGTGCCCAAGGAGGGGGCGCTGGCCTGGCTCGATTGCTGGGCCATCACCAGCCGCTCGACCAAGGTGGCCCTGGCCACCGAGTGGATCAATTACATGCTCGACCCGGCGGTGAGCCGCGAGTTCACCCGGCGGCAGGGGCTGGCCAACACGCTGGATGAGCCACCTGCGCTCTCGGGCGACGTTCCCATGGGCCCCATCGTCTGGCTGGAGCCGGTGGAGGACGAAGCCCGCCGTGCACAGCTGTGGCAGCGCATTGTGTCGGGCGACCGGCCCGACAGGTTCTGACCCATGGAACGGGCTCGCATGAAATGGGGCATGGCGCTGCGTCTGGGGGCTTTGCTGGCCTCGTTCAGCGTTTTTGCGGCCATCTTGGCGGGTTACTACACCTTTGATTCGAGCCGGGACCGCCTGCAGGGGCGGGCAGAGCGATCGCTCATGGCCACCACGCAGGTGCTGGCCCGCCACATGCAAGCCGGGTTTGGCACGGTGGCGCGCGACACCTCGTTTTTGGCCAACGTGGCGGCTTTGGAGCACGACCGGGGGCGGTTGGCCGAGGTGTTCAAGGCCAGCCTGGCGGCCCATCCCAGCTACCAGCAGATCCGCTTCATCAGTGCCAGGGACTACGGGCTGGAGCTCGTGCGCATCGACCGCCGGGGTGGGGTGCCGGTGCGCATTGCTGACGAGGCCTTGCAGGAGAAGGCGCATTTCCCGTTTGTCTTTGAAGCCCTGGGGCTGGCGGCGGGCGAGGTGTATGTGTCTGAGTTCGGCATCAACCACGAAGGCTCGTCAGAGGAAGAGGCCCTGCCGGTGTTCAACATGGCGTCCCCCGTGGTGCAGGGCGGGCAGGTGCGGGGGGTGGTGGTGGTGCGCGTGGCGGCAGAACCGTTTCTGCAGAACTTCAACGCCGCGCTGCCCGCGCCCTATGGTTTTTTCCTCAGCAACCGGTGGGGCGACTTTCTGGTGCACCCCGACGCGACCCGGACCTTTGGTTTTGACCGGGGGCAGCGCATCCTGATCCAGGAGGCGTTCACCCCCGTGGCGGCGTTGATCGAGGGGCGCGCGCTGGAGGCCGTGCTCAGCCAGCAGGGCACCGACGACGACGAGGCGCGGGTGTTCTCTTTTGTGCGCATGCCTTTTGGTGGCAAGGACGAGGGGCGCTTCATGGTGGTGGGGCTCTCGCAGCCCCTGGCCGCCGTGCAGGGCGAGGTGGTGGACCTGGGGCGCAGCATCCTCAAAATTTTGCTGGTGCTCAGCCTGGTGGGGGTGGCGCTGGCGGCCTGGGTGTCGCGTGTGGTCACGCAGCCGCTGCAGGCGATGGCGGCGGCCACACAGGCGTTTTCGCAAGGGCTCCCCCACGGCGAACTGCCCGTGGCGCGCAAGGATGAAGTGGGCGACCTGGCCCGCAGCTTCCAGGACATGGAGCAGCAGATCGGCCGCCAGATCACCGAGCTGAACGCCAGCCGCGACGCCATGGCCCACCTGGCGCACCACGACGCACTCACCGGCCTGCCCAACCGCCGCATGTTCGAGCAGCGCCTGGCGCAGGTGCTGGAGCTTTCACGCCGCAGTGGCCGCGACTGCGCCCTGCTGTTTGTGGACCTGGACGATTTCAAGGCCATCAACGATACGCGCGGCCATGCCGTGGGCGATCTGGTGCTGCAGGCCGTGGCCCGCACCATCGTGGGCGCCGTGCGGCAGGTGGACACCGTGGCCCGGCTCGCTGGCGACGAGTTCACCGTGCTCTGCGAAAACGTGGACTCCGAAGAGGCCGCGCTGCAGATCGCCGCCAAGCTGGAGCAGGCCTTTGAGCCCCCGCTCGACATCGAGGGCCAGCCCTTCCCGGTGCGCGCCAGCATTGGCGTGAGCCTGTTCCCGCGCGACGCCCAGGACGCGCACATGCTGCTGGCCAACGCCGACGCGGCCATGTACCGTGTCAAGCAAGGCCACCGCCGGCGGGTGTGAGGCGACCGGGCGCGCGTCCTCCACGCCACCATCGCAGGCACCCGGTGTGGCCTTCGTGTCAGCCTGCGGCGCTAGGCTGCACAACGTTCACTTCAGGTTCACCTACCCGCCCCCACCCATGACCTCCATCTTTGACCAGCAGCTGCCCCGCACCGAAGCCAACTTCGCCGCCCTGTCTCCCCTGTCATTCATCGAGCGCACGGCCGAGGTCTACCCCGACCGCCTGGCCATCGTGCATGGCCCGCTGCGCCAGACCTGGGGGGCCACCTACACGCGCTGCCGCCAACTGGCCAGTGCCCTGGTGCAGGTGGGTATTGGCAAAAACGACACCGTGGCCGTGATGCTGCCCAACACCCCACCCATGGTGGAGGCGCACTTTGGCGTGCCCATGGCAGGCGCTGTGCTCAACACCCTCAACACCCGGCTGGACCCTGAAGCGATTGCCTTCATGCTCGACCACGGCGAGGCCAAGGCCGTGATCGTGGACCCGGAATTCAGCGGCACCCTGGCCAAGGCGCTGGCCTTGCGCACTGGCACCACGCCCATCCGCGTGATCGAGGTGCAGGACGTGCTGTACGGCCCTGCCGCGCAGAGCCTGGGCGGCACGGACTACGAAACCTTTGTCGCCACGGGCGATGCTGCTTTTGCCTGGAGCCTGCCCGCCGACGAGTGGGATGCGATTGCGCTCAACTACACCAGTGGCACCACCGGCAACCCCAAGGGCGTGGTCTACCACCACCGGGGCGCGGCCAGCAACGCCATCAGCAACGTGCTGGAGTGGGACATGCCCAAACACGCCGTGTACCTGTGGACGCTGCCCATGTTCCACTGCAACGGCTGGTGTTTTCCCTGGACCATCGCGGCCCGCGCGGGCGTCAACGTGTGCCTGCGCCGTGTGGACGCCCAGGCCATCTTCGACGCCATCCGCCACCACGGTGTCACCCACTACTGCGGCGCGCCCATCGTGCATGGCCTGCTGGTCAACGCGCCCGATGCGATGAAGGCGGGTGTGCAGAACCTCGCACAGGGGGGTGTCAAGGCCATGGTGGCGGGCGCGGCGCCCCCGGCCTCGATGATCGAAGGCATGGAAAAGATGGGGTTCGATCTGACCCATGTGTACGGCCTGACCGAGGTGTACGGCCCCGCCACCGTGTGCGCCAAACACGCGGCCTGGGATGCCCTGGACATCGGCGAGCGCGCCCGCCTCAACGCCCGCCAGGGCGTGCGCTATCACCTGGAGCGCGACGTGCGCGTGCTGAACCCCGAAACCATGCTGCCCGTGCCGCAAGACGGCGAAACCATGGGCGAGATCATGTTCAAGGGCAACATCGCCATGAAGGGCTACCTCAAGAACCCCAAGGCGACGGAAGAGGCGTTTGCAGGCGGCTGGTTCCACAGCGGCGACCTGGCCGTGCAGTACCCCGACGGCTACATCAAGATCAAGGACCGCAGCAAGGACATCATCATCTCGGGCGGCGAGAACATCTCGTCCATCGAGGTCGAAGACGTGCTCTATCGCCACCCCGACGTGCTGGCCGCCGCCGTGGTGGCCAAGCCCGATGTGAAGTGGGGCGAGACGCCGTGTGCGTTTGTCGAGCTGAAGGCCGGTGCCCAGACCACGCCCGAAGACATCGTGGCGCACTGCAAAAAGCACCTGGCGGGCTTCAAGGTGCCGCGCGCCGTGGTGTTTGGCGAGCTGCCCAAGACCAGCACGGGCAAGATCCAGAAGTTCGAGCTGCGCAAGCTGGCGGGCTCGGCGGCGGCCATCAACGTGTGAGCGGCGCAGGCGCGGCGCGAGCGACCTGCCGACGCCCGCAGGGCCCCTGGTTGAGAGGGCGTTTGCTATTCATTTAATAGCTATAAGCGCATGATGGATGAGCGGTAGATGCCATTTTTATTGAATAAATAGCTGCCTCGGGTGGGACGGTCTCGACAATGCGCATAACGCCCCTGCTCATCGGGCTGTTGCTCCCTCTCCCCTTGTGGGAGAGGGCGGAGGAGAGGGGGGGGTTGCCGGCGCAGCGCTTGTTCGCCCCCTCTCCCCAACCCTCTCCCGCGAGGGGAGAGGGAGTCAAAATCCCCTGTCAGCCAAGCGCCTCAAGACTCTGCATCCGCCGCGTCCACCGCATCCAACGCCTCCCGCCAGGCCCGCACCGACAACCCCAGCTTCTGCGCAAACACCCTCGACAGCGCCGACGGGTTGGCATAGCCCAGCTCGTTGGCAATCGACTTCAGCGACCGGCCGCCGCGCAGATGGGCCTGCGCCAGCGTCAGCCGCCAGTGCGCCAGGTAGTCGGCCGGGGTGTCGCCCACCACCGCCTTGAAGCGGGCCGCAAACGCGCTGCGCGACATCCCGGCCTGTGCGGCCATTTGCTCCAGGCTCCACGGCTCGCCGGGCGCATCGTGCAGGGCGGTGAGCGTGCGTGCCAGTTGCGGGTCGGCCAGGCCGGTCAGCAGGCCGGGGGGCATTGGCGCCTGCTGCGGGTGGTCCAGCAGCCAGCGCAGCAGCTGCAGCAGCACCACCTCAAACAGCCGGTCGGCCAGCACGCGGTGGCCGCAGCGCAGGCGGTCGGTTTCGGCAAACAGCAGCTCCAGCGACTGCTGCAGCCCATCCACCGCGCCCAGGGGCAACAGCACCAGCGGGGGCAGGGCGCGGGCCAGCGGGTGGCTGGCGCCGCCGTCAAAGTCCAGCGCGGCGCAGGTGAAGTCCGAGCCCTCGGTGGGCGCGTTGTGAAAAAAATGCTCCAGCGGCCGGGCATAGAACAACAGGCTGGGCTCCCGCACCTCCAGCCGCTCGGGCGGGCCGGCCTGGGGCTGGTGCGTCACCACCATCTCGCCCCGGCGCAGCACATGCAAAAACCCCCGGCCCGGCGCCGCCGCAAAGTGCGTCACGCCACACAGCGGGCCGCTGTGGAACAGGTGGGCCCGCACCCGAAACCGCTCCAGCAGCGAGGACAAGCGGTCAAACGGCGCAGGTGCCTGTGGGGGTTGGGTGTCTGCCAATGGCATGGTGTTTGGACGATTTGGTGCGAATGGCGGATTATTTATGCCAAATGGTATTCGATGCCACAAGACACTGCAGGGGTGCTGTGAACCGGCACCCGGCGTTCCACTCGGCGCCGGTTGTCCCTTTGTCAACCACCTTCCAGGAAAACACCATGTCCGCCACACCCTCCTTTGCCCGCATTCCCCTGGTTGATCGCGCCACCGCCACCGGCCCGGTGCGCGCTGTGCTCGACCAGATCCACGGCGCCTTTGGTGCCACCCCCTACATGTTCCGCGCGGTGGCCAATTCGCCCGCCGCACTGCAAAGCATGTGGGGTGCTTTCGGCGCGCTGGGCAGCGGCGTCATCGGCGCCGCGCTGGGCGAGCAGATCGCCGTGGCCGTGGCCAACCGCAATGCGTGCGACTACTGCC
>JADMJR010000005.1 GCA_018780365.1 Acidovorax sp. | reverse complement strand
GCTACCTGTCGCTGCTGGACATGCTCAACCCCATGCACCGGCTGTGGAGCGACGGGCGCTGGAACAAGCTGACGGTGGCGCACGGCTGCTATTGGAAGAAGTGCAGTTTTTGCGACGTGAGCCTGGACTACATCAGCCGCTACGAGGGCGCCAGCGCCGCCGTGCTGGCCGACCGCATCGAGCAGATCGTGCGCGAGACGGGGCAGACCGGTTTTCACTTTGTGGACGAGGCCGCGCCCCCCAAGGCGCTCAAGGCGCTCTCTACCGAGCTGATTGCACGCAACGCGGGCATCAGCTGGTGGGGCAATGTGCGCTTTGAAAAAACCTTCACCCCCGACCTGGCCGAGCTGATGGCCGACAGCGGCTGCATCGCCATCTCGGGCGGGCTCGAAGTGGCCTCCGACCGGCTGCTCACCCTCATGAAAAAAGGCGTGTCGGTGGACCAGGTGGCGCGCGTGACCCGGGCCTTCACCGACGCGGGCATCCTGGTGCATGCGTACCTGATGTACGGCTTTCCCACGCAGACGGTGCAGGACACCGTGGACGCACTCGAATACGTGCGCCAGCTGTTCGGCAACGGCTGCATCCAGAGCGGGTTCTTTCACCGCTTTGCCTGCACCGTGCACTCACCCGTGGGCAAGAACCCCGAGGAGTACGGCGTGACGCTGGCGCCGCTGCCGCCCGGTGACTTCGCCAAGAACGACGTGGCCTTCATCGACCCCACGGGCGTGGACCACGACGCGCTGGGCGGCGCGCTCAAGAAGGCCATCTACAACTACATGCACGGCATCGGGCTGGAGGAAGACGTGCGCAGCTGGTTCCCCTTCAAGGTGCCCAAGACGACGGTGCGGCGGGACCGGATTGAGCGGGCGCTGCGCGAGCGGGGTTGATTCCTGAGTCAGATTTTGATTCAAACAGGGCTCTGTCGCCTGTCCATCATGCACTTATAGCTATTAAAATAATAGCATTTCTCACACTTTCTTCTTGACCACTTTGATGGCCTTGACCGTTTTCGCAGCCGGTGGCAGGTAGTTGGACCCCGTCACCACGGGCTTGCCCGTTTGGCTCTCCAACTGGTGGCGGGCCTGCCGGGCGATGCTGCCGCCGGATTGTGCTGCGCTAAGCTCAAACCAGACCATTCCTGGTGAATGATGTTGGTGAGGATGGCCAACTCGCTGCCTGCCTTGATGTCGTGTTCGCTCCAGTAATCGGTGAGCTTGTTGCGCGTCTCCTGCCCGGTCATGCGCTGCTGGATCCACTTGTCGCTGCGGCCATGCTGCTGCCAGGTCTGACGGGCGCGGTCCAATGACAAGGCCGGGTCGGCCAGCTCCTGCATGCGCTCGTAGCCCACCTTGGCCAGCCAGAGCTTGATGGGCTCTGCTTTGGGGCTGGGGATGGATTGCACAATGCGCAGCAAACTTTCTGCGGTGGCCACATCAGTCAGCCGCTGCTTGCCGTCCGCAGCAGGCAATTTCAACTGTCGACAAAATGTCGACAGTTCAGCCCCATCCTCTGACTTGACCCGCAGTTTCATCTTGAACCAGTAGTCGCGGGCGTTTTCGCTATCCGTCAGCACCTGCACCACGTCGATCACAGAGAACCACCAGGTTTCCGTGCCCTCGTCGTACACACGGCGGATGGGCTGACCATCGAATTCTGCGGGCAGGGTTTTCATAGGCGCTCCGGCATCGTTTTCAGGATAATACTGTACAAATCACCAGCTCACCCGTCCGGCCAGTCCACTGAATGCTACATAATAGATAGCTTAAAGCGCTTATCTATCAAGCGCTAAAGCCCGTTTTATCCAATGTCCTCCCCAGATTGGGCCGCCCAGGCCCTGCAGTCGTTTGATGCGGTGGTGCAGGCCACCCCCGGCTTTCGCAGCCGCGCCGGCCAGCGGCTGATGGCCGAGCAGGTGGCGCGCACGTTCAGTGCGGCCACGCTGGGCAAGGTGGACGAAGAGGGCGGCGAGGCCTCACCCACGCGCTCCATCGCCGTCATCCAGGCGGGCACGGGCGTGGGCAAGTCGCTGGCCTATTGCGCGCCCGCCATTGCGCTGGCGCTGTCGCGTGGCACGCGGGTGCTGATCTCCACGGCCACCGTGGCATTGCAGGAGCAACTGGTCAACAAGGACCTGCCCGCATTGGCCGCGCTGATGCCCCAGCCCTTCAAGTTTGCGCTGGCCAAGGGGCGCGGGCGTTATGTGTGCAAGCTCAAGCTCGACCGCCTGGCGGGCACGGGCGAGGCGGCAGAAGAGGGCGACGACGACCTGTTTGCAGAAGAGGAAGCCGCCGCCCGCGCCAAGCGCCCCCGGCACGAGACCGAGGCGCGCATCCAGTTCTATTCAACGATGGCGCAGACCCTGTCGAAGGGCGCCTGGGATGGCGACCGCGACAGCCTCGATACGCCGCCCGAGCCCGAGGTGTGGAGCCCCGTGGCGGCCGAGGGCGCGTCGTGCACCGGCAAACATTGCCCGGCCTTCAGCCAGTGCACCTACTACGACAAGCGCAAGGAGCTGGTGGGTGCGCAGGTGATCGTGGCCAACCACGATCTGCTGCTGTCGTCCCTGGGCGCGCGCGTGTTGCCCGAGCTCGACAACTGCCTGCTGGTGCTGGACGAAGCCCACCACCTGCCCGCCACCGCGCTCGACCAGTTTGCGTGCAGCATGGATTTGTCGCGCATCACCTGGATCGACCGGCTGTCGAGCCGGGGCCTGCGCATTGGCGCGCTGCTGGAGGTGGAGGAGATTGCCGACATCCCCAAGCACTCGGCCCAGCTGCGCCAGACGCTGCAGGACCTGGCCCGCATCGTGATGGAGGTGTATGGCGCCGCGCTCAAGAGCCAGAAGGACACCTGGGGCCCGGCGCGCGTGCGGGTGCCGCGTGGCGAACTGCCCGAGCCGCTGATTGCGCCCTTGGGCCTGCTGGCCGCCAGCGCCGAGGGGTTCCTCGAAGCCCTGCGCGCCATCAGCAAGGCCCTGCGCGCCGAAATGCGCGACAAGCCCGAGGAGGCCAAGCGCCTGTCCACGCTGTACGCGCAAATCGGCATGCTGGCGCCGCGCCTGGAAGAGCTGCACGCCACCGCGCAACTGCTGCTGCAGGAGGCGCCCCAAGGCGCCGACCGCAGCTTTGTGCCCGCCGCCAAGTGGTTCACGCTGGAGGTGGATGGCGACTTCATCGTGGTCAAGGCCCACGCCAGCCCCATCCTGCCCGGCACTACGCTGCGCAACCACCTGTGGAGCGCAGTGCGCGGCGCGGTGCTCACCTCGGCCACGCTGACCAGCTGCGGCAATTTCGATTTCTTTTTGCGCGAAGCCGGGCTGCATGGGGACGAGTCCGCTACCACGCTGGAGGTGGCCAGCCCCTTCAACTACGCCGCGCAGGGCACGCTGATTGCCGCCGAGACGCGCGCCGACCCCAAGAACGCCGCGCAGTTCACCACCGAGATGGTGGACGCACTGCTGCACGACATCGCCCGCGTGGAATTTGGCGCGCTGGTGCTGTTCACCTCGCGCGAGCAGATGCGCCAGGCCGTGGACGCGCTGCCCACCGCCATGCGCAGCGTGGTGCTGGTGCAGAACGCGCTGCCGCGCACGCAGCTGCTCAAGCGCCACCGCGAGCGCGTGGACAACGGCGAGCCCTCGGTCATCTTTGGCATGCAGTCGTTTGGCGAGGGGCTGGACCTGCCCGGGCGCCTGTGCGAGTCGGTGTTCATCACCAAGCTGCCCTTTGCCCCGCCCGACGACCCGGTGGGCGAGGCCCGCGCCGAATGGCTGCGCGCCGTGGGGCGCGACCCGTTCAGCGAACTGGTGGTGCCCGCCACCGCCATCCGCCTGGCGCAGTGGGTGGGCCGCGCCATCCGCACCGAGGAAGACCAGGCCCATGTGTACTGCTACGACAAGCGCCTGACGCGCACCAGCTACGGCCAGCGGCTGCTCAAGGGCCTGCCGCCGTTTGCGCTGGAGCAACGCGCGCCGCTGTAGCCGCTGTAAAGTCGCCAGCCCTTGTCACAACAACAACCAGAAAGAAAACCATGCCCCGCACCGTGCCCGCCTGCCCCCAATGTGGCCTGGAGAACACCTACCCCGACGGCAGCAACTACGTCTGCCCCGACTGCGCGTTTGAATGGCCACAAGTGGCGGACGCTTCGGAGGCCGACGCCGATGCAGGCGACGGCATCGTGCGTGATGCCAATGGCAACCCGCTGGCCGACGGCGACGCGGTGATCCTGGTGAAGGACCTCAAGGTCAAGGGCTCCTCGTCCACGCTCAAGAAAGGCACCAAGATCAAAAGCATCCGCCTGGTCGACGGCGCCGACGGCCACAACGTGGACTGCAAGACGGACCTGGGCAGCATGTTGCTGAAGTCGGAGTTTTTGAAGAAGGCGTGAAGCCCGGCGCACACCACCCAGGGGCCAGCCAGGGCAGGCGCCTGCTACCCAGGCCTGGGCGCCCCAAGTTGGGGACGGCGGCCAGCCACCGTCAGGGCTGCGCGGGGCAGCACCACCGCCGCGTCAAACTTCAAGCCAAACAAGCCCCTGGCGCGCTATCCACGAGCGGCATAAGCTACTGATTTCATAGCAAACACAGCCACAGGGCCCTCAGACCAGTCCCCCGTGGCCCCAGGCGCTTTCGGCAGGTGGCCCACAAGATGCTTGCAGCCCCCACAGCGCCACGCTTTCACGCCCGCCCACCGGCAGGGCGGCAAAGGAACCCCATGGACTGGAACACCGCACTCAAACACCTGGCGGACGAAGCCACGCAACGCGTGCGCAGCGGCCCGCTGGCGGACGCGACGCGGGCCATCCAGCACGCGCTGCAGCGCTCTGCGGAACACACCACACCACAAGAGGCCCCGCCGACCCTGCCCGCCAGCACCGGGCACACCACCCCGCCGCCCCCGGCCGAACCCGCAGGCAGCTTCACGCGCATCGCCACCAGGGCCCACCCCGAGGCCCGGCACGGCCCGGACCACTACCACCTGTATGTGCCACCGGGCGCCAGCGCAGGCAGGCCCATGCCCCTGGTGCTGATGCTGCACGGCTGCACCCAGGACCCCGTGGACTTCGCCACCGGCACCGGCATGAACGCAGCAGCCGCCCCCGCCAACGCACTGGTGCTCTACCCCGAACAGCCCCACAGCGCCAACCCCAACGGCTGCTGGAACTGGTTTCGCCCCGAAGACCAGCACCGGGGCCGCGGCGAGCCCGCACTGCTCGTCGCCATGGTGCACGAGGTCATGGCGCGCCACCCGGTGGACACGCAGCGGGTGTACGTGGCGGGCCTGTCGGCCGGCGGCGCCATGGCCGCGTTGCTGGGCCGCGAGTACCCGGATGTGTTTGCCGCCGTGGGCGTGCACTCGGGCCTGCAGGCGGGCGCGGCGCATTCCGTGATGGGTGCGCTGTCGGCCATGAAAACCGGCGCCAAACCCGGCCCGGCCACACACCCCGCCGCCACACACCCAGACGCCCCGCCTGCGCTGCCGCCCCCGCCACTCATCGTGTTCCACGGCGATGCCGACACCACCGTACATGCACACAACGGCGAGCAGCTGATCCACGCCACACTCACCGCCCTGGCCACGGCACAGGGCGGCGAACCACAGACGGTGGAGACGGCGCACACCGGCCAGTCCCCCCACGGGCAGGGCTACACGCGCACGGTGTATGCGCTGGCGGACAGCCCCACCGGCACTGTGGTGGCAGAACACTGGGTGCTGCACGGCGGCGGGCACGCGTGGGCCGGCGGGCATGCGGGCGGCAGCCATACCGATCCGGGTGGGGTGGCGGCCACGCAGGCCATGCTGCGGTTTTTTCTGGAGCATTCGCAAGCGCGCCGTCGGTAGGAACCGGTTCAAGAACTTCAAGCCTTTTCCCGGGCCGCACAGTTCGCTGGGCGGCACAATGGCCGGATGGTGGTCATCCCGGACCCTCTGCCTTTTTCTGCGCCGCCCCATGTCCCCCATCGCCGTCATCGACTTTGAAACCACCGGCATCTCCCCCGGCCAGGGTGCACGCGCCACCGAAGTGGCGATCGTGCTGCTGGAGCAAGGCCAGGTGGTGGACCGGTTCCAGAGCCTGATGAAAACCGGGGTGTGGATTCCGTCCTTCATCACCCAGCTCACCGGTATCACCAACGCCATGGTCAATGCCGCACCCGATGCGGCCGGGGTGATGCAGGAGGCCGCGCGGTTTGTGGGCAACGCGCCCATGGTGGCGCACAACGCGGCGTTTGACAGCAAGTTCTGGCAGGCCGAGCTGGCCCTGGCCGGGCTGCCTGCGCCGCAGCCGTTTGCCTGCACGGTGCTGCTGTCGCGGCGGCTGTACCCGCAGGCGCCCAGCCACAAGCTGGGCACGCTGGTGGACTACCACGGCCTGCCGCGCACGGGCCAGGCGCACCGGGCTCTGGCCGATGCCGAGATGGCCGCCGCGCTGCTGGCGCGCATGCAGCACGACCTGCGCACGCGCTGGCGCGTGGCCGAGCCCAGCTACGCGCTGCTGCAAACTCTGCAGCGCTGCGCCAAGCCCGCCGTGGGGGCGCTGCTGGCGCGGCACGCGGTGGCCTAGCCAGGTCCCGCAGAGGGCACACCAAGCAACACCTAAAAGCTATTAATTTGATAGCTATCAGGGCATGATGGACGCGCGCAGAAGGCCTTTTTTATTCAAATTTCTTGCATACTGAGGCCGCGACAATCCCACACAAGGTGGCTGCGCCCACAACAACCCCCGATGAAAGGTCTTGCCATGGAAATTCTGGTTCTTGGACTGGTGCTGTTTCTGGGTGTGCACTCGGTGCGCATCGTGGCCAACGGCTGGCGCACGCAGACGCTGGCGCGGGTGGGCGAGGGGGCGTGGAAGGGGCTGTATTCGCTGGTGTCGGCCGTGGGGCTGGCACTCATCGTGTGGGGCTATGGCCTGGCACGGCAGCAGCCCGTGGTGCTGTGGGTGCCACCCGTGGGCATGCGGCATGCAGCGGCGCTGCTGACGCTGATCGCCTTTGTGCTGCTGGCCGCCACCTATGTGCCGCGCAATGTGTTCAAGGCCCGGCTGCACCACCCCATGGTGCTGGGCGTGAAGGTGTGGGCGCTGGCGCATCTGCTGTCCAACGGCAACCTGGCCGATGTGCTGCTGTTCGGCAGCTTTCTGCTGTGGGCGGTGCTGGGCTTTCGCGCCGCGCGCCAGCGCGACCGGGCGCAGGGCGCGGTGTACGCGGCAGGCAGTGCAGCGGGCACGGCCGCTGCTGCGGGGGTGGGCGCAGTGGCCTGGGCGGGCTTTGCGTTCTGGGGCCATGCCTGGCTGATTGGCGTGGCGCCGATGGGGCGCTAGCTGGCGCCGTAGGGGCTTCGCCCACCGGGGCCGCCCCAAATCCCGGAGAATCCGCGCTTTGCGTTTTTCCCCTTTTCCCCCAAGAGATCCGTATGACCGAAGCCAACACCCCCGCCCAGCCGCCCCTGCCCGACCACCTCTCGGTCAACCCCCGCAGCCCGCACCATGTGGCTGCCGTGTTCGAGCACGACATTGGCATCCGCCTCAATGGCAAAGAGCGTTTTGATGTGGAGGAATACTGCATCAGCGAAGGCTGGGTGAAGGTGCCCGCCGGCAAGACGCTGGACCGCAAGGGCCAGCCGCTGCTGATCAAGATCAAGGGCACGGTCGAAGCGTTCTATAAGTGACAACCCCCCGAGCGGCTGCGCCGCTCCCCCCTTTCTCTCGCGCTTCGCGCGGGAAGGGGGGCGACGCCAGCGCGGCGGGGCGGCCCTTGCGCGGCGTCCCTGGCCTGGGCCGCGCCGGTTTTGTGCGCTGCCGACGATGACCCGCGTGCAATGAACATCCCTGAACGTCGGCAGACCGTGGACGCCCCCGCCTGGGTCATCCACTGCGATGGCAGCGCCTGGCCCAACCCGGGGCGCATGGGCCTGGGGGCGGTGCTGGTGGGGCCTGACGGGACCGTGCAGCACCAGATTTCCGAAGCCACCACCTTCACCGGCTGCAACAACGAGGCCGAATTGCGCGCGCTGATGCGGGCCTTGCAATGGCTGGCGCAGCAGGGGGTGGTGGCCTCCACCCCCGTGCAGGTGTTCAGCGACAACAGTGTGCTGGTGGAGCAGCTGGGCACACAGCGGGCCGCCGCCCCCATCGCGCGGCTGGCAGCGCTGTTTGATGAGGCGCGCCAGGCACTGCAGCGATTCGAGAATGTCCGCCTGCAGTGGATTCCGCGCCACCGCAATGGTGCCGCCGATACGTTGGCGCGGGCCGCGCTGGGGCTGGCGCCCAAGGCGGCCACGCCGCCGGGCCACCACAAGACCCACAAGAAAAAGCGGCGCTGAGCAGGGCCTGGGACGGTCCAAGACCCTGCGCAGAGAAGGGGTCGAAGTACGGCGCCCGGCTTCGGCAAGCTCAGCCCGAACGGTGGGAGGTGGTTGAGCGCAAATCCGCCCCACATCATTCGCCCGCACGGGCCAGCAGCAGCGCCTTTTCCTGCGCGTTGCGCGTGAGGCCCGCCGCCCGTGTGAACTCGGCGCGCGCTTCGTCCTGCCGGCCCAGCTTGGCCAGCAGATCGCCACGCACGCTGGGCAGCCAGTGGTAGTGGCGCAGGGTGGGGCTGGCCACCAGGGCATCCACCAGTGCGAGCGCGGCCTCGGGCCCTTCGGCCATGCCCACGGCCACGGCGCGGTTCAGCGCCACGACGGGCGAGGGCGCGACCTGCAGCAGCGCGTCGTACAGCGCCACGATGTGGGGCCAGTCGGTGTCCGGCGCGCGCCTGGCCCGCGCGTGGCAGGCGGCAATGGCGCCCTGCAGCGCATACGGCCCCCAGGCATGGCCTGCGCGTGCGAGCTGCTCGGCCTTGTCGAGCGCGGCCAGGCCCCGGCGCACCAGCAGGTGGTCCCAGCGCGCGCGGTCCTGGTCCATCAGCAGCACGGGCTGGCCCTCGCCATCGGTGCGTGCGGGCAGGCGCGAGGCCTGGATTTCGAGCAGCGCCACCAGGCCCTGCACCTCGGGCTCCTCGGGCACCAGGCTGGCCAGCACACGCACCAGGCGCTGGGCTTCGCCGCACAGCGCGGGCCGCATCCAGTCGTCGCCCGCCGTGGCGGCATAACCTTCGTTGAAGACCAGGTAGAGGACTTCCAGCACCGAGGCCAGGCGCGGTGCGCGCTCGGCCGCGCCGGGCACTTCAAACGGCACCTGCGCGGCCGACAGGCTGCGCTTGGCGCGCACGATGCGCTGCGCGATGGTGGGCTCGGGCACGAGGAAGGCGCGCGCGATTTCGGCCGTGGTGAGGCCGCCCAGCAGCCGCAGCGTGAGCGCCACGCGCGCCTCGGTGGGCAGCACGGGGTGGCAGGCGGTGAAGATGAGGCGCAGCAGGTCGTCACCGATGTCGTCCTGCTGTGCGTGCATGAGGGTCTCCACCACGTCGGGCGCGTACTGGGCTTCGAGCGCTTCGAGGTCGTGGCCCAGCGCCTCGTGCTCGCGCTGGTGCAGGGCCTGCTGGCGCAGGTGGTCGATGGCGCGGCGCTTGGCCGTGGTCATGAGCCACGCGGCCGGGTTGGCGGGCAGGCCGGTGGTGGGCCAGTGCTCCAGCGCGGCCACCAACGCGTCCTGTGCCAGCTCCTCGGCCCGGCCCACGTCGCGCGTCATGCGCGCCACGCTGGCGATGATGCGCGCGGCCTCGATGCGCCACACCGAGTCAATGCTGCGGTGCAGGGCATCGCGGTCGGGCAGGGCAGAAGGTTTCACGCGATCAGAAGGTGTGAATGAATCCGGCGTATTCATTCACACGTTCTTAGCCCAGCGCCTTGCTGGCATCCACCATGTGCACAAATTCCCAGCTGTGGCCGTCGAGGTCGTCAAAACTGCGCGAGTACATGAAGCCCAGGTCCTGCGCCGGGCGGGGCGTGGTGCCACCGGCCGCCACGGCCTTGGCGACCAGGGCATCGACTTCCTCGCGGCTGTTGCACGAGAAGCACACCAGCACTTCGGAGGTGGTGCGTGCGTCGGCAATCGCCTTGCTGGTGAAGGTTTGGTAGAAGTCTTTCACCAGCAGCATCACAAAGAGGTTCTCGCCCACCACCAGGCAGGCGCCTTGGTCGTTGGTGAACTGGGGGTTGAATTCATAACCCAGGGCGCGAAAAAACACCTGCGAGCGGGCCATGTTCTCGATGGGCAGGTTCACGAAGATTTGCTGGTGCATGGAGGTCTCCTGAAGGGTGGGAAAGGTATAGGGAAATGGGGGGCTTGGCAAAGGGGGGGCGGTTCAGGTGGCGGGCTTTTGCACCACGGCCTGCAGGTTGGCCAGGCCGTCCTCGAAGTCCTGCCCCACCATGCGGTCCATGTTGAAGAACAGGTGGGCGATCTTGGCCAGGTAGGGCACGGGGCCCTGCATGGCCCAGGTGACGCGGGTGGCGCCCGCCCCTTCGGGCAACAGCGTGAATTCGACCTGGTTGTGGGCTTTGAAGGGTTTCACGAAGTCGAGCTTCATGCCCACGCGGCGGGGGGCGGTGGCGTCCACGATTTCCATGCTGCCGGTGCCCACCTTGTCGCCCTGCCAGGCGTAGCGTGCGCCGGGGCCGGCCGTGGCGGTGCTGTATTCGCCCCGGATGGCGGGGTCCTTGCGTTCGTAGGGGTTCCAGGTGTTGAACTGGCGCAGGTCGTGGATGAGCCCGTAGACCCGCTCGGGCGGTGCGGGGATGACGCGGCTGCGTTCCACGCGGAAGGTGTCGGGGCGTGTGGCGGCAAACGCCAGCAGCAGCGCCAGGGCGGCGAGCAGTACGAGGGCAATGGTCTTGATCATGGTGGTGTGTCCTGGGTGTATCTTGGGGGGGTGTTGGGTGTGTGGGCTTCAGCCGCGCAGGGCTTCTAGATCGCGGAATTTTTCCACCCCGTCGATCCCGGCAAAGTCTTCCATCTCAAACAGCTGGCGCACCTCGATCTGGGCGTCGAGCCCTTCGCCGCGCGGGTTGGGGAAGCGGCGCGTCCACTCCAGCGCCTCGTCCGTGCTGCGCACCTGGATCAGGGTATAGCCGGCAATGAGTTCCTTGGTTTCGGTGAATGGCCCGTCGGTGACGGTGCGGCCACTGCCGGTGTAGCGCACGCGCCAGCCCTGCGCGCTGGGCTTGAGGCCGCTGGCGTCCAGCAACACGCCCGCATGGGCAAGTTCTTCGTGGTAGCGGGCCATCTCGGCCATCAGGGCCGCAGTGGGCATGCAGCCCTGTTCGGATTCGGCCGTGGCCTTGACGATGATCAT
The DNA here is from genome assembly GCA_018780365.1 of Acidovorax sp. GTDB lineage: Bacteria > Pseudomonadota > Gammaproteobacteria > Burkholderiales > Burkholderiaceae_C > Acidovorax. Next base: position 22,894 of record JADMJR010000005.1, on the reverse strand, counting down.
GAATCGCATGGTGACTCTCCGGGTGGTGTTGAGAAAAACATGGAGCGCGCTGGCAGCCGGTGGGCCATCCTGGCCTGTGTCCCAGGCCCTGATCCCTTTTGCGCGCTTCACCCCTACGACGAACGGGGCCCACCTGGATCGACACAGAAACGGAAAAACAAGGGTTAACACCTAAAAAATTCTTGAAGCCGGGGGCCGATTCACCCTGTGGAAGCCCCCCGGCCTCGGCACTGCGCAGGGATGGTTGACATAGGGAGATCACTGAGCCAGACCCCTGTGATCCGCGCAAGGGGCTGGATACAATTTGTTAAGAACCTGTCCAGGATCTGATCCATCGATTGACGCGCCCTCCCGCACGCCAGCCTCGAACGAAAGAGCGCCCGCCAGCCACACACGGAGCCCAGCCCATGGCACGAGGATCAAACAACCCGCAGCGGCCACCACGGCCTGTGGCCTGGGCGTTTTGGGCCCCCAGGGTGCTGGCCCTGCTGTGCGCCGGGGCCACAAACAACGGGCATGCGCAAGCGCAGGCGGCGGTGGCCGACCTGCCGCTGGAGCAGCTCATGCAGATGCAGATCACCACCGCCAGCCGGTATGCGCAAACGGCCCTGGAGGCCCCCGCCGCCGTGAGTGTGGTCACGGCCGACGACATCCGGCTTTTTGGCTACCGCACCCTGGCCGAGGTGCTGGGCAGCATGCGCGGGCTGTACATCTCTTACGACCGCGCCTACCACTACCTGGGCACCCGGGGCTTTGCGACCCCGGGCGACTACAACACGCGGGTGCTGCTGCTGGTCAACGGGGTGCGTTTCAACGACAACATCTACGACCAAGCGAGCATCGGCAGCGACTTTCCGCTGGACCTGGACCTGGTGGACCGGGTGGAGTTCGTGCCCGGTCCCGGGTCGGCGGTGTATGGGGCCAACGCTTTCTTCGGCGTCGTCAATGTCATCACGCGCGATGGCCGCCAGCTGGCGGGGCCGCAGGTGAGCACCGAGGCGGGCAGCCACGGCAGCGCCAAGCTGCGGTTTTCCGTGGGCACGGTGGATGCACAAGGGGGCGACTGGCTGCTCTCTGCCACGCGGGCCACCACACGCGGGGCCGACCAGCACTACCCGGCGTTCGAGACGCCCGCGAACCCGGGCGGCGTTGCGCAGCGCCTGGACTATGACCGCAGCACCCAGCTGTTCGCCCGCATGCACCGCGAGGGGCTGACGCTGACGCTGGCCCATGGCGAGCGCACCAAGGGGGTTCCCACAGCGGCGTTCTCCCAGGTCTTCAACGACCCGCGCTCGCGCTTCATCGACAAAAGCACGCGCCTGGCGGCCGAATACACCACGCAGCTGCAGCCCTCACTGGCCTTCACCGGGCGCCTGCATGCGGGCCGCTACCAGTATCTGGGCGACTATGTGTACGACTACCCACCCGTGACGCTGAACCGCGACGTGGGCAATGGCCAGTGGTGGGGCACCGAGTGGCAATGGGTCAGCACGGCGCTGGCGCGCCACAAGCTGTCCTGGGGCCTGGACTACCGCCGCGACACCCACATCGAGCAGCTCAGCATCGACGTCTCGCCGCCCGCGCAGTACCTGGATGCCCACCGCAAAGGGGATGTGCTGGGCCTGTATTTCCAGGACGAATTCGCGCTCAGTCCCGACCTCACGCTCCATGCCGGCCTGCGCTGGGGCAAGCAGTCGGGCAGCACCGGCGCCGTCCATCCCCGCCTGGGCCTGGTGTACTGGTGGAACGCGGCCACCGCCGTCAAGCTGCTCCATGGCACCGCCTACCGGCCACCCAACGCCTACGAGCGCGACTACCGCGTGGACCTGCCGGGCGGCGTGGTGGAGGGGGCGAACCTGCGCTCCGAGCGCGTGCGCACCACCGAACTGGCGCTGGAGCACGCCCCCACCGGCGCCAGCCGCGTGCTGCTGACGGCGTTCCGGTCCTCCGTGACCGACCTGATCGCGCTGGACGCTGCGAACCGTTCGGACCGTCTCACGGTAGGCAACACCCGCGCCGTGCAGGTGCATGGCCTGGAGGCCGAGGCCGAACAGCGCTGGCAGGGCGGGCAGCGCCTGCGCGTGGCCTACGGCTGGCAGAAGGCGCGCGACCCGTCGCAACCAGCCCCTCTGACCAACGCCCCCCGGCATCTGCTCAAAGTGCAGTGGTCGGACACCCTGCGGCCTGCGGCAGGGTCGGGCTGGAGCGCGGGGCGGTATGCCATCGAAGCCATCGGCATCGGCCCCCGCAACACGCTGCTGCACACACGCCTGCCCGGGCACCTCCTGACCCATGTGACCTACTCCACGCGCATGGCCCATGTCGATGTGTCGGTGGGCGTCTACAACCTGTTCAACCGCCGGCACGCAGACCCCGCCTCGTTCGAGATCCGCGAGGATGCGATCCGCCAGGACGGGCGGACCTACCGCATCAAGCTGACCTACGCGTTCTGAGCCATGCACAGCACCCTGCGCCTACACAACCGGCTGGTGATCTGGCTGTGGATGCTGTGCGCGGCGGGATGGGGCGTGGCCCATGCAAACGAGCCCGTGGGCGAGCTGGAGCTGAAGGCCGCCTACATCTTCAACTTCATCCAGTTCATCGAGTGGCCCGACAGCGATGCGGCCACCGCCAGCGACATGACGCTGTGCGTGTCGCCTTTCAGCCCGCTCAAGCGCCCCCTGGCCGCACTGGAGGGCAAGCAGGCCGCCAAGGGCCGCGCCGTGCGGGTGAAGCTGCTGGAGCCCGCAAGCCTGCGCCACTGCCGGGTGCTCATCCTGCACAACGCGGATGTGGAACCAGCCCTGCGCGCCCTGCGGGCGCTGCCCGCCGCGCATGGCATCCTGACGATCTCCGATGAGCTCACCTTCACCAACCCGGAGATCGTGATCGCGCTCACCGAGCAGCAGGGCCGCGTCGTGTTCGGCATCAACGCCGAAGCCGCAGCCAAGGCCGGTCTGACCATCAGCTCCCGGCTGCTGCGGCTGGCCAAGGCGGGGCGATGAGAACCCCGGCCAACACCCCACACACCACGGCGCCGGCCCTTCTGCTGCCGCCCATTCTGCTGTCGTCGAAGCTGGTGATGACGGGCATCCTGTCGGCCGGCCTGGCGTTGCTGACGGTGGTGCTGGCGCTCACGGGTGTGGACTACTGGAGCACCCGCACCTCGATGCTGCAAGACAGCCGGGTGGAGGCCGCCATCGTGGCCGACAACGTTTCTGCCGCCGTCATGTTCCGCGACACGGGCACGGCCAACGAGATGCTGGGCGCTCTGCGGTCTTCGTCCATGGTGCTGGCCGCTGGCGTGTACGACGCCGATGGCGTGCTGTTTGCGCACTATGTGCGCGACCGCGACCCGGAGTTTCCGACCACGCTGCGCGCAGCGGGCATGGACGGCGCGCTGGAGCGTGCCGGATGGGACATGCTGGAGATCGCCTGCCCCATACAAGGCTCGGCCGCTCCGCTGGGCACGCTGTACATCCGCAAGTCCATGGGTGCGGTGCACACCCGCCTGGCCATCCGCTTTTTCAGCGCGCTGCTGATCGCCGTGTGCGTGATGGCCATGGCCACCGCCATGGTGCTGCGCAGCCGCGCGGCCGTGCGGGAGGCCGAGCACCGCCTGCACACACTGGCCCACACCGACGCCGTCACCGGCACCGGCAACCGCCACGCCTTCAACGAACGGCTCGCCGCCGAGCTGGAGCTGGCCCGCAGCGCGGGCCACCGCGTGGCCCTGGTCTACATCGATCTGGACAACTTCAAGACGCTCAACGACACCTTCGGGCATGCGGCCGGAGACGGCCTGCTGCGCCAGGTGGCGCAGCGCCTGCAGTCCGTGGTGCGCAGCACCGACACCATCTCGCGCCTGGGCGGTGACGAGTTTGCGCTGGTCCTGCGGCTCGACATGGACGATGTGGCGCTGGACAAGTACACGCAGCGCATCATCGGCGTCTTCCAGGCCGCCTACACCGAGGTCGGCCAGCAGGTGAACGTGACCTGCAGCGCGGGCATTGCCACCTTTCCGGACGATGCCGCAGACATCAACGCCCTGGTCAGCAATGCCGACACGGCCATGTACCGCGCCAAGGAAATGGGCAAAAACCGCTGCGTGCGTTTTGACGTGTCCATGAACCAGGCGGTGGTGCGGCGCCAGGCCATCGAACACGCGCTGCGCGCCGAGCTGGAGCACGGCAGCGGGCTGGCACTGCACTACCAGCCCCTGTTTGCCGCCTGCGACGGGTCGCTGGTGGGCGCAGAGGCTTTGCTGCGTTGGACCCATGCGGAGCTGGGCACCGTGTCGCCGCTCGAAGCGGTGTCGGTGGCCGAAGACTGCGGGCTCATCGTTCCACTGGGGTACTGGGTCATGCGCACCGCGTGCCGCGACGCCTCGCAGTGGAATGCGCGCGGGCCCCTGCGGGTGGCCGTCAACATTTCGGCCCGCCAGCTCGGAGACCCGCAGTTTCTGGAGCGCGTGATGGACATCCTGCGCGAAGAAGGGCTTGCGGCCCACCTGCTCGAAATCGAACTCACCGAAACCGTGCTGATGGAAAACATGGAAGCCGGGGCGCACACGCTGCACCGCCTGAGCCAGCTGGGCATCCACCTGGCGATCGACGATTTCGGCACCGGCTACTCGTCACTGGCGTACCTGCGCCAGCTGCCGATGCGGCGCCTGAAAATTGACCGCAGTTTTGTGAAAGACCTGCCCGAGCAGGAACACAGCCGCACCATCGTCACCGCCATCGTGGCACTGGCCCATGGCCTGGGCCTGCAGGTGACCGCCGAAGGGGTGGAGACCCCCCAGCAGGCCGACTATCTGGTGCAGCAGGGCTGCGATGTGCTGCAGGGCTATGTGTTCGCGCGCCCCATGCCCGCCGCGCAGTTTCTGGCCTTGCAGGCCGGTGTCACGGCATAGGCACCACCGATCACACCGCACCGTGAAAGCAGGGCGCCAACGCGCGCACCTCGATGGTCGCCCACTCGGCGGCCGGGCACTCGCGGGCAATGGCCACGGCTTCGTCGCGCGTGGCGCAGTCGAGCAAAAAGAACCCGCCCACCATTTCCTTGGTTTCGGCAAACGGACCATCCACCAGCTGGGACTGCCCCCCGCGCACCTGCAGGCGCACAGCCTGCTCGGTGGAGGCCAGGGACTCGGTGGCGCGCAGCAGGCCCCGGGCCTTCAGGCCCTCGCCAAAACGCAGCATGCGGGCATAGGCCTCCTGGCCTCCGGCCAGCCCACGTTCGGCCCGCTGGCCGTGGGGTTCCATGATGAGCAGCATGTAGGACATGGGGTCTCCTGACGAAACAAGGGGGGGGAAGGGGGCCGGGCGAAAGGCGCCATCCTATCAGCTGCATTCACTACTATTTTGATAGCTACCATCTCTTATCCATCAGGCGGTAACGGCCGTTTTCATCTAAATCTTGCGCGCCGCAGCAAGCCTGTGCTATCTTCAAGCCCCTATGCAACGCAGCATGCTCCTACCCACCCTATCGCTAAGCCTACTAGTGCTTGGCCGGGGTCTGCCTGCGTTCGCCACCGTTGCCTGATCCGCTCAGCGCAACACCTGATCTCCCCCTGACCCCGGCCCGCGAACCAGCCTTTGCACACGCAAAGGGCTGCAGGGGATGTCACACGTTTTGTTTTTTCATTTCGTTTGACCTGTAGTGCACCGCTGCACATTGCGCGCACTGCACACCGTTCGTGGAGCCTCTCATGATTGCCAAGCCCGCCACCAAGTACCAGCCCATCGCACCGGTCGCTTTGCCCGACCGCCAGTGGCCCACCCGCAGCATCACCCGCGCGCCCGTGTGGCTCTCCACCGACCTGCGCGACGGCAACCAGGCGCTGTTCGAGCCGATGAACGGCGAGCGCAAGATGAAGCTCTTCCAGGAGCTGGTGCGCATCGGCTTCAAGGAAATCGAAGTCGGCTTTCCGGCTGCGTCGCAGACCGACTTCGACTTCGTGCGCCGCCTCATCGACGAGGACCTGATCCCCGACGACGTGACCATCATGGTCATGACCCAATCGCGCGAGGACCTGATCGCACGCACGGTGGAGGCCGTGCAGGGCGCGCCCCGCGCCATCGTGCACCTGTACAACGCCACGGCCCCCGCCTGGCGGCGCATCGTGTTCGGCATGAACGTGACGCAGGTGATGCAGCTCATCGCGCACCACGTGGGCTACCTGAAGCAGCTCACCGACGCACAACCCGCCACGCAGTGGACGCTGCAATATTCGCCCGAGACCTTCAGCGCCACCGAGCTCGACGTATCGCTCAAGGCCTGCCAGACGGCCATCGCGGCCTGGAACGCGGGCCCCGGCCGCCCCATCATCATCAACCTGCCCACCACGGTGGAGAACGCCACGCCCAACGTGTTCGCCGACCAGATCGAGTGGATGGACCGGCGCCTCGCCCCCCGCGAGCACATCACGCTCTCGGTGCACCCGCACAACGACCGCGGCACCGGCGTGGCTGCGGCGGAGCTGGCGATGATGGCCGGTGCCGACCGCGTGGAAGGCTGCCTGTTCGGCAACGGCGAGCGCTGCGGCAACGTGGACATCGTGACGCTGGCGCTCAACATGTACACGCAAGGCGTGCACCCGGGCCTCGATTTTTCGGACATCACGTCGGTGGCGCGCATCGCCGAGGAATGCACCTCGCTGCCCGTGCACCCGCGCCACCCCTATGCGGGCGACCTGGTGTTCACCGCGTTCTCGGGCTCGCACCAGGACGCGATCAAGAAGGGCTTTGCCGCGCAGGACCCGAATGCGCTGTGGGAGGTGCCGTACCTGCCCATCGACCCGGCGGACCTCGGCCGCACGTACGACAGCGTGATCCGCGTGAACAGCCAGTCCGGCAAGGGCGGCATCGCCTTCTTGCTGGAGCGCGAACACGGCGTGGTGATGCCGCGGCGCATGCAGGTCGAATTCAGCGCCGTGGTGCAGCGCCAGACGGACGCGAGCGAAGGCGAGATGAGCGGCGAGGCGCTGTGGGACCTGTTCCAGACGACCTACCTGCGCGCACCTGCGCAGCCCGCCATCGTGTGCCACAGCCACAGGCTCGATGAAGACGGGCAGGGCATCGAGCTCGATGTGACCATCGACGGCACGCGCCAGCACTTGCGCGGCCAGGGCAACGGGCCGATTGCCGCCACAGTGGATGCCCTCGGCCTGCCGCTGCGCGTGGACCACTACGAAGAGCGCGCCACCGGCACGGGTGCCCACGCGCAGGCGCTGGCCATCGTGGAGGCCGCGATGGAAGGGGTGTCGGGTTCCACCTTCGGCGCGGGAACCAGCCACAACATCGTGACGGCCTCGGTGCTGGCCATCGTGAGTGTGGCCAACCGGCTCGCGCAGCGGGGCGGCGGCATAGAAACATCAAAAAAGATAGCTGCCAGCGCTTGATGGATAAGCGCTGGAGGCCTGTTTGTTTTAAACTCCACCCCATGCGCGCCATCCTTCCCTGCCTGGCCTGTGCAGCCGCCCTGCTGGTGCTGGGCGGCTGCAGCTCCACCCGTCTGCCGCCACCGCCGCCGCCTGCGTCCAGCATGTACTCGCCACTGTCGGACACCCAGGCGCACGACCTGGCGATCCATGCCCTGGGCCTGGTGGGCACGCCCTACCGCTACGGGGGCAACACCCCCGACGGCGGTTTCGACTGCAGCGGGCTCATCGGCTACGTCTACAAAAACAACGCAGGCATTGCGCCACCGCGCACCGTGGCACAGCTGGCCGGCTTTGGCCAGCGCGTGGATGCCGAGCAGCTGCGCACCGGCGACCTGGTGGTGTTTGGCACCAGCCACGCGGGCATCTACGTGGGCGAAGGCCGCTTCGTGCATGCGCCCTCCACGGGCGGCACGGTGCGCATGGACCATCTGCAGTCGCGCCACTGGGTGCGCCAGAACGCCTCGTTCCGGCGGCCTTGAAAAGGCTCCCCCTGAGGGGGACGCCGCACTCGCTGCGGGGCGGCTCTTGCTCTGCGTCTCTGGCCGGGGCCGCGCCGGTGCCGGTCAGGGTGACCACAACGTAAGAACCTGTTCAAGATCTTTTCGAGGTCGCACAAGTCCCTTGCCGGGATGGGATGCTAGGCGCGGTGCGCCGCCAATAGCTCGGCTATTGGCAAGCGCCGCAACGCCGCAGACCACCCGGCAAGGCACTTGCCCGAAGGGTTGGAGTGAAATCGGGCGATTGGACGCCCCGGCTGCTTGCATGGGCACGAGCCCATGCGGCGCACCCGAAGCATCCACTCCTCCCGATTGCACTCCAATGCGATCCCCGAAAAGATCTTGAACAGGTTCTAAGACAGCCGATGACCGCGCCACGCGACAATCGGGGCCACCATGACCCACGCACACCGCTCCGCCACCCCCATTTCCACCCACGACACGACACGCATCGATGACACGCGCATCAAGGCCGTGCGCCCGCTGATCACGCCTGCGCTGCTGCAGGAATGGCTGCCCACGCCCGATGCGGCGCTCACCCTGGTCGAAACCAGCCGCGCCGCGATCTCGCGCATCCTGCACGGGCAGGACGACCGGCTCATCGCGGTGGTGGGGCCCTGCTCCATCCACGACCATGGCCAGGCCATGGACTATGCGCACCAGCTCAAAGCCCAGGCCGATGCGCTGCAGGACGACCTGCTGGTGGTGATGCGCGTGTACTTTGAAAAGCCGCGCACCACCGTGGGCTGGAAGGGCTACATCAACGACCCGCATCTGGATGGCAGCTTCGCCATCAACGAAGGCCTGGAGCTGGCGCGGCAGCTGCTGCTGGATGTGCTGGCCACGGGTTTGCCGGTGGGCACCGAGTTCCTGGACCTGCTCTCGCCCCAGTTCATCAGCGACCTGGTGAGCTGGGGCGCGATTGGGGCGCGCACCACCGAGAGCCAGAGCCACCGCCAGCTGGCCAGTGGCCTGTCGTGCCCCGTGGGTTTCAAGAACGGCACCGATGGCGGCGTGAAGGTGGCCAGCGATGCCATCCAGGCAGCCAGCGCCGCGCACGCCTTCATGGGCATGACCAAGATGGGCCAGGCCGCGATCTTTGAAACACGGGGCAACAACGACTGCCATGTGATCCTGCGCGGCGGCAAACAGCCCAACTACAGCGCCGCCGATGTGGACGCCACCTGCGCCGTGCTCAAGGCGGCCGGCCTGCGCGAGCAGGTGATGATCGACGTGAGCCACGCCAACAGCAGCAAGCAGCACCAGCGCCAGATCACGGTGGCCGGCGAGGTGGCCCAGCAGATTGCCGCCGGCGATGCGCGCATCACGGGCCTCATGATCGAAAGCCACCTGCAGGAGGGCCGCCAGGACATCGTGGCCGGCCAGCCACTGCAGCCCGGCGTGTCGGTGACCGACGCCTGCATCAGCCTGGCGCAGACCGTGCCGATGCTCGAAAGCCTGGCGGCAGCCGTACGGGCCCGCCGCGCACGCGCCTGACCACCACGGCCGCCGGGGTTGCGCGCGGCAGGTGGTGGGGATGGCGGGGCATCCACCCCTGTTTCATTTGGGACAAACCCGCATGCCACGGCCCGGCGGTGGGGGCCTGTGCGGTGTAGCATTGCCCCTTTGAAAACCGGGGCTGCGGCCCCTTGGATTTTTACCTCCGGCGCCGCTGTTCCGCGTGCACCCGCCCACCGCCCGATTGCCTTGCCCACGCTGCCCCGCACCACCGCCCACCGCCCGGTCACAACGACCTGGCGGGGCAGGTGCGCGCCCCTGGGCAGCATGGCTGCCTGACCATGCCACCAGCGCAAGCCACCGCAGAGGCCGCAAGGCTCCACGCACTGCAGTCTTACGCAATCCTTGATACCCCGGCCGAAGACGGCTTTGACCAACTGGCCAAGCTGGCTGCGCAGGTGTGCCACTGCCCCATGGCGGTGGTCAATTTTGTGGACAGCAAACGCCAGTGGTTCAAGGCGACGGTGGGCGTGCCTTTTCGCGAAACCGACCGCGCCATCGCGTTCTGCGCCCACGCGCTGAACGGCAGCCGCGAGCCCCTGGTGGTGCCCGACACCACCCTGAACCCCACGTTTGCCAACAACCCCCTGGTGCTCGAAGAGCCCCACATCCGGTTCTACGCCTGTGTGCCCCTGGTGACAAACGAAGGTTTCGCGCTGGGCACACTGGCGGTGCTCGACTCCGTGCCACGCAGCATGTCGCCCGAGCAGATGGAAGGCCTGCGCATCCTGGCGGATGCAGGCCATGGTGCAGCTGGAGCTGCGCCGCCAAAAGCAGGTGCTGGCCGGGCTGGTCCGGCAGCGCGACCAGATGCATGCCGAGATGGTGGCGCAGAGCGAGGCATTGCGTGTGGCCGGGCAGATCGCGCGGGTGGGGGGCTGGACCATCGAGCTGCCCAGCCTGCGGCTGAGCTGGTCTGAAGAAATCGCCGCCGCCTACGGCATCGCGCAGCGCGTGGGCACAGCGGCCCAGATCCTGCAGCTGTACACCACGCCCCACCGCGCGACCATGCAGAAGGCGTTTGACGATTGCATGCAGCAGGGCACGCCGTTCGACATCGAGGCCGAGGTGGTGCTGCCCGGCGACCGGCATTTCTGGGTGCGCACGGCAGGCCAGGCGGTGCGTGGTGCGGACGGGCAGGTCATCCGCGTGCAGGGCGCGTTCCAGGACATCTCGGCGCAGCACCAGGCCCAGCAGGCCAGGCAGTTCAGCGAGGAGCGTTTTCACCTGGTGTCGCGCGCCACGGCCGATGCGGTGTGGGACTGGAACCTGCACACCGACGCAATGTGGTGGAACGAGGGCATGCAGAACCTGTTTGGCGTGCCACTGGACCAGCTGCCGCCCGACAGCACCTCCTGGACCTTGCGGCTGCATCCCGACGACAGCGACGCGGTGCTCGACGGTATCCATGCGGCCATCGATGGCACGGCCCACCACTGGTCGGACGAATACCGCTTTCGCCGCAGCGATGGCAGTTATGCCTGGGTGCTGGACCGGGGTTTCCTGATCCGTGACCTGCAGGGCAAGGCGGTGCGCATGGTGGGTGGCATGACCGACATCAGCGCCCAGAAGCTGGCCGACCTCGATGCCCAGCGCGATGCACAAAACCATGCCGAGCTGCTGCAGGTGCAGCAGCGCATCTCGTCGCTGGACATGCCCCTGCCCGAGGTGCTGCAGCTGGTGGCCAGCACGGTGCTGCGCCAGACCCATGCACGCGGCGCCATGGTGGAGCTGCTGCAGGGCCGCCAGTTGGTGGCCCAGGCCTCGGCGGGCGACCATGTGCGGCCTGTGGGCAACCTGCTGGCCGTAGACCAGAGCCTGCTGTGGCCAGCACTGAGCGAAGGGCGCACCGTGGTGTGCAACGACACCGAGGCCGAGGGCTGGGACATGGTCTCGATGCCCCACCGCCACGGCGTGCGCTCGGTGATGGCCGTGCCGCTGCGCAGCGGCGATGCCATCGTGGGTTCGCTCAAGGTCACCTCCGACCAGGCCAACGCGTTCTCGCGCCGCGACGTGGCCCACCTGGAGATCCTGACCGAGTCACTGGGCGCCATGGTGCAGCTGCGCCATGTGGCCGGGCAGCTGCACGCCTCGGAGCTCCAGTACCGCATGCTGTTTGACGAGCACCCGCACCCGATGTGGGTGTACGACAAGGAGACGCTGTGCCTGCTGGCCGTGAACCGGTCGATGGAAATGCACTACGGCTACACCGAGGCCGAGCTGCTCGCCATGTCGATGACGGACCTGTGGCCGGTGGAACGCCGTGAAGGGGTGCGCGCCAGCATCCACGCCATTGCCATCGGCCAGCGCAACAAGCCTGTCACCAGCCGCCACCTCAAGAAAGACGGCACGCTGATGGATGTGGAGATCACGGCCGGCAGCATCAGCTTCAATGGCCGCCCCGCACGCCAGGTGCTGGCCACCGACGTGACCGAGCGCCTGCGCACCGAGCGCGAACTCGCGCGCATGGGCCGCGCCCAGCGCCTGTTGAGCGCCTGCAACGAAACCCTGGTGCGCGCCACGTCCGAAACCGCGCTGCTGCAGGCCATCTGCCAGATTGCGGTGGACATCGGCGGCTACCGCATGGGCTGGGTGGGTTTTGCGCTGGACGACGAGCGCCAGTCGATCCAGCCCGTGGCCCACGCAGGCTACAACCAGAACTACCTGGAGAACCTGCAGCTGTCCTGGTCGGCCGACGACCCCTATGGCCGGGGGCCGGCGGGCATGGCCGTGCGCTCAGGCAAACCCGTGATCGTGCAGGACATCCGCACCGAGGGCGACTTTGCCGACTGGACCGAGCGCATGCTCGACCACGGCTTTCACGGCGTGATCTGCCTGCCCCTGCAGCACCGCGACCAAAACCGCGACCGCACCTTCGGCCTGCTGTACCTGTACGCACCCGACATTCTGCAGATCAGCCCCGAAGAGGCTGCACTGCTGCAGGAGCTTGCCAGCGACCTGGCCTTTGGCATCACCAGCCTGCGCGCGCACAAGGCGCAGCAGCGCATGCAGGCCTCGGTGCTCAAGGTGGCGGCGGCGGTGTCGGCCAGCACCGGCACGGAGTTTTTTGTGCAGCTGGTGCGCAACATGGCCGATGCCCTGGGGGCCCAGGGCGGCTGCGTGGTGCGGCTGTTGCCTCACGTGCCAGGGCAGCCCCGCCGGGTGACCACACTGGCGGCGGTGCTCGACGGCCAGATGTTGCCCAACAACGAATTCAGCCTGGAGGACACCCCCAGCCTCATGCTGCTGTCACAGCGCGAGTATGTGGTGACCGAAAAGGTACAGCAGCGCTACCCCGAAGCCCCCATGCTGCGCCATGTGGGCGCGCAGGGCTATGCAGGGCAGCAGCTGTGCAATGCCGATGGCGAAGTGGTGGGCATCGTGTTCGTGCTGTTCCGCCAGGCGATCGCCGAGACGGACTTCATCGCCTCCACGCTGCAGATTTTTGCCGCGCGCGCCTCCTCTGAGATCGACCGGCAACTGGCCGACGCCCGCATCCGCCACCAGGCCTCGCTGCTGGACAAGGCACAGGATGCCATCGTGGTGCGTGACCTGGAGCACCGCGCCATCTACTGGAACAAAAGCGCCGAGCGGCTGTATGGCTGGTCGCAGCTGCAGGCGCTGGGCCAGTCCATCGAAACCCTGCTCTACGACGACCCCACCCGTTTCCGCCACGCCACGCAGACGGTGCTGGAGCAGGGCGAGTGGACGGGCGAGATCGTGCAGTACCACCGCGACGGCAGCACCATCGAGGTGGAGGGCCGCTGGACGCTGGTGCGTGGCGACGACGGACGGCCCCAGTCCATCCTGGCCATCAACACCGACATCAGCCAGCGCAAGGCCAGCGAGCGCGAGATCCAGCGCCTGGCGTTCTACGATGCGCTCACGGGCCTGCCCAACCGCATGCTGCTCATGGACCGCATGCACCAGGCGCTGGCCACGGCGCAGCGGCGCCAGCAGGGCGGGGCACTGCTGTTCATCGACCTGGACAACTTCAAAACCCTGAACGACACCCTGGGCCATGACCAGGGCGACCTGCTGCTGCAGCAGGTGGCGCAGCGCCTGAACACCTGCGTGCGCAGCGTGGACACCGTGGCGCGCCTGGGCGGCGACGAGTTTGTGGTGATGCTCGAAGAACTCAGCCCCAAACCCCACGAGCTGGCTCTGCACGCCCGCAGCGTGGGCGAAAAAATCCTGACCATGCTGGCCGTGCCGTATGCGCTGGCGGGCTACCAGTACCGCAGCACACCCAGCATCGGCATCGCGCCCTTCACCGGCGAGGAGACCAGCGTGGGCGAGCTGCTCAAGCAGGCGGACCTGGCCATGTACCAGGCCAAGACGGCTGGCCGCAACACGCTGCGCTTTTTTGACCCCGACATGCAGGCCGTGGTCACGGCCCGCGCCGGGCTGGAGACCGACCTGCGCTCCGCGCTGGCGCAGGACGAGTTTTTGCTGCATTTTCAGCCGCAGATGCGCCAGTCCGGCCACTGTGTGGGGGTGGAGGCGCTGGTGCGCTGGGCTCACCCGCAGCGCGGCATGGTGTCGCCCGCCCAGTTCATCCCGTTGGCCGAGGAGACCGGGCTCATCCTGCCGCTGGGCCGCTGGGTGCTGCACAACGCCTGCCAGCAGTTGGCCCGGTGGCAGGGAGACCCGGCACTGGCGCACCTGACCATGGCCGTCAACGTGAGCTCGCGCCAGTTCCGCCATGCGAGTTTTGTGGACGATGTGGCCCGGGTGCTGGCCATCACCGGCGCGCCGTCCAGCCAGCTCAAGCTGGAGCTGACCGAAAGCCTGCTGGTGGAAGACATGGAAACCACCATCGCCACCATGGAGGCGCTGCGCTCGTATGGGGTGGGGTTCTCGCTGGATGACTTCGGCACCGGCTACTCCAGCCTGAGCTACCTGAAGCGCATGCCGCTCGACCAGCTCAAGATCGACCAGAGTTTTGTGCGCGACCTGCTCACCGACCCCAACGACGCGGCAATTGTGGACACCATCATCGGCCTGTCGCGCAGCCTGGGCCTGGAAGTCATCGCCGAAGGCGTTGAAACCCCCGAGCAACGCGAGCTGCTGGCCCGCGCGGGCTGCCAGCTCTACCAGGGCTACCTGTTCAGCCGCCCCTTGTCTGTGGACCTTCTGGACGCCTTCCTGCGCACTCCGCCCGCGTAGAGGCCTTTGCACTTCCTTGAACAGGTCTCTACCGACCTGGATAAAACCGCAGCCTGGCCTGCGGTTTTTTTTCGCCCCACCGGCCTGCGTCTTGCAGACCTTGTGCTTCGACAGGGCGCCCAGCGGGGGGGCACAGGCATGTGCGTTGGGGCGAAGAAGTTGTCCTCTGTCTTTCTTCTTATATCTTTTATAAATACATAGTCGTAGTAGTAGAGGGCGGCCCTGGGTGTGGACAAGTGGGTTTTCCAGAGCGCTGGCAAGCACTTAGCCGCAGACCAACCCTGTGCACCGATCCCTTGCGCCGCTGTCACCGCAACGGGGACAAAAGCCGGCAGGCGCCGATTTCTGTGGATAACCCCTCGGTTGTGCCAGAACTATCCCCAGTTTTACGCACCGGGCCCCAGAAGGCCACGGTTTTGTAAAAAAAGGCACTTTGCGCGCACTGGGCGGGCTTCAATAGCTACTAAATTTATAGCAACTACCGGTTTTTCCGCCCTCGCGCCATCGCGCACGACGGCCTAGGCCAGGACAGGTTCTGCAGAAACCGGCACCCGGACGGGCGGTCCGTCCGGCCCACGCCCCGCATTTTTTCCTTCGCCACACACCGCGCGCTTTCCGTCCTGAACAGGCCCCTCAGGACCGTTTGGGTGCCCCGGAGTGGGGGTTCTGGTTATTCTTCTATAGCTCTATATATAAATAGCAGTAGTAATAGAGCAGCCCCTTTTTTGTGGACAAGCCGTTTTTCCTCAATGCTGGCGCGGACTTGCGTTGCCGCAAAGTCTGTGTGGCGGGCTGCACAAAGCGCGGGGCTCACCGACAACAACTTTGCGGCGCCGGATGTTTGTGTGGATAACTGCCTGGTTGTGCCAGAACTGTTCCCAGACTTATCCACAATTTGCCGCCCACGCTGCTGACCCGCGCCTGTGGGGGCGGTTGGCACCGGTTTTTGGGGCGCGGCCGCCGCGCTGTTTTCTGGCCCCACCCCGCGCCACACACAAAAAAAGCCCGGCGTCCGTGGAAGGACGCCGGGCTTGGTGGGTGACTGCCTTGCAGGCAGGCTTACTTGGCGGGTGCGGGGGGCTGGCCAGGGCGGCCGCCTTCGCCACCGCGCGTGCCGCCATGGTGGGGCTCGCCATGCCCCCCGTGGCGGCCTTCGCCGCCCTTCATGCCACCCATGCGGTGACCGCGCTGCGCCTTGGCGTCAAAGGTCTTTTGCTGCTCGGGGGTCAGTGCGGCGTAGAAGGCCTTGGTGGCCTCGCCCCGGCGGTCGGCTTCGGCGGCATGTTGGGCGCGCAGGGCCCGCATGCGGTCGATGCGCTCGGGGGTGGTGAGCTTGTCCATGTCCTGGTGGTCCAGGCGGGCGGGGCGCTCGCCGGGTTGCAGGGCGGTGGTGAACGCGGTCCAGGCAGGTTCCTGGGCGGCGGTCAGCTTGAGCTGGGCCTTGAGTTCCGCCAGGTGCCTGGCGTGGTGTTGGGCGTGGTCGCCATGGCGGCGCTCATGCCGGCCTTCAGGGGCGGCCTTGGGGGATGCGGCAGGTGGCGCTGCGGGAGGCTGCTGTGCCAGCACGGGCAGGGCCATGGCCGCCAGCAGGGCGGTGGCAGCGAAGCGGCGTTGGAAGGTGGATGCCATGGTGTGAGTCCTTTCACTGTGGTGAGCTCGCTGCAACGACCGTTTCAGCGATTGAGGCCCAGTGTCTGCCCCGCATGTAACGCCGCCGTGCGCGTTGGATGAGGCTGTGTAAAGTTGTGACAAGAAGCTTGATCCATTCAGCGCCCGTTGCATGGAAAAAATGCCGTTCTGCGCCTGATGGATAAGCGTAAACAGCTATCAAATCTATAGCTATTGCCGGACAACAACCCACAGCCCCGGCTGGCCCGCACCGGGCCCCGGGTGGCGACCGCCGACAATGGCGGGTTCCGAGCCCGTTTGCTTATTCACCAACGACCCCCAACAAAAGGTTTTCCGTGTTCAAGAACATGATCGTGTACCGCATTGCCCCGCAATGGCAGGTGGAATTGACGCAGGTAGAAGAAGCCCTGGCCAAGGCGCCCTTCATGGAATGTGGTGCCACGCAAGAAAAATCCCTGGGCTGGGTGCCACCGCGTGGTGATGCCCATGGCCCGCTGGCCGAATCGGTCGGGGGCCAGTGGATCCTGCGCTTCATGGTCGAGTCCAAGGTGCTGCCCGGCAGCGTGCTCGCCCGCCGCGTGAAGGAAAAGGCCGAGCGCATCGAGCAGGAAACCGGCCGCAAGCCCGGCAAGAAGGAAAGCAAGGAGCTCAAGGACGAGGCCAAGCTCGACCTGCTGCCCATGGCTTTCACCAAACAAGGCTCGATGTGGGTGTGGATTGACACCACATCGCGCCTGCTGGTGCTGGACACGTCCAGCCAGGGTCGGGCGGATGAAGTGGTCACCCTGCTGGTCGAAGCGCTGCCAGGCCTGTCGGTGTCGCTGCTGAACACCCAGACCAGCCCGCAGGCCGCCATGGCCCACTGGCTCAAGGAGCAGGAACCCCCCGTGGGCTTCACGGTGGACCGCGAGTGCGAGCTCAAAAGCGCCAACGAAGAAAAAGCCGTGGTGCGCTACGCCCGCCACCCGCTCGACATCGAAGAGGTGCAGGCCCACATCGACGCCGGCAAACTGCCCACCAAACTCGCGCTGACCTGGGACGACCGCGTCTCGCTCATGCTCACCGAGGGGCTGCAGATCAAGAAGGTGTCGTTCCTGGACACCGTGTTTGAAGGCACCAAGGCCGACGACGGAGGGTTTGACACCGATGTGGCGATCGCCACGGGCGAGCTGGTCAAGCTGATCCCCGACCTGATCGAAGCGTTGGGGGGCGAGGCGGAAAGTGGAGTGGCCAGTGCGGCAGAGGCGGTGGCTATGGCAGGCTCAGCCCCTGCCGCCCCTGCAGCGCGACCTTCAGCGCCTTCCCCATCCGCACCCGCACGCAAAACGGCCGGCGGTGGTGTGGTGACCGGGCCCAAAGAGGTGCCGGTGGATACGGACCCGGAGTCTGCGCCGTTTTGAGCGGTTCTGTGCGGGGGCAAGGAGGGCCCCGGAACCTTGCGCTTTGCGCCTTGTCAGCAAGGGGCCTGTGTGGGCCCATTGCGCGGGGTGCACCGATCAAGTCGGTGATTGGGAAAATCATCGCGCCCTGAAAAACGCTACTTCGCTTGCACGGAGGCTGATTTTTTAGGCACTACGTTCATGATTTCGCGGACGAACAGCTTTCTCCAGGCATCCTTTGTCTGGTCTTCGACCAACTGCGGCATGAACCCGAAGGCCAGGGTGCGCTCGCCCCGCACCATGATGCCCGTGTCGCGGTGCAGGATATCTGTCGCCAGCAGCTTGTAACCCTGGCGGGGGGTGATGGACGCGTAGCTGGTGTAGAGGCGAGACGACGGTTTGAGGCGATAGATTTCATTGTTGATCAGAAATACGCCGCCTTTATTTTTCCATTTGATCTTGGAAATACCAAAAACTTCGTTCATCCAGTCGGCGGTTGGTGCTCCATTTTCATCAAACTCTCCAAGGCGCATGTCCTGAATAAGCGCACCCCCTTCTTTCCAATAGGTGGTAAGTTTTGATTTGATGCTTTGCGGCAGAGCGGTCTGGTGGGGGACGAAGATGGCATCCAGGCTCTGGATGATGGGGTCGTCCTGAAGCAAGTTTTTTTCACCGATGAGATGAACATCCAGTGCGGTTTGATCACTCAGAATTTTGTACGCCGCAAACAATGCGTCCCGGTGGGTGTTCCGACCGGAACTCCGTTCTCCATGCCAGACATAAAAGTTCGTGGTGGAGCCCAGGATGCCGATTTTTAGTCTCTCTTTTTCGGTGGTGGAACTGTCATTCGCTATTTTGACAGAAATGGCACTCAATTTCTCTGTATCGATGGTTGCTGATTGACCCGCAGCTGCCTGGCGCTGAAAACCACCAACCTCAAAACCAATTACCTTAGCCTGCGAGAGCGCTTGGGTGGCGGATCGATTGATGACGGGAATTAGCTCGTGCGTTTTATTTTGCCGCTCCCAAACCTCTGCATAGGCCCCCACCATGATCTGTTTGTAGCCCAGTGAGCCCAAGTAGTTTGCAAGTGTTGGAAGTACGTCCGCGTCAGGAACCAGCCGGTATCCGTCGTAGAAGTTGAAATCTATCACGGCGATATCAATGCAGTCAGCCAGTTTTTCTACTACACCCGTTGCATAGATGGCATCGTGCGACGTGAAAGTCTCGGCAAAATAGCCCATTGCCAAGGCTCCATTTTTTTGAATCGCCTTGGCATAAAGGCATGTGGCGTCGCGTAGCCGGTTTTCCCTGTATTCCTTGTGTATGTGGAGAAGTGGCTCGGTTTGGGCGAAGCCTTTTTGTATGTTGTTGTTGTAGTTGATGGTTGGTTGGCGTGTACCATATTTTTTGAAAAAATCACGCTGTGTGGATTCTTTGTAGTCGCGCCATTGATATCCAGTCTGCCCATACTTGATTTCATGTTCTTCCTGCAGGCCAATTGCAAAACCAAGTATTTTTCCAGGATAGCGATTGGAAAAGTGATTGACGGTCTGAGATATGAATTCAGTGGAGAATTTTTGGATGGTCTCATCGGTGAAATCAGGTTGCCATTGATAGTCACCAGAAAAATTTTTCATCACCGAATTTGGATGGTCTTTGTAGATCCATTTGGGGGCGGTAGATTCATCCGCAATTTTTTTCCCATTTTCGTCGAGGTAGGTTCTCCCCCCCATATCAAGCACCAATATAAGAGAAAGGCCACTGTTGACGATGGTATCTAAATACTTGTGGTAGTGAGAAAATTGATAATTATTTTTTTGAGTCTCAATGTCAGCCCAGTTGAGGTAGTAGGTAACGTGGCTGAAATTATTTTTTTTAATATCACTCAACAGATTGGCGTTTTGATTGATGTCCCAAGGCATCACAATAATGCTTGAGACTGGTAATTTAGATGGAGGACTGCTGGCAAAAGCGATGGAAGACAAAAGAAATGCCGCTATGCAGAGAATTTTTTTCATGGAATAGGCTGTGGGATGATTTCGATGCAATGATCTATGCGTTCTGGTCCAAAAGGTGTTCCAGCATGGCCCTCGTACATGCGGATCACACCGGGCATCCAGACGCAAGGAAGACAAGTGCGCATATTGTTCGCAGCATTGTTTCACGGACGTAGTCGCATCTTGTTGGTTGGCTGAAACGCCGGCCCCGACGGAAGTCCATCGGATCAAGAAAAGCAACCAGCGTCAGGCAGATGGTTCGACCTGCGCCGCCTGTGTCACCACCGCCTGCAGCGCCTGCACGTACCCGTCTGCAATGCCCAGCACATCACATTGCGCAACGAGCTGGTGGAGGTAGTCACGGTTGCTGCCGATGCGGCCGCTGGCGCGTGCGATGGTCGCGGCCGTGGCCTGCATCGACAGATCGCCCCGGTGGTGCGGGTGAGTGGTGTTGGCGGTGAGCACAAGGGCCTGCACCGTGCCTTGTGGTGTGTGCAGCGGCAACAGGATGGGGCAGTAGGCTCCGGTGATCATCTCGCGGCGCCACAGCAGGCGGGATTCTGCTTCCACCAGGGCGCAGGGGATGCGAAACGCCAGGCCCTGGCAGTCGTTGCCGGTGTCGCGCTGCAGGGTGAGCACCAGGCCGGGGCAGTCGGGCGTGCCACGGCCGATGGTTGTGCTCAGGGCAAAGCGGCGCGCAAACCCTGGCAGGTGGGCCCGGCGCACCTCGTCAAAGTGAAAACCGGGGTTCCACATCAGCGAACCATAGGCAAACACCCACAGGGCGTCCTGTTGCGCGAAGACTGTGGCCAGCACCTCCTGGCGTGAGCGTTCCACGTCGCCATCGGGCAGGCGCCATCGGGCAGGCGCCAATGGGCGGGCAGGCCCTGGCAGCGGGCCTGTGCATCCCATTCGGCCAGCACCTCGTCGGTCAGGCGCAGGCCCGAGGCATGGGCTGGCGTCAACCGGCCTTCCAGTTCGGGGAGGTGCACGAAGGGGGTGGCTGCCATGGCGGGCTGTTGTTTGGTGAGACTGGTTGTTGGCGGTGGCGGGGCACTTGTTGCTTGTTTATTTATGTGCCAGGTCGAACACCAGCACTTCGGCCTGCACGCCGCCGCTGAGGACGAGCTGGTGCTCGCCATCCAGCAAGGCGCCATCGCCCCCGGCCAGTGGTACACCGTTCACCTGCAGCATGCCCCGGGCCAGGTGTACGTAGGTCAGGCGCTCGGTGTTCAGCACCTGCGTGGCGGTTTCATGGCCGTCGAACAGTCCTGCCCAGACCGAGGCATCGGCATTCATGCTGACCGAGCCCTCCACCCCTTTGCGTGATGCAATGCGCACCAGCCGCCCCCGGCGGTCTGTGGCCGGAAAGTGTTTTTGTTCGTAGCTGGGACGGATGCCGGTGAACAGGGGCTTGAACCAGATCTGCAGGAAATGGGTGTCCTGGTCCTGCAGTGCGTTGAATTCGCTGTGCTGCACGCCCCAGCCCGCACTCATGCGCTGCACATCGCCGGGGCGCAGGATGCCGGTGGGGGGTGTTGGCGCAGGGGCGGAACCGTCCGCAGGGCTGCGCTGCGCCAGGTTGTCCTGGTGGGCCAGTGCGCCGCTGAGCATGTAGCTCACGATCTCCATGTCGCGGTGCCCATGGTTGCCAAAGCCCTGGCCGGGTGCCACCGTGTCGTCGTTGAGCACCTGCAGGTTGCCATGGCCCTGATGGCGCAGGTCAAAGTAGCTGCCAAACGAAAAACTGTGGGCGCTGTGCAGCCAGCCGGTGGAAGAGCGGCCCCGGTCGGAAGCGGCACGGACGGTGATCACGGTGAGGGTGTCCTGGTGTTGGCTGAAGCTTGTGTCCATCGGGCGATGGCATCAGCGAACTGTAGACGGCGGGCCTGCCCGGATAAACGGGGCGGGCGCAAACGGAGTGTTCTGTAAACGGGGTCAATAAAGGGCCCGTGAGAACCGTGCGTGGGTTGGCTTGGAACTACCGGCCCGCAAACGCCGGGCCCTGGCGTTGGTGAAACGCCTCCACCCCTGCGCGGAAGTCCTCCGTGCCCGCGCACTGCACAAAGGCGTCTTTTTCGGCGGCCAGTTGTTCGGGCAGGGTGCGCTCCATCGATTCGCGCATCAGGCGCTTCATCGCGCCGTAGGCCAGGGTGGGCCCAGAAGCCAGTCGCTGGGCCAGGGCCGTGGTGCTGCTCTCCAGTTCGGCGGCGGGCACCACGCGGTTGATGAGGCCCAGGCGCAGCGCGTCGTCGGCGGTGAAGGCGTCGCTCAGCAGTGCAATCTCCAGCGCCTTGCGCAGGCCCACGATGCGCGGCAGGGCCCACGATGCGCCGACATCGCAGCTGGTGCCCAGGTGGATGTAGGCCAGGTTGAAGCGCGTGCCTTCGGCGGCGATCACATAGTCGGCCATGAGCAGCAGGCTCAGACCTGCACCGGCGGCCGCACCGTGCACCTGCGCGATGACCGGGGCGTTCATCTGCGTGAGCAGCAACAGGGCCTGGTTCAGTGGCGTGAGGATGTCGATGGCGCCTTGCACGGGGGCCGCGCGCAGCGTGGACAGGTCGCCCCCGGCCATGAAGCCCCGGCCGTTGCCTGCCAGCACCACGGCACGCACGCCAGGGTCGGCGGCGATGGCCTGCATGGCGGCGAGGAAGGCGTTGGCCATGGGCACGTCGATGGCGTTCAGCGCCTCGGGCCGGTTGAAGCGCAGCGTGGCAATGGCGCCGTTGCGCTCCAGCAGCAACGGCGGTGTGGCGGGGTTGGTGGCGGTGTTTTTCATGTCAGATCAGCCCTCTGCGCGCAACAGTAAAGCGTTTGTAGCTCTTGTTTTGATAGTGAATGGCTTCGGTGAATGTTGCCTAGGCCGTTCAGATCGTTGCAAGATTTCCTAGTGGTACAGCGCCTCGATTTCGGCTGCGTAGGTCTTGTAGATGCTGGAGCGGCGTACCTTCATGGTGGCGGTCACTTCGCCGTCGTCGTGGTCCAGCTCCTTGGTGAGCAGGTGGAATTGGCGGATCTGCGAGACCTGCGCCAGGCGGCTGTTGCCCTGCTGGATCTCGTTGTCGATGAGGCTGCGCACCTCGGGGTGCTCCACCAGCGAGCGAAAGTGCGTAAACGGAATGCGCCGCGCCTCGGCCCATTTGCCTACGGTCTCATAGTCGATCATCACCAGCGCGCCCACAAACTTGCGTGCCTCTGCCACGATGATGCATTCCTTGATGAAGGGGCTGCCCTTCATCGTGTTCTCGATCT